>JBNKZR010000349.1:0-8165 GCA_050301735.1 Polyangiaceae bacterium | reverse complement strand
GGCTTCAAGGTTTCTTGGGCGGGCGCGGCGATCGGCCTGGTCGAGGGCGGCGTTCTCGGGTTTTCGATCGGTTGGTTCGTTGCCAGCTTGATCAATGCCGTGGTCGGTTTTCACGAGCGACGTTTGCTTCGCCTCGCGGAAGCCGAATCTGCGATGGAGCTTTCGTCGGGAGACTGAGCTGAGGGCGTGGCGATTGTCCGCGCCGAGTGCACGTGTGAACAACTCTCTAGGAGCAGCATATGGATGATGAGCAATGGAAGGTCATTAGGCCCGCGATCGCGCGCTTGAGGGCTTCGATGATGGGAGTGGTGTTTGGAGCGCTGTTCGGCGTCGGACTCTTTCTGGCAACGGCGTGGCTCGTGCTTCGCGGCGGTACCAACGTCGGGCAGCATCTATCGCTGCTCGGCAACTACTATCCGGGCTACAGCGTCACGTGGGGCGGTGCGTTCGTCGGTCTGATCTACGGATGCTTGACCGGTGGTCTGCTCGGCTATGTCGTAGCTTGGCTCTACAACACGATTTCGCTGAAGCGACTGGACGGAAAGTCGTGAGCAGCGAGCCGAGCGCCCCCAAGTCGGGGGAAGCAACGAAAGACATCGTTGCTTCCGTCGTCGTGGGCTCCGTCAATGGTGGCGAGTGGGTGTTCGCGCTCCTGCAGGCGCTTCGCCACCAGCGCACCGACCTGGGCTACGAGGTGATCATCGCGGACCGCTGCGAAGACGGCACCGCGGAGCGCATCGAGCGGGAGTATCCGGAAGTGAAGTTGCTGCGCGCCTCGCCGGACACGACGCTGCCGGAGCTGCGCACCATGGCGCTCGAGGCCTCCCAGGGCCGCTACATCTTCGTCACGGAGGACCACACGGTACCTCCGCCCAATTGGATCGATCGCTTCAGTCGGGCATTGGATGATGCGCCACCGAGGATCGTCGCCGTGGGGGGGCCCGTCGACAACGTGATGACCGAGGATACCGTCGATTGGGCGGCGTTCTTGTGCGAGTACAGCCAGTACTTGCCGCCGCTCGAAACGGGCGAAACCCACGACATCCCCGGGATGAACATAGCCTACCGCAAGTCGGTGTTCGACGGGGTCGACCGCGCGCTGTTGACCAAGGGGTTCTGGGAATCGATCATTCACCCCCAGGAGCTGGGCAAGGGCAACACCTTCTTGCGCTTGGGTGACGTGGTGATGGGTCACCGCAAGCACTTCGGCTTCGGCTACTTCATGTCCCAGCGCTACCACTACTCGCGCTACTTCGCCGGGGTTCGCTTCGACGAGTCCGATCGCACGAAGCGCTTGGCGTACACGGCGCTCTCGGGCGCGTTGCCGCCGCTGGTGCTCAGTCGTGTGGCACGTGCTGCCTTCGCCAAGCCCGACTACCGTTCGGCGACGATCCGCAGTCTGCCGGCGATTTGTGCTTTCAGCGTGGCGTGGGCAGTGGGCGAAGCGGTGGGTTATGCTGCGGGTCCTGCCAACTCTCTGGTGGAAATCGAATGAGTCAGCTGTCCGTCGTCGCGGTCCCCCTCGCCGGCGGTGCAGCGCTCGAGCGCCTACTCGAGCGCTTGCTGGAACCGGGAGTGCTGCCCGAGGGAGCACAGCTCGTCGCCGTCTGTGACGACCGCTCGCTTGCCTCCGATCGCATCGAGTGGGTCAGCCCCGGAGATGCCGCATCGATCCCCAATCGACGCGCCAAGGGCTTGGCCGCGAGCCGGGGCGACATCATCGCGTTCATCGAAGACACGACCCGGCCCTGTGACGGCTGGGGTCAGGCGATTACTGACCTGCACGAGAAGTACCCGCGCGCGCTCGCGATCGGGGGCACGCTCGGGGCGGGCGAAGCGTTGAGTCCGGACCAAAAAGCGTTGGTGGCGTTGGATTACGGTCGTTTCCTCAACCGCCCGAGCGGGGTCGCCGATTCGGTGCCTGGTAACAACATGAGCTTCAAGCGCAGCGCCCTGTCCACGGTGGGCGCGCTCGACAGCGACGCCTTTCGCGAGACGGAGGTCGTGCAGGAACTGATCGATGGTGCCCACGTGACGGACGGCAAGGTGCGATTGGAGGAAGCGATGGGCGCTCAGTGTGTCACGACCGACGAGCGCAGCGTTCAGCCGATCAATCGTTTCCACCACGGGCGCCTGTATGCCGGTCATCGCTATGAGGACGGCCACTACAAGGAGCGTGTGCTGCGTGCCGCGGCTGCGCCCCTTCTTGCAGCGACCTTGGTGCAGCGAGGGCTGGGTGCGCTCAAGCGCGCTCAGGTCGAGACATCGGCGAGCACCGTGCAGTCGTTGGTCGTGATGAGTTCGGCGTGGGCGTTGGGTGAGACGTTGGGTTATCTCACGGGGCCGGGTGATGCCGAGCGGCACTGGAGCTGAGAGCATGCACGTTGGGATTGACGCCACCACCTGGTGGAACGAGCGCGGCTTCGGGCGCTTCACGCGGGAGCTCGTGCGCGCCTTGGCGCGCCGCGCCGAAAGCGGGCAATGCCCCTACCGCTACTCGCTGGTGGTCGATCGCCCCCCTGACGAGAGTCTGCCCGACAACGTCGAGGTGGTCGTCGCGCGCGCCGAGAAGTCGATCACGCAGGCTGCCGTCGGCAAGGGTTCGCGTTCCGTCGGCGATCTGTACGCCATGGCACGCGTGGCGGCCAATCACGCCTTCGACGTCTTCTTCTTCCCGGCGGTCTACTCCTACTTCCCGTTGCTCTCGCGCACGCCGACCGTGGTGGCCTTTCACGATACCATCGCCGAGCGCTACCCTGACTTGGTGTTCCCGACCCAGCGCAATCGGCGCTTGTGGATGGCCAAGTGCCTGATGGCGAAGCTCCAAGCGAAGCGCATCATGACCGTGTCCAAAGCGTCCGCCAACGACTTGGAGCGGTTCTGGAACGTCTCCCCGCTGGACTTGGACATCATCACCGAAGCGGCCGATCCCATGTTTCGCGCCTACGACGCGAGCGAGCCCCACGCCGAGCTCCGAGCGCGACTGAAGATCCCGCCCCAAGCCAAGCTCCTCGTCTACGTCGGTGGGCTCAACCCCCACAAGAACCTGATGACGCTGCTCAAGGCAATGCCGCAGATCATCGAGAGCCAGCCCGATGCGCACCTGGCCATCGTCGGCGACATCTCCGGCAAGGGCTTCTACGACAACTACCAGGAGCTCAATCAGTTCGTTTCCCAGAACCCGTTGCTCGAGTCACGGGTTCACTTCACGGGCTACATCTCCGACGAAGACCTGATCGTGATCTACAACGGTGCGGCGGCGTTGGTCTTTCCCTCCCTATGGGAGGGCTTCGGCTTGCCGGCGGTCGAGGCGATGGCGTGCGGGCCACCGGTCTTCGCCAGTCGTCGCGGCAGCTTGCCGGAGGTGGTGGGGGATGCCGGCGTGTTCTTCGACCCGCTTTCCGAGGACGCGATCGCGCGGGCGGTGAGCGCCGGTCTTTCCGATGCATCCGAATTGCAGCGCTTGTCGGAGCGAGCGCTCGCCCGAGCCGCGACCTTCACTTGGGATCGCGGTGCCGAGCTTGCCGAGCAGTCTTTTTCGAGGTGTATGGAGTAACCCAGGTGCGCGCCATACTGATGTTTCATGGGGTGGACGATAGTGGCTCCGTCCTGTCGGTGAGTGCCGAGCAACTCGACTCGCTGCTATCCTCCATCAAGCGCTCGGGGCACGCCATCGTTTCGCTGGAAGAGATGCTCGAGAGCCGTCCGGAACAGCGCCTGGTCACGCTCACCTTCGACGATGCATTTCTATCGGTGTTCGATGCAGGGCGGCCAGTGATCGAGGCCCAAGGCGCCACGGCCACCGTCTTCGTCACCACTGGCTACGTCGGCAAGGATAACCGCTGGCCCACCCAGCCCGCCGATGCTCCCGTCAACCCGATCATGAGTTGGGAGCAAGTGCGTACGTTGCACGACGGCGGCTGGAGCATGCACGCCCACAGCGTTTCACACCCGGACTTGCGGGCGCTCGACGACGAGCAACTGGACACGGAGCTCCGTGAGCCGCGCCAGGCGCTGAAGCAGCAGTTGGGCATCACGTCGAATGCGATGGCCTACCCCTACGGTTACTACGACCGCCGGGTCGCGTCAGCCGCACGCCGCTACTACGAGTTCGCCGTCACCACGAACATGGGACCGCTGGAAGAATACCCCATGTCCTTGTGCTTGCCGCGCATCGACGCGTACTACTTGCGCTCCCCCGCGGCGCACCGGTTGTTCGGCGACAACGTCGCCTTTGCCTCCTTTCTCGAGGCCCGCAGCGCTCTGCGGCGGCTGCGCAAGCACCCAGGGGAGATCAGCATATGAGCATCGAGCTTTCAATCATCGTGGCCGTGCACGCGGGCGTTGCCAAGCTGCCGGGGCTCTTGACCCGTCTCGCCGAGCAGATCGGTGACCGTCAGGACGTCGAAGTGATCGTCGTCCACGGCGCCCAAGAGCAGGGCGTCGAGGAGGCCTGTGCGGGTTACTCCCACGTGCGCACCCTGGCCGGCTCGGAAGACGCGCTGATCCCGCACCTGTGGCGAGACGGCATCGATGCGGCACACGGCAAACGCGTCGCGCTGACGATCAGCCATTGCCAGCCCGGTGACGGTTGGGTCGACGGTCTGCTGCACGCGGATCTCGACTCGTACGCCGCGGTCGGAGGCTCCTTCGAACCGGCTCCCGACGCGGATGCGATGGACTGGGCCATTCACCTGCTGCGCTATTTGCACTTCACGCCCCCGTTCGGAGCGCGCGAAACGTTGGATGTCGCCGGTGACAACGCCGTCTACGACCGCGCCACGCTGGAGAAGTACTCGGCGAGTTACCGCGAAGGTTTCTGGGAGCCGGAGGTGCACGCCGTGATGGGCAAAGACGGCAAACGCCTGCTGGTCGATCCATCCCTCGTGAGCGTGCACGACAACGGCTACGCGCTCGGCGAGTTCGCTTCTCAGCGTTTCCGTCACGGCACGCGCTTTGGCGAAGATCGCGCCCGCGCCATGAGCCCCACGCGTCGTTGGGTGCAATTGCTCGGTGGTCCTGCCGTGCCGCTGGTCTTCGGTGCGAAGATCGTTCGCGGCTCGCTGCAGCGTTCGGACACGCGCAAGCACCTGACCAAAGCCTTGCCCTACTTGGCCGTGTTTCTCGGGGCGTGGTCGTTGGGTGAACTGCGGGGCACGCTCAACGTTGCCAAGGAGCACACGTGACGCGACTCAGCCTGGCGGGGGCCCTGGTGGATGCGAGCGTCGATTCCGCGACGGCATTCGTCGACAACTGCCAAAGCCTGGGCTTGCACGATGACGACGAAGTGGTGCTGGCGCTGACTCCTGCCGCCGGCGTTTCCGAAGCGGCGCTGTCTGCAATCGCGGAGGGGCAAGCGCGCGTGCGCCTGGTCGTCGCGCCCCGAGGAACGTCACTGCTGCACCTCTGGGGCAAAGCCATGGCGGCCTCCGAGGGCGCCTCCGTCGCGGTGATCGACGCCCGCGATCGTTTGGGCGGCGAGTGGCTGCAGGCCTTCACCGAAGCCCAATCCGGTCGCATCGTGTGTGGCCCCGTCAACCCCCCGGCACGAGGCTCGAGCGCAGGTTTGGCGGCATACCTCAGCGAGTATGGCCAATTCCAAGCGCCGCTCTCCGAGGCCACGATGGAGGAGTACCCCGGCAACAACATCGTGTTTCCTCGCTCCTTGTTACCGGCGGACGAGTCACTGGAAAAGGACGGCTTCTTCAAGACCTTTCACGTGGAGGAACTGAAAGGGCGGCTCGGCGAGTTGCCGATCGACGTCGACAATCGCCTCGCCGTGCAATTCAACCGCGACTACTCCTTGCCGGCGTATTTGAAACGCCGTGTCATCCACGGGCGCTGCTATGGCGGCAAACGTCTACAGCAAGACAACCATCCCCCGAGGCTGATGTGCCTGGCGTTCACGCCCTTGCTTCCGAGTCTCAGGACTTGGCGCGTGATCCGACGAACGGCGCGTAAACCCAAGGCGGCAGCGCTGTTCAAGAAGGCGGCCGTGGGCCTGGTGTTGGGGGAGGTCGCTTGGGCCGCGGGTGAAGCCCTGGGCTACGCGCTCGGCGCCGGGGATTGCTGCTCGCGCATCGAGTAGGTGGGACGACGATGCGCTTCTGCATGATCACCACCTTCTATCCCCCCCATCACTTCGGCGGGGATGCCATCTTCGTCTATCGCCTGGCGCACCTGTTGGGCGACGCTGGGCACGAGGTGGACGTCTACTACAATCAGGATGCCTTCACCGTTCTGTCCGAACAGAAGGAAGCTCCCGGTTACCCGGAGCACGAGCGCGTGCGACGAGTGCCGCTTTCCTCCGGGCTGCCGATGGTGGACGTGCTGCGGGTGCAACAGACAGGCAGGCCCTGGGCCCATCGCGGTGCGTTGAAGGCGGCGATCGAAGACGGCAACTACGACGCTGTCCACTTTCACAACGTCTCGTTGGCCGGGGCTCCTTCCGTCTTGAGCTGGCGTCCCAAGAACGGCGCGCCGACGTTGATGACCATCCACGAGCACTGGCTCGTCTGTCCCATGCACGTACTGTGGAAGTACGACCGCGGACCGTGCGACGAGCGCGAGTGTCTGCGCTGCCAATTGCACGGCAAGCGGCCACCCCAGCTCTGGCGCTACACCGGTGCGCGCGACCGCGGCGTCAACGGCTTGGACCGCTTGCTGGCGCCCAGCCTGTTCACGCAGAACAAGCACCGAGAGCTAGGCATGCTGCGCCCGACGGAGTTTCTCCCGCATTTCGTGCCCGAGCTGCCACAATCGCACGAAACGAAGCTCGGTGGCGATGCGCTGAAGCCGCCGTACTTCGCGTTCGTCGGGCGGCTGGAGCGCTTGAAGGGCGCACACACGCTGATCGATGCGTTCTTGCGAGCACCTGAGCTCAACCTGGTGCTCGCGGGCGATGGCGGGCAACGCGAGGAACTCGAACGTCAAGCGGGCGGCGCGCCCAACATTCGTTTCTTGGGGCGCGTGGCGCCGGGCGACTTGGGGCGTGTCTACGGAGGAGCGACTGCGGCGATCATTCCCTCGCTCTGTTTCGAAGTGTTCGGGCTGACGGCCGTCGAAGCACTGTCTTGTGGTACGCCGATCGTCGTGCGCAATCGTGGACCATTGCCGGAGATCGTGGAACAGAGTGGTGCGGGCTTCGCGTACGATGACGAGGACCAACTGCTCGGGCACTTGCGGCGCCTGGCAAGGGACGAAACGGCGCTGGCGTCGCTGAAGCAGGGCGCGCGCGAGTCCTATCTCGCAAACTGGACGGGGCAACGACACCTCGATAGATATTTGAGCATCGTCGAAGAGGCGAGCGCGGAAAGCAGACGACGGTCAGGGGCAAGATGAAGATTCCGAGTGTAACTCCAGAGGGTCAGCGAACGGGGCTGCCACGCCGAATGCGGCTGGCACTGGTCGGCTTGGGTGAGGCGGCGCGCAACATCCACGTGCCTGCCGTCGAGTTGATCACGGATGCCGATCTCGTGGCAGGAGTCGATCTCGACGAGGGCGGGCGCAAGTGGTTGCGCAACCGAGCGAGCCGCGCGGAGACCTTCTCCGATGTGACCGCCATGCTCAAAGCGACGCGTCCCGATTGGGTCATCTTGGCGACTCCGCCGTCGACGCACCGCGAGTTGTGCATCGAGGTGCTCAAGTCAGGGGCGAACGTCTTCTGTGAAAAACCGTTCGTCGAAAACTCGCACGACGCGGGCGCGATCCTCGAGGCGGAGCAGGAGAGCGGACGTCGGGTGGTCGTCAATCACGAGTTCCCGCACATGCGCATCTTCCAGAGCGCCATCGAGATGGCTCGCTCCCAGTCGCTCGGCAAGGTGAAGTTCCTACAGTTCTGGGAGCACCTGTGGGAGGAGCCCGGCAAGATGGCGGGTTGGCGCGCGCAACACCTGACGATGCGCGAGTTCGGGACGCACGTCGCGGATCTTGCGGTTCAAATTTACGGGGCCTTCCCCACCCGCGTGTACGCGCAGATGGACAGCCCCGATGCGCCTGCCAACACCGACTTGGTCGACGTGGTGACGTTGACCTTCCCTGGGGGGCGATTGGCGTCCATCGTGCTCGACCGAGTGAGTCGTGGTCCCCATCGTTACCTCGAGATGAGGATGGATGCCGAGCAGGCCTCGTTGCGGGCTTCCTTCGGCAGCAAGTTGGGGGCGAGC
>JBNKZR010000348.1:0-8182 GCA_050301735.1 Polyangiaceae bacterium | reverse complement strand
CGAGGAAGACGAAATCATCGCGAAAAACCGCTACAAGAACGCACTAGCGTACGTCGACGCTCAAATCGGTCGCATCGCGCGTGAATTGGCCGACACTGGGCAACTCGATGATACGCTGTGGGTGATCACGTCGGACCACGGGGAGATGTTTCACGAACACGGCATGGTGACCCATGGCCGCACCCTCTACGAGAGCGAGGCCCGCGTGCCCTTGTTGTTTCATTGGCCGAAGGGCATCGAGCCCGCCACGTCTCAAACCCCAGTATCCACGCTCGACGTCTTGCCGACCGTGCTTGCAGCACTCGGTGTCCCGACTCACCCTGCGCACCAGGGTTCACCCTTGATGGCAGCAGGGCGAGCGACGGACTCCCGTCGTGCGATTCTGTTGAACATTCAGGGTCTCCGCAGCGTCGAAGGTGTCGTCTGCTGGCCCTTCAAGTTGGTGAGGGACGTGGCCACTGGGCGTCAGCACCTGTTTGATCTCGACGCTGATCCCGCAGAACTGCACGACCTATCTTCCGCAGCACCGGGCCGTGCGAAGCCGCTCGCGCGATTGCTGCGCGGCGTGATGGACGAGCAGGACGCCTACCACCGTCTGGGTTCTGTGGAGCGGCACGAACGCTTCGCCCCGCGGTTGCCCTCGTGCCCGAATTGACCTGGAGCGCGCAGCAGGGAAGTCGACGCCCTCAACCTCGAGCGCTTGCTGAGAGCTCGGAAACGGGCCGCTTCCCGCACAACTGGGCAACGGCTCGTACTAGGGGCTCGACCTCGAAAGGCTTCATCAAGATCGCGTCAGGTGGCACCGGCATGCGCTGCAGGACACTCTCTTCGGGAAATCCCGTCGAAAGTACCACGGGAACCCCGGCATCGATCTCGCGCAGACGCCCCAACACCTGACCACCGTCCAATCCCGGCATCGACAAGTCCACGATGACACAAGCGATGCTCTCATGGCGCGAGGCAAAAGTAGCGACGCCACTCGCCCCGCTACTCTCGCAGATGACGCTGAAGCCGGCTTTGCCGAGCATGCCCGATACTGTCCTCAGCACCGCAGCGTCATCATCGATGAGCAGTATCTGCCCAGAGTGGCGACCAAGCACTTCCCGCGTTTCGCTCGCCGCAGCACGCCCCACCGCTGAATCCGACTGGGGAAAGTAGACATCGAAACGAGTCCCGCGGTCCGGCGTGGAGCTCACCAACATTGCACCTCGATGACGTTTGACGACGCCCAGGCCCGTCGCGAGGCCCAAGCCATGGCCAGCTTGTTTGGTCGAGAAAAACGGGTCAAAAACTTTGTGCATCAGTTCTGGCGTCATCCCGCATCCATTATCCTGAACCGACAAGTGACAATAGGTACCAGCGCGGGAGTCTGCACCGACGATGGCTCCTCGAAAATGCCGCCTCCTGCAGGCCTCGACTGAGACGCTCACTCGGATCTCTCCTGCCGATCCGGCGACGGCGTCGCCGGCATTCTTGACCAGGTTCAGCACCAATTGTTGGATCTGCACGGGGTCCCCTTCGACCACTGCTGGCTGCTTCGCCGACAGCACTTCCAGACGGCAGCCCGCGGGAATCAAGGCGGTTGACATCTTCTGCCCGCTGGCGATCACGTCATTCAGATCCAGCTGTATCGATACGTGCGAGCCCTTTCCGGCGTAGACCAGAAGCTGACGGCACAGCGCGGACGCCTGATTGGCGGCATCGATGATCAACTCACAAGACTCTCGTGTCGACTCGTCAGCGTCCAACAAGAGCAGGTCGGCGTTGCCCAGAATGCCCACCAACAAGTTGTTGAAGTCGTGAGCGATGCCACCCGCCATCGTGCCCAGCCCCTCCCGACGCTGAGCCTCCATCAAGCTTCGCTGTGCCAGATTGCGCTTCTCCTCGGCATCGAAGCGCAAGAGCTCAGCGCCGATACGCGAGTAGAAGGCACGCAGAATGGGGCTGTTGAGCAACGTATCCGGTAGCTCCCGATCATGCAGCAGGGCGATCAGGCCCACCGTGTTGCCCTCCCGATCTCGAACCGCGTAGGCGCAGTAAGACTCGACCGGAATCGCGGTCACGCGAGCTACCTCCAGAGCATCGAGCTTGGCACCACGCGCGACGAGCACACTCGCTTCGTCCTGTACCCACGCTGCCGGCGCTCCGCTCCGCGGCACCGGCCCGATCTCGGTACACACACCGTCAGACCAAATCACGGGATAGGTGACCTGCTCGTTCGACACGAAGCGACCGACCAACGCACAACGCACGTGCAACGCCCGCGCCAATCCCGCGACGAACGTCTCCAAAGTCTCGCCGGTCGTGCCCGAGATGGCTGCTTCCAGACTCCAAAGACTCGCGTGGTAACTCAACTCGAGCCGCACGCGATCGCGAAGCAAGTCCAAACTGGACACGGCCAACGCCAACTTGTCCGAAGAAATGGGCCCCGTATCCAACAGGACGATCAGGCCGACCGCTGCGCCGGAATCGTCCGTCAGCGCGAGCCCGACGTAGGCCTCGATCCCCATCTCTGCCAGCAGCTCGTCGTCGGGGTAGATGGAAGCCACATCCATCGGATGGGCGCAGATGTTCTGGGCGATGACGTTCGCGCAGGGCGTACCACGCAGATCGTACTCGAAGTCCTCGACGAGCGCGCCATCTCGACAAACAGCCACCGTCCGCACCCGGTCTCGATCCGCACCCCACACTTCGCCGACGAACGCGACGGCCATGCCGCTGGTGCTCTGAAGGTAACGTACGACCCATCTGATGAAGTCAGCACCGGGGGCCGCCAGCACGCCAGCAGCGGCGACCGTTCCAGAGTCCACACGGGCCTGTTCCAACGCTCGGAGCGCGCGATGACGGTTGACGTCCGTCAACAGCGAGGTGACGTCGGCTCCGACCCAAGGCCGGTCCGCCACATCCCACGCCACGACCCCCATCCAGATCAGTGTGGAGCCATCAGCCCCACCCGGTCAACCCGCCAGCTGTGCCAAACGACGGGCAGGACAGAGCTGAATCGGAGAGAAACGGGGACGAGCTCACGAGCTCCGCGCCAATTGCCCGACTGCAGCACACTGACGCGGTGCGTGAGACAGCCGACTGGCCACACTGGTCGAGGGCAGACTTGGCGGCGGGTGAGGGTGTTCGCTCGCGAGATGGCAGTCGCGCCGGAGTGAACGCCTCACGGGCAGTCGACGCGCCGCATGCTCTGGCTGAGCGAAGGTGTCAGCCCAGGCACGAACGGAACGAAGCGATTCCGACCGGTACGTTTCGCGTGGTACAGAGCCTGATCTGCGTGGCGCACCAGCCTGTTCGAGTCGCTGTCGGCGTGCCACTCGACCGCACCGATACTGACAGTCACGCGGAAAGGCATGCCTTCGTCGGAGTGCAGCTGCAGATTCTCCAAACGCGCTCGGACGCGCTCCATGCAAATGCGGGCTCCTGCGATGTTCGTCATCGATAGCAGGAACGCAAATTCCTCACCGCCCCAGCGCGCGATGACGTCGACCTCGCGCAGCGACTCGACGCAGATCGCCCCGAACTGACGCAACGCCTCGTCGCCCGCTCCGTGACCGTGGGTGTCGTTCACGCGTTTGAAGTGGTCGATGTCAGCGAATGCCAGCACGAACGGGTCCGGTTTACGTCGTGCACGTCGAACTTCCCAATCCAGGCGCTCAGTGAACGCGCGCCGATTCAAGAGCGCGGTCAGTTCGTCGGTCGTAGCGAGCAGCTGGAGTTCCGCCTGCGCTGCTTCGAGCGCCCGGTCTTGGCGGTCACGAGCTAGCTCGTGCTCTATCCAGGTGGCCACCAGGGACAACAGCGTCATCTTGCGCGGTGAGAAAGGGCGAGCGGCGAGCGGACTGTGGAAACACACCGTTCCAAAATGCTCACCATCGACCATGAGTGGTGCACCCAGGTACGCCCCCACCGTCGCCATTGGGTCGGAACCAGCGCTGCTTGGTTTGGCAATCTGGTGGCGCCCGACTGGCCCCACTGTAGTCAACTCGGCGGCAAGAGCCGTACTCGATAGCGAGAATGCCTCACCGAGAGAAACCGACCGACCGCGCGAGCGTGCGTTCAGTACCCTGCACTCGTCGTCCTGAATCCGACAGACCATGCCCACCTCCAGCCCGAAGTGACGGCAGCCCAGCTCGAGCATGCGCTCCAGCCGGGTCTCGAAGCAAAGCCCCGGGGTCGTCGCCACCTGATGCAGGCAATGCATCGCGTGTTCGGCAGCTACGCCGTCCGTTGCGTCGCGGATCGTCCGCACATACCCGCTCTTCTGCCCTCGGGCGTCGCACAACTCGGCCACGGAGGCCTCACCCTGGAAGGTAGTCCCATCCTTGCGACGGAAGGTGGCGCAGTGCGATGCGTTGCCATCCACCGCCAGCAGACTGGCCCCGGAACCCTGCACCAGCTCCGCGTTCTCCTGCAGCACGTCGATGAGCTGACCCTCCAGCTCCGCGGGCGTGTATCCAAAGAGCCTCACTGTCGCCGCGTTGACCACGACGATGCGGTGGTCCTGATCTGTCGCAACGACTGCCTCAGGCATACTGGCAAACACCCGCTCAACCGTAGAAGGCGTTGGCCCGGAGGCCTCACTCAGCTCTAGCAGTCCCGCGGCATCTTCCATACTCTACAAAAGACGGCAGAAACCCGTGCTGCACTTAAGTCATCCAGACAAAAGATCCATCCAGCCCCGCGTGGGAACGGACGGGGGTGTCTGGAGCTCTCCCACAAGCGCGGTCGACGACTCACGCTTCCCCAGTGCCTGCGCCCTGGCCGTGGACCGCGCCGACCCCAAACGGTGGGCGACGGCGACAGCGATGATGGGGTCACCAGCTCGGCAATGGCGACCATCTGTGCGGCTCGCGGAGAGCTCGAAACGAGATCATCGCCAACGATAACTCTAAGCAACTACCCCAACGAGCCATCGCCGACGCAACAAGCACCCGACGCGACAGCCCATCGCCAGGAGACGTCGTCGATGCCCACGCCAGCCCGAGGACTGGAGAGCAGCGACCCGAAGACGCCTCGTCCGAGGTTTCTCCCACAGCGCGAACGGGGAGGTAGCGGCAGACAGGCTGTGGCGTGCGGGGCTCCGGTCGCGTCTGGAGCCCAACCCGAGCCGTGTCTGGTGACCACCCTTGGTCATGCCTGTTCGACGCGCGATCACGCGCTTCGCAATCGATCCCCCAAGATGGGAAAGGAACAACGAAGTATTGGTATCCGCTCGAGTACCAGCGACATCTTCGTTTCGCGCAGCGTCGATCGAAGCCAACACGAAAACCTTGCCGACCCTCCATCAAGCTCGAACCGTCCCAAGTCCTGTTTCACCAGAACAGTCACCAAATAGACATCAACGGCACGATGCAAATGGTGTAGAAGGCGTCAACTCTGAGGGCTTTAGGTAACACCAAATCACAGCGAGCGGGCGATAGCCACACGCCGTGTGGCTTGTGCGGTCCGAGCAGGCGGGCAATCACCAGTTTGTTCATCGAACACGTCCGTATCGACGTCGGAGGTGGGGGCCAGACGAAGTCAGAGCAATAGACAGGAGAATATCGATATGAACGCAAAGATTTCGAAAATTGGGCGCGCCGCTAGCCTGGCGTCGCTCGCGGTTCTGGGCTGGAGCGCGTCTGCAGCTGCCGATCCCGTTTGTGGCGCGCAGTGTGCAGAGCCAGCGAGCCCATCCGTCGACTGCAGCAGCGAATGCGATCGCGACCTTGACGGCGGTGGGAACGAGAACATCAATCCGGGCGAGGTCGTCTGCGTGCAGCCGGGTGACAACTACACCGGTGGCATCAACATGAACGGCGGTGAGCTTCGCGTTTGCGGCTCGACGACCCCGAGCTACTTCAATCTCAACGCCGGTGACGTCACCATCTTGGGTGAGGCCAGCTTCAGTTGGGTCAACATGAACAACGCCAGCTCGACGGTGACGAACTACGGTGAGTTGGCAGTCCAAGGCCTCGGTGGACAAGGCACCCTCGAAAACCACGGCTCGGCTTCCGTTCAGTACGATCTGAACCTGAACTCCGGCGCGAGCGTCTACAACACCGGGACACTCGCCCTCGCCCAGTCCCTCAACAACGGCGCGACGGTCTACAATGCCGGCACGTTGAGCATCAACTCCAACCTCCAGAACAACGGTGGCGGCGAGTTCACCAACGCCTGCACCGCAACGGTCGCAGGAAACGCGAACCTCGGCGGAAGCGCCACGAACCTGGGTTCACTGACGGTTGACGGTGCCCTTTCCGTCAATCAGCAGCTGTCACTCGGCGCTGACTCCGAGCTGCAGTGCGGCAGCCTGTACGTCAACGGAAGCGTCGACGGCCCCGACGAGAGCTGCAGCGCCGTCGCTGTCTCTAACACCACGGTCGTCAACGGCAGCGTCAGCGGAAGCGTCGACGTCTGCGACGCCAACGGGATCGAGTCGGGCAGCAACAAGCTTGGTGGAGAAGTCACGACCGATTGCAGCTGTGATCCCACGGCGAGCTGCGCCAACGTCACCACCTTGTACTGGGCAGATTCCGACCTGGGCGTCGTGGAGAGCGCCGGTATCGACGGCAGTGACCGTGGCGTGCTCGTCTCGCAAGAGTTCGGCGACACGACCCGACTGTCCATCGACCCGGTTCGCGGACACATCTACTGGGTCAGCACCGATGCCGGCGTGATCAACCGCGCGAACCTCGATGGCTCTGATGTCGTCGAGATCGTCGCCGTTCCGGACTTCACCAGTGACGTCGAAGTCGACCTCGTCAACGAACGCCTATTCTGGACCTCGCCTGCGGAAGGCCTGATCCAGAGCTCGACTCTCGACGGCACCAACGTCCTGACTCACGCCGAGGGTCCGCGCTGGTGGTCGATCGCGGTCGACGGTGCGGAGCGTGTGCTCTACGGCACCGCGACATTCGACGAGCGCATTGGTAAGCTCGATCTGAACACGGGCCTGGCGTCCACCATTCTCGGGCCCAGTGACGGTGTCAGCCTCCCACTGGACCTCGGCTTCGACGTCGTGAGCCAGAAGCTGTACTGGGTGGACGACGATTCCTCCGTCGTCCGCCGCGCTGGTGTCGACGGCAGCGACATCGAGGACCTGATCGCCGACGCCGACGAAGTGGAGGCGCTCGTCGTCTCTGCGGAGATGGGTCTGGTGTGTTGGAGTGACGTCGCACTCGACGAGCTGTACTGTGGCGACCTGGACATGCAGGACGCCACGCTGGTCGCTGACGACGGCATGAGCTCGGTCACTGGCCTGGCGCTCGTGGCTCCATAAGGGGTTCGAAAACGCCGTAGCTGATTGGCAACCCGGGAACCCCAATTGGGGAGGGTTCCCGGTGCCTTGTCCGAACCGAGCAAGACTCGCAGCCGTCACTCGGCGCGGAAGCTCGCAGCTGGTGTTTGTCCACCCCCAAAAACGAGCATGTCTGCCGGATAGGCAGACATAGCAGTCAGAACAACGTTGCCGCCGTAGCCCCGCGTTAAGTCGCAGAACTACGGCGGACTCGCCACTCAGTCGAAGTAGCCCGGAGGGAACAACTCACACGGTAGCCCGTCTGTGGGCGGGCGTGCGATCACCTCAGGCTCGGGAAGCGTCGGGCAACGCTCGACCACCTCGCCGTCTGTGTCCGTTGTGGACGCGTCGGGACCAGTCATGTCCGTTTCGCCATCCGTCGCCACATCGGTATCCGTCGCCGTGTCGGTCTCTCCCGAATCGGTGACGTCCGTTGTGTCGGTTTCATCCGTTGTAGAATCCGTAGCGTCGGTACCCGAAGCTCCGGAATCTCCATCGTCGGTCATCTCGGTTCCGGTGCCCGCATCGCCTTGATCGGACCCTCCGGAATCGTCGCCGCATGCAGCAAGCAAAGCTGCTGCTGCGGTCACTAATAGGACGTAGCGCATCATATCACTCCGTCCGCTCAGTACTTGACCCAAATCTCCGACCCAGCTTCGATCATCTCGAGCAGCTCGACGTCTTCCTCGTCGCCAATGAGCTCGGCGAAGTTCGGATTCGAACTGTATGCCGCATTGCCGGACCACACGATGAGAGCGTCGTCGAACATCGTGATATCGTCGATGTCCTCTTCAATCGTGTACTTGTTCCAACCGGGCGACCGCGCGGGCAGGATCAAGAGGCCGGGCGCTGGGGGCGGCTCGGCGCCACCGTCCAACAAAGGAGCCCCGGGCAATG
>JBNKZR010000347.1:0-8196 GCA_050301735.1 Polyangiaceae bacterium | reverse complement strand
GGGAGCGCGCTGCAGTTTCTGGGGAGTGAGCTGCAGTTTCTGGGGAGTGAGCTGCAGTTTCTGGGGAGCGAGCTGCAGTTTCTCCGGCGCCCACAGCGAGTGTGAATGGCAGCTCGTTGGACGGCGGCATCGGGCGCTTTCGAAATGCTGGGGGCACCAGCAGGTGCCGTGTGCTGGCGGCCAGTGGCCACGCCACCGGGTTGCCACCGCCGACGAGCCCCGAAGTCGGCCGAACACCTCGGCCCAACGCCTCCTGAGGCGGGAGCTCGGCTCACTCGAGCTGATTTGGGGCTGGCACGAAGACTGCTCGTGTAGTGGCCGTGGGAATCGTCGACCCCTCGGTGCTAGCCGCGCTGGCCCTGCTCTGTGGTCCACTTCTGGTGGTGGCCCCGCAAGCGACACTGGCTGCGGTCGGCATTGGCTTGCTGCTCCATGCCCGCTGGCTTTCGGTGCGGACGTTGCTGATCACGATGGTGCTGTTTGCTGCTTCGGCCGCCCGAGGGCAACAGCGCATCGAAAGCTACCGGGTGGCTCACACCGAGCTGCGTCAACGACTTTCCGCTCCCGAGCGTTGCTTCATCCGTGCGCAGGTGATCAGCTCGCCAACCGTTCGTTCGGGCAACGTGTCGTTCATCGCCGAAGTCGAGCACGGCACTTGTGAACGCTACTCCCTATCCCAAGGCATGCGCGTTCGCCTATACGGCGGGCCGCGCGTGCTTGGTCGGGGTGATCGGGTGGAGGCCATCGTGCAGATCGGTATCCTTCGCCTGTTTCGCAACTTCGACTTGCCGGACCCGTATCCAGGGCGAGCCCGGCAGGGCGTGCTCGCCAGCGGTTCGGTCTTGAGCCTCGACCGCTTCGAACGCGACCACGGGCTACGGCGGTGGATCGACGCCGCCCGAGCTCACACGCGGCAGCGCATCGAAGCGACGTTTTCGCCACTAGTGACCGGCATGGCCAAAGCTCTCGTGTTGGGAGAAAATGATCTGACGGAGACGGAAGACAGCGCGTTCAAGAGCAGTGGGCTGGCGCACCTGCTCGCTGTTAGCGGCACGCACCTGGTATTCGCTGTTTTGTCGTTAGTGCTGGGGTTGCGCTTCGTGTTGCTTCGTCTGACCGCGCTGTCCGAACGGATTGACGTCGGTCGTCTCGCGGCAGCGGTCGGCATCGTGCTCGCGTTGGTGTACGCGGATTTTGCCGGTGGTAGCGGGTCGGCATGGCGCGCCGCGTGGATGCTCGCTGCGGGTTTGGGCATGCGCGTGTTGGCGCGGGAGGTCGGCGTGCGACTTGCGGTCGTGGTGTCGATCACCGTGGGTTGGCTGAGTGATCCCCTCGTCGTGCTCGATCTGTCGTTCATGTTGTCGTTGGCTGCCACTTACGGGCTGCTCACACTCGGGCGACGCTTGGAGCAAGTGACGCGCCCGTGGCCTCGGGTGCTGCGCTTCTGTGCGCTGGGGTTCGGAGCCACGGTCGCGTCGATGCTGCCGTGCGC
Source organism: Polyangiaceae bacterium (assembly GCA_050301735.1). GTDB lineage: Bacteria > Myxococcota_A > Polyangia > Polyangiales > Polyangiaceae > SZUA-265. The sequence continues at coordinate 6,704 of JBNKZR010000347.1, read as the reverse complement.
TCCACTTCTGGCGATGCTCAGCGACAACTTGACGGTGCTCGGCATCGTCGCGAACGTATTCGCCGCACCCTTCGGTGAGACGATCGCCCTGCCGCTGTGCCTGGCACACACTTTGCTGGCCCCCTTTCCCCTGCTTGAGCAGGGCGTTGCGTGGGTTGCTTCGGGAGCACTACTGGTCGTCCGCCGCTTGGCGTTGTCCACAGCGGCGACCAGCGACTTCGGCATTGCCCTACCCGCACCGAGCGCGTGGCAATGGGCGTTGCTCTTGCTGTCGCTGGTCGCCGTTCGCACCGTGAAACACCGTTCGTCAATGCCGCCGAGGGCGTGGGCTGCGAACGTCGTGATCTTGAGCGTAGCTATTCTTTCCCAAGCTGCGCTGGAGTGGGCAGTGCGTTACTCCGCGCGCGTTCCAGGTTACCTGCGCGTGACCGCTCTGGACGTGGGCCAGGGTGACGCGCTGCTCGTCGACCTTCCGGATGGCAGTCTGATGCTCGTCGACGGTGGGGGATTCGTCGGCTCGCCGGTAGATCCAGGCGTGCGCGTGCTGCTCCCCGTGTTGCGGGCTCGCCGGCGAACTCGGGTCGACGTGGTTGTCCTCTCCCATCCTCATCCCGACCATTTCGGCGGGCTCACCGCCGTGCTTTCCGAGGTGGAGGTCGGTCAACTCTGGGACACAGGGCAGGGTCGAGCCGAAGGGGCCGGGAGCGAATACGACAATCTGCTGCGGCTCGCGCGTGAAAGTGACATTTCTGTGACGTCGCCCGCGGCGCTGTGCGGCAATTTTCAGCTTGGAGGTGCAAAGTTCGAAGTGCTGGCACCATGTCCTGCTTTCACCCCGGGTCGAGACGCGAACGACAACTCGTTCGTGTTCAGGGTGAACCACGGCGGCCGCAGCGTGCTGTTTACCGGGGATGCTGAGCGTTTGGAGGAGGAGCGCCTGACACGAAGTCGGCCGGAACTTTTGCGCGCCGACCTGCTGAAAGTTGGCCACCACGGTTCCCGTACCTCCAGCAACGCTCCGTTCCTGCAGGCCGTGGGTGCGAAGCTCGCGATCATTTCTTGCGGCATGCGCAATCGCTTCGGACACCCTCACTCCGTCGCCCTCTCGCGGCTGCGCGACTCGGGTGCGTTGACGCTGCGCATCGATCGCTTGGGCGCGGTGAGCTGGACGACTGATGGCGGCGAGCCGTCGGTACGTGTCACGAGCGTTTCGTCCCCCTGATGACCGGTTCCTCTGGCGCACGCACCTCCTCAACTCTGCTACTGTTCGAGGGTGACGTACCGGAATGACGTTGAAGTGCTCATCGAGCGGCAGGAGATAGCCCGCCGGGTGCAACAGTTGGGCGAACAGATAACCGCAGACTATCGAGGCGAACCACTCGTCTTGCTTTCCGTCCTCAAAGGGAGCTTTGTGTTCACAGCGGATTTGGTGCGGGCTATCGACTTACCTTTGCGCGTGGAGTTCCTCGGGGTTCGCAGTTATGGAGACAGTACCAAGTCGTCCGGCGTCGTGCAGATCACCCAAGACCTGGGGCGACCGATCGATGGTGAGCACGTGCTCATCGTCGAAGACATCGTGGATACGGGACTGACGTCTTCGTTCCTCATCCAGCATCTACAAGCGCGAAAACCCGCTAGCGTGCGGCTTTGCTCGCTGTTGCACAAGCCCTCCCGCGCGGAGAAGAGCGTCCCCATAGATTACCTAGGTTTCACGATTGAGGACGTTTTTGCTGTGGGTTACGGGCTGGATTCCGCCCAGCGTTACAGAAACCTCCCAGACTTGTGCGTGCTCAGGGAGGGCTGAGGGCGATCGACGCGGGTCGTTTACTCGGCAGGCGAACCTACCGGAACTGATCAAGCGAAATCTTCCTCGTGCCGCTGGCAGTGAAGGCGTTCAGTCGGGCCACCACTTCACTTCTGCAAGGTGTTCAGCCAAGCCACCCGCCTCGTCAGGTGTTCGCACCACACCTGCACCTCCCAGAGGTACGATCCCATCGTGTAACTGTTTCGGATTGTTCGGCCGCCGCGTACAGCCACGACGAGAAAACGTCGTGTCCCCAGCAGATTGTTGGCATTAGCCGGTTGTCTTCAAGGACATCTGGCTATAAAGCCATCACCATGATCGGAACACTCATCAAAGAGGCTCGAGAGAAGGCGGGCCTCACGCAGTTGGAGCTTTGTGAACGACTTGGCACTCACGACCGTCGCGTCAGTGCCTGGGAGCGCGGTGCGGACGGCGTTTCTTTGGACAAGACGCAGATGCTCTCTGACGTGCTCAAGGTTCCGCACGCGAAACTCATCTCTGGCGTTTTGCAGCACTGGCTGGACACCGCAGAGATCGACTACAAGGTCGCCGTAACCCCGAAGAAGGTCGGAGCCGTGAACGCCGGTGCAGAGCTGAAGAAGCTTCGCCTCAAGGCCGGAATGGCGCTGCGCGCTTTGGCGCGAGCTTTGGAGGTTTCTCCACCTCGTGTCGTCGACCTCGAGCGTGGTCACAAGCTGATCAAGCCGGAGACGGCTTGGTGGTACGCTGACGCCCTCGGCATCGACCACAAGGAGCCTGTCCGCCTGGCTCTGCAAGACGCGGTCAATCGCGAGTGCGGAAAGCGCTTCCGCGTCGCTCTTAGGTAAGCGCACCTCGCGTCGATAGAAACTGGCGCGACGTCGCGAGTGCGGCGCGCGCGAGTGTGTTGACTTGCAGCGCGACGGTCATAGCATAGGCCATCCGAACTGGCGGATGGCCTCACTGCGTTCGGTGCGTGGTGACGCGCCGCCGCGGCGACCGTACGCCGCAGCGACGTAGGAGTTACTTCGAGCGCTTGCGTAACCGTTCCAGTCGCTCTCGGATGTGCTGCTCCAAACCCTCGCTGCTGGGCGTATAGAAGCGTTGGTCGTCGATACCGTCGGGAAGATAGCTTTCTCCCGGGACGACGTGCCCTTCGAAATCGTGAGCGTACTTGTAGCCTGCTCCGTAGCCTTCGTCCTTCATCAGCTTCGTCGGAGCGTTGCGTAGTTTCTTGGGCACGGGTAACGCACCGCGGCGTGCGATGGCCTCCCTGGCCTTGCCGATCGCCACCTTCACCGAGTTCGACTTGGGGCAGGCCGCCAGGTAGAGGCAAGCGTGGGCGAGAGGGTAGAGCCCCTCCGGCATCCCGAGTCTCCGAAAGGCCGCGTCACAGTTGACGGCCACTTGAAGCGCACGTGGGTCGGCATTGCCGACGTCCTCACTGGCGAAGATGAGCATCCTGCGGGAGACGAACAGTGGGTCCTCACCGGCATCCAGCATGCGCATCATCCAGTAGATCGACGCGTCTGGATCGCTACCGCGCATCGACTTGATGAAAGCGCTGACGACGTTGTAGTGCTCTTCGCCGCTCTTGTCGTAGAGCAGCGTCGGCTGATCCGCGAACTCGGCGAGCGTCTCGACGCTGATGCGTTTGCTCGTTTCATGCTGGTCGGCAAAGTCAACCAGTGCCTCCAACTGGCCCAAAGCGCGGCGGGCGTCACCACCCGCGCCCTGCGCGATTGCAGCCAGCGCCGCTGGATCGATCTCGACGCTTCGGTTACCTAGACCGCGCTCACGATCGCTCAGCGCGCGCGCCAAAAGCGCTTGCAGGTCATCCGGGGTGAGTGCCTCGAGACGGAAAACCTTGGCACGGGACAAGAGCGCCCCGTTGACGTTGAAAGACGGGTTTTCCGTCGTGGCACCAATCAGCGTGATGGTCCCGTTCTCCACGTGGGGGAGAAAGGCGTCCTGTTGCGCTCGGTTGAAGCGATGGATCTCGTCGACGAACAAGATGGTGCGCTTGCCCTGGAGTGCCTTGCGTTCGGCGGCGGCGGCCACGACCTTGCGCAGCTCGGCGACGCCACCGAGCACCGCGTTGAACGGGACGAACTCGGCCTTCGTGCTGCGGCTGATCACGTGTGCCAGGGTCGTCTTGCCGCAACCCGGATCACCCCACAGGATCATCGACGGGATACGATCCTGCTCGATGGCGCGGGCCAGCGGCGCTCCTGGCGTCAGCAGGTGCTGTTGACCGACGACTTCGGACAGAGTCAGGGGGCGCATCCTGTCGGCCAGCGGTCGCTGGGCGCCGCCGAGTTGGCCTCGGTCCGCGGCGTAGGAAAGCAGACTGGTCTCCCCGATGTCTGACTGACCGCTACGTCTGCTGGCCATGCCTCACCCTGCTGCCGCTTCCGCGTTCGTCCTGGCTCCGAAGATGCCGGTGCCGACCCGTACTTCGGTGGCCCCCTCTTCGATGGCTATTTCGAAGTCAGCGCTCATCCCCATGCTCAAACGTGAAAGCGGTGGGCTCTGCTCCGCAGCGAGATCCCGAAGTTGTCGGAACCTGGAACGCAGTGCATCGCCGGTCTCCGCCGCCGGGGGGATCGCCATCAAGCCCACGAGTCGCAGGCTCGGGGCTTCTGCCAGCACCTCGACCAGAGCGGGGAGCTGCCCAGGGGTGCAGCCGGCCTTCTGGGGCTCTTCCGCGAGGTTCACTTCGACGAAGGCCTCGATTTGGCACCCCGCCGCATGAGCTCGACGCGACAACTCGTGGACGAGTTTGGCGCTGTCTATCGTGTGTACGGCGTGGACGATCGGGGCCACCTGACGCGCTTTCTTGCTTTGCAGGTGGCCGATGAGGTGCCAGCGAATGTCGCGCAGATCCTCGAGCTGCTCTCGCTTGCTCGATAGTTCTTGCACGTAGTTCTCTCCGAAGTCGCGGACGCCCAACTCGTAGGCAGCACGAATTGCGCTGGCCGGCTTACGCTTGGAGACGGCGATCAGACGCACGGTTTCCGGAGCTCTTCCCGCGCGGTGAGCCGCGGCCACGATGCGCGAGCGCACGTCTCTCAGCCGGTCCGGCAACTCGGTCATGTCCAGCTCCGGCGCCATCGCGCAAGCTCACTGCTTGATCAACTGGTCGATCTTGATGCCGAGTTGCCCGTCCACGTTGACCAGTGAACCACGACCCACTTCGGCGCCCGCTGAGCGCAGAATGGCAGTTCCGCCCACGGGGATCTTGGTGGTGATGACGTCGCCCGGTTTGAACCGGAGCCATTCCGATGCGGGCAACGTGACGCTGCCGAGTTCGACGCGGACCTCCACCGGCGCGTCGAATAGCACCTCTTCCAACGTCGGCTCGGTTTGTCCGTCGCCTGCTTCGGTCATCCCCGAGTCATAGTGCACAACCGCCGGCCCCCGCAACACCAGGCCCTGTTCGGTCATCTTTGCGAACAGGCCACGCTCACTGGTGCCCGCACACAGCTCCACTCCACCGGCGAGAGCATCCTCCAGCCGAGTTCCCGGTCCGAACATGAACCCGTCGCCTACTCCCAAACTCGACAGCTCAGCTGGCGTGGAGACGACGCGGGCTACGATGATGGGCAGCGAGATGGGTAGCGGCACGGTCTTGTCCACTGGAGGCGTCACCTCCGCCCGATCGAGCTTCAAGCCGACGCGGCCTCGATAGCTAGCTCCTTCGACGCGCACCCAGAAGTCGGTTTGCCACATGCTGCCTGACAACGGGCTCGGGGAAACCTGCGGCGGCTCTCCGGTGGACGCCAAGCGGGCCAATTGCTGGGCGACGGCGAAGAAGGCGCCCTTCAAGCTCTCGGGTAAGGCTGACCCCACATCCAGCCGCAAGGGTTTGCCCACCACCCGGCTGACCACCGCAGCGACCAGCGATGGCTCGAGACTGAACTGCGCAAGCCATCCGCTGCCTTGCAGCTGAACATCTGCCCCGAGGGACTCCAGCGGTCCGGCAACGGCACGATTGCCCTCGGTACCGAACGCCTCGATCTCGAACCCGAGCAGCTCACTGGAGTGAGACCAGAACCGCGCGTAATCGAAGCGATTGCTCCAGAATCTCCGGGCGGCGTTTTGCAGGCGCACGGAAGCGTTGGAGTACCTGGGCAAAAGCTGCCAAGGATAGGGCTGTGTGGGCGGCTGCACCGCGCCTTGGATAGCGGAAAGCCTGCGCCAATCCAAGGCGACGTGATAGCCTGATCGGGTGCGGATGCTGAAACGGACGGGGCAACGACGGTCGGATTGGGGTTTGGCCTTGGCAGCAGGCATGTGGGCGTGGGGCTTCGTTTCCCCCGCCGCGGCCGAAGTGCCTGCGCCGGCGCCAGCCAGCGAGGCTGCCCAGGGCGCGGGCTCGAAGGGCGGTAGTCCGAAAGCGGACCCATTCCTACTCGAGCTCAGAGAAGGTGACAGCGCATTTCTGGCTCGCGACTACGAGTCAGCTGCCAAGCACTACGCGGCTGCCATCACCGAACGGCCTCGGGAGGCGGTGGCCCACTTCCGACTAGGTGAAACCCTGCGTGCTCAGGGCAAGTTCGACGAAGCGTTGGAAGCGCTCGGCAATGCCGCGCGATTTGCCAAGCGCCTCGAGCTCAAAGCTCGCGCGGTCTTCGTGATGGCCGACACCTACGAGCGAGCGACTCGCTTGCCGCGGGCAAACGACGAGTGGGGCGTGTACCTGACGATCGCCGAGGAGCATGCGTCCAAGGTCGGCTCCAACCCCAACGTCAGCGCTGATGACCCCATTCACCCGGAGACCGCCAAGGAACGGATGAAGCAGATCAAGGCGGCCATCGAGCGCTACGAGGCCTATGCGGCCGTCAAAGAGCGCATCGAGAAGCGCGAGCGGGAGCTCGACGAAAAGGCAAAAGGTCCGGCGAAGAAAAAGTAGCGGGGT
>JBNKZR010000346.1:0-8221 GCA_050301735.1 Polyangiaceae bacterium | reverse complement strand
GAGAAGTTCGAGACCAATGAAAGGGTCGTGTGCCGAATCAATAGGGCGGCCGTAGCCGCAGAATTGCTGCGACTTCCTCAAGCCTGGGGTCGCAGCAATTCTGCTACGAACTCTGGATTCGGCACACTAGCTCGGCACTCAGCGGCTGAGCGCTTCGCGTCGAACGCGGTAACTCTGCTCGCGTGCGCCGCGCAAGACGCGGACGACGACATCCGTACCCGAGCGACCGCTCGTCGCGCGACGCGCCGCCCCCATGCTCCGCACTCGCTGCCCGTCGACCGAGAGCAGAATGTCGCCCGCCTCCAGACCGGCCCGCTCCGCCTCACTTTCCGGCGCAACGTCGACGATCACGACTGCGACTCCGCCGGCTTCGTCGCGCTCGCCGAAGGTGACGGCGAAACCGCCTCGATCGGGAAGCACCTCTTCCGGCGCTTCTTCACTCAGCTCCAGCGTCAAGTCGTCTAGTTCGTCGCCCGCCTCAACGAGCACCTGCAGAGCACCGCGCCCCTTTGCTGGCGAAACAGCGTGGACCGTGACACTTCCTGGCGCGACACCGCGCAAGGTGAAGCGTCCTTCATCGTCGGACGTCACGCTGCCCCGAGGCAGGCTGCCCCGCGAAAGGTAGGTGCCCATGAATTGAGTCGCGACCCGTGCGCCAGCGACCGGCTCGCCCTCGGCGTCGACGACCACACCCGAAAGCTGTGCGCCTTCTGCCAGAACGATGGGCGGCAGTTCGAAGGCACGGTCCGCTCTGCCCGTGTCTTCCACCCTGACCTCGACGGTTGCGTCGGCGTAGTCGTCGTGGCTCACCTCGAACGTCACTCTGCCTTTGGGGACCTGCTCGAACTCGAACGCGCCGCGAGCGTTCGTGACGGTGCCATCCTTGTGGGTACCGGAAACTACCGTGACGCGCGCCCCCGCCACCTCCACGTGGCCCCGCACCGCGGTGACCTTGCCAACGACGCGAACCCCCCGCTGCAGACGGATCACTCGTTCCTCGGGCGCTTTTGCCAGTTGCTCCGAGATGGGGATGAAGCCCGGCGCCCGCACGTTGACCCGCAGGGAAAGCCCTGACGCATCTTCTATCTTCACCTGCCCGTCCTCGCGCGTGAACTGCGTCTGACGCAGCGGGACCTCAGGTTGCAGGCTCAACACCGTCACCTGAGCCAGGTCGATCGGCTCGTCGTCTTCGTCGACGACCTTCCAGTCGAGATCCTCCCGCTGCGCAGGCAGCACGAACTCGCGCTCACGCTCCTCGCCGGGCGTCACGACCAGCGTCTCCCGCCACACGAAGCGAGTCGGCGCATCCGCTCTCGCGAGGGACACGCTGATCTGCCGGGGGACGGCAGAGAGGCGAAACATGCCGTCCGACTCACTCTGCAAGCTGCGTTCGAAACTGCCGCTCGTCGCTGCGACGACCACCCGCACGTTGGCAACGGGGAAACCTCGTTCATCCACCACACGCCCAATCAAACGCCCACCCTCGGCCAACACGACGACCACTTCCTGCTCGCCTCCTGGACCGAGCACCACTGTCTCGCTCAAGCCCTCCACATAGGCGGGATGTCGTACGAGGGCGCGCACCCGACCCGGTGGCACGGGATGGGCACTGAATCGACCCTCGACGTCGCTGATCCACGGCTGGTAATCGTCGGGCAGATCGGTGAAGCTCGTGTTGCCACCCCCCGCTTCGGTGACGTAGGGCACGTGCCCCACGGTCACGCCGAGTTCACCTGCTGGAATGAGCGGAAGTGGCTTCATCGCAAAGTCGAAATGCGCGTCGCGATACGCCGCAAGTAGCGGAGTCTCGGCGATGGGCTGGCCGTCCGTATCGAGGCCGATGACCTCCACACGAGCTCCGGCGATGGCATGGCCATTTTCGTCGACCACCTTTCCGTCGAGCCTCCCCCCCTTCATCAAGACGATGTGCATCGGCTCGTTCGAGCTCTCGTCCACCGGAATGGCCCCTCGGCCCACGTAGCCCTTAGCGCGAACGGACAAGAACGCCGGCCCAGGCGACAGGGGTCCAATCGAGGCCGAGCCATCATCGTTGGTGCGGGCCGTCATCGGAAACGGACTGAGCCCGAATTCCGCCAACACGACCGACGCGTTGGCAATGGGTCGAGACAAGGGCTTGTCGCTCGTCACTCGAACACGAACGTAGCGGCCGGCGCCCAACGCGAGCTGGACCTCTCGGCGTTGGCCACGTTCGAGACGAACACCGGATTGAACCGCAGACACCAACGAACCCTTGCGGGCGCGCAGGTCGTAGACCCCGGTCAGCAGTCCGCCGAGATTGGCTTTGCCTTCGGCGTCGGTAAGCAAGCGGCGTGCGGGCCACAAGCTGGAGCCCACGATGTAGACCTCTGCTTCCGGCACGGGCGTGCCAGTACGGTCGACGACCGAAACGCCCAGTCCACCGAGTTTGCGCAGCACGATCTCCAGGTCGGCGCTGACGCCCACACGCTCAACCGCTTCGAAGCCCCGAGCGTACACCCGAACCCGGTAGGGACCTTTGCCCAGCCGATCGAAGGTCGCAACCCCATCGGCGGCCGTGAGTGCGCCGAACGGCAGAGCGTCGCTATCGTCGACCAGCACCGTTGCACCGGAAATGGGCGACCGTTCGTCGTCCAACACCTTCACCGCGAGACTTCTCGCGGAAGTGACCAGCAGACGTGTGCGGCTCGCTTCTCGCAGCACCACCCGACGAGACACACGAGAAGTGCCCGGCCCTTCGGCGAGGACCCACAAAGGGCCCGGGGCGAGCCGCAACGAGACGCTCCCGTCCGCGTCCGTAGTTCCCGAACCGACGAGCGCGAAGCGGCGATCTGGCGACTCCGCATAGACGCGCACCGTCGCACCCTCCAAGACGCGAGCTTCCGCCGGCGTTGGCTCGGAACGCGCACCGGCTTCTGGCACTTGCCGTGGGCCGGCGTCGTGGGCGACGCCCAGCGTCTCGGCGCGAAAGCTCACCAACACTTCGAGCGCGGCTGTCGTGCCCGGCGGTGAAAGCTCCCCATCTTCCAGCGTCAGCGGCCAGAAAGACCAACGCGCCAAACCCAGCACCGCCACCAGCACACCGATGGCGAACAGTACGTAATTACCGCGTTCACGCGCGCTGGCAGTCCAGCTCGCGCGCGCCTTGTTGGGTTGGGAGCTCACGCGCACAGCAGATTACATAGCTCGGCGCCGCCCACCAAGCTCGGCTACAGGCAAACTTCGGGACTCGACTGGAGCTCGTTCGACAATCCTGCCCCGTGAACTAGAACCACCTCATGACAGGCACACCCAATACGATGCGCGCAGTGGCAGCGTGCCTCTTTGCGGCGGGCCTGACGTGCGCGAGTTGCAGTCAACCACAAGACCACCCCCCCTTTGCGGGAGACGCTGACGAACCGGCGCCGGACACCGATTCTGCGGAGCTCATCGAAGAGACGGGCGGCTCCAGTCCGTGTGGCGAAACGGCGATCGAACTGCCGATCAAACGCCCCAACTTCTACTTCCTGCTCGACACCTCGGAAAGCATGGTCGACACCATGCCGGACTCCGGCGGGATGACTCGACACCGGGCCGCTCGCACAGCAATCAGCGACATGCTGATGAAAGTCGGACACCGGGTCAATTTCGGAGCCGCAGTCTTCCCTGCGCCTCAGAGCGAAGACGCCTGCGCGCCGGGCACCGAGGTCTTCGAGCTGCGCCCGGGCGATCCCCGTTCGGAGGATCCGGATGTCGTTGGGCCGCAGCTGAACGCACTGCTATTCACCCTGCGCAAGCTCACGCCGACCGGAGCAACCCCGGTGACGGCAACGCTCCAGGAGCTGTTGCCCGCGCTGAGCGAACTCCAGTCTCGGACGTTCGTCTTCCTGCTGACCGATGGCGCACCCAACTGTGACACCTCGGAGAGTTGCGACCCCGAGCGCTGTATTGCCAACATCGAAGCGTTCACTTTCGAGGACGGGACTGCCTGTGACGACGAGCTGAACTGCTGTGAGGCGGCGCTGTTCCCGCATCTTTGTTTAGACGAAGACGACGCTTCGCGCGAAGTGCAGAAGCTGCGCACGAATGGCGTCAGGACGTACGTCATCGGCTTTCCAGGAAGCGAAGTCTACGCGGACGTACTCGACGAGATGGCGCGCGCCGCAGGGACCCCCCAGACCGACGCCGGCACGGCATACTATCGAGTCGACGATGTGGAGCAATTGGCGACCACGCTGACGACCCTCGGGCAGGAGTTATCTTTAGACTGTCACCTCGAACTCGAAGAGGCCCCGGAACGAGCAGCGCTGGTGCGGGTTTTCGCGAACGACGTGGAGCTCGAGGCCGAGGCCGCGGACGGCTGGGAATGGACGACAGAGACGAGCATCACCCTGCTGGGTGAGGCCTGCGAGAGCTGGAAGGGCGGAGAGTGGGATCGCATCGACATCCTGGAAGGGTGTGAAACCCGCGTTCGCTAGCCGATCTGGGCCCGCTCGCCAACGCACCTGTGGCGACCCTGTTTTGGGAGTGGGCGAGCCATGGTCGTCGTGTACAATGCGCAGCGTGAAGGCGCCCGACCTATCAGAACAGCGGGAGGCGATCGACAGCATCGACCACCAAATCCTCGACCTGCTGCACAAGAGACTCGAGTACGTGCTGCAAGTCGGCGACATCAAACGTGCCCATGGCATGAAGGTCTACGACCCCAACCGGGAGCGAGACATCATCGAACGCCTGGTAGCAGCCCGCAAAGAGCCGTTGCGGCCCGAAACCGTGCGTCGGGTATTCGAGCGCATCATCGACGAAGCGCGAAGCCACGAGCAGCACCACGTCGCAGAGCTCGACGATAGCACTTCGGGCCAAGCCCCCCGGGGCACCCCGTAGGACCATTCCGCCTCTGGCGCGCTTGACGGCGTGACGCTGCTCAGTGCGGTCAGTGCAGTGTATGCCAATTGCCGTCGTGCTCGACCTTGGGCACGATCGAATCGCGCGGGGCGACGGCAGGAGATGACGGCGAATCCGACGGCCGCTTGACGACCCACGCGGGCGGGGTGGACGGCTGATCCAGCTTGGCGAGAAGCGCTCGCTGGGTGCGAGCATCTTCGAGTGCTTCTTCATGGGCCCAGCGCGCCATCGTCTTGCGCTGTTTGGCGCGCTTGCGGCGCCAAGCCAAGGTCACGAGCACGACCCCGATGGTCCAGATCACCGTTCCGCTGAACAGTGCTGGCCAGAAACTGAAGCGACTTTCGACATCTTCCAACCAGGAGCGCTCCAAGTTGTAGACGTCCATGCCATACGCGTCGTAGAGGGCCCCGTCGAAAGCCTGACCGCGCCGCAGCCGCGAGATCAGAAGCCGAAAGCGTTCCTGATCTTGGGTCCTCAGCAGAAAGCGCACGACATCCGCAGACTGAGCATACGCCAGTGGCACGCCGACGATGTCGTTCGGAAAGCGGCGATTCAGTTCCGTCAACGGGAGCAGCTCATCAGCGATACTCGCGGTCGCAAGTGCACGCGTGCGCGCGAACGTGTTCTCACGCGACAGGTGAATCGCCAACCCTTCGTTGAACCACAGCGGCACGCGATGACCGCCAAGCGCGTCGTTGAGCGCTACGTGAGCCAACTCGTGACGAAAAGTAGTCCGCAAGTCGTGACCGTCACCGGCGTGAACGGGTTCGTTGGTGAGCAGGATCATACCGAGACGCGAATACGCGACGCCCGCGGCGTACGGGGGGTAGGGCGCGTTCGGCGGAGCGAGAGCCTTCATGTCGTCGGCGTTCTCTGCCAAGCGCACGTGAACCTCCTGCAGTACCTGCTGCCCGAGGCGAGCATTGACGGTTTGCTTGAACTCCGTCGCCTCCTCGATGAGCTCGTCCTGCCACTGCGACAGCTCCGGAGGGTAGGCCAAGTGCAACCAACCCACGTGCTTCTGCTCATAGCCCGCGGGCAGCTGAGGCAGCACCACGTCTTTGCCCGAGAGGGAAGGCGTGTCCGCGGGGACGCGTGCTTCGTCAGCTAGCGCGGATGGAGCCCACAGCAAAGCGAACGACACGACGAGCGCTCGTAGCACTTTCCAGAATGGACTCAGCAGGTGCGCACGCATGACAGCTCGGAGGACACGAGCACTCGACGCGACCGCTCGTGCTTCAAGGCTGAGTCCGGTCCGCGCCGACGTCAACGCCGCAGCCGATGCCCGCTGACAAATCCAACCGGAGCGGCGGCCACTTCTGCGGCGGTGTTGCGCCACAGATGCGACCGTCCGTGGGCGGAGTGCCGCCGGAGACTTGACGAACTTCACAGTGCTCGACGCGGCGTTACGCTCGGGCGCCGAGTCGCTCTCCGCAGTGATCGCCTTTCTGCTTCCACGTTCAGTGCAACAGCCCGATGGGCCCGGCGACGACTGGAGCAATTTGGTGCAATCGCGCGCTGGCCCCCGCTACGAACGCTCCGGTGCACCCCAGTGCCATCAGCGCCGCGGATACGATCCACAACCTCGCGAACCGGTCACCAGCTCTACGAAGTAGCCAGAACAGGGCAGCCAGCAAGATCAACCCCAACACGATCTCCGCGATGACGGCCCCTGTCAGCGCCGGGGCTAGCTGCCACACGCATAGTGCCAGAGCCATACCAAATAGCGCCGCCGCAACTTCCGGACGCCAACGCCAGCGGAACGCGATCAGGGCCGTCAAAGCGGACAGCGCGAGTGACAGGAGCACCCAAGTGACCGCCGCGAGGGGACGATGATGCGTCTTGGCCTCGAGCAGCGTGCCCAGACCCAAACTCGCCAGCAGAAGCAACGCGGTAGCGACGCCGATCCGCGAGATCACGGCACGGTCACCCGCGAGGGTGCCGAGCGCGACGACCGCAAGCCAAAGTGTCACCCCACCACAAGCCCCCAGCCACACGATGTCGAGCACGGTGGCACCCCGCATCAGAGAAACCAGCGACCACACGGCGCCCCCCGCCAGCGCCAGGTGGGTCGCTTCGGAAGGCTTCAATAGAGAGCGTGACGGCTGGCGGGACTTGGTCATCGGGGACAGGGTTCGGGGTGAGACAAGGTGAGCCGGGCGGCGGTGCGCGCAATCACCGGCGTATCAGGACTCTCGAACGCCTTCAGGCGTTGCTTCAGGTCTTTGGGGTGGAGTCGGCCTAGCGCGGCGAGGCTTGCCCGGCCAACAATCGTGGCCCGTTCACTGTTGCCGATGTGGGCCAGCGCCAAAGCCGACTCGGTCAACTCCTCGAGCATGGAGTGGTCGCAGAGTTGCGCCAAGGCCGCGGCGGCAGCCGCTTGCACATGAGGGTCTGAATCGTCCCGAAACACGTCGCGCACCACGTCGAGATGCGCGTGGCCCCCTTGAAGACCCAACGACAGCACCGCCGGACGACGGACCTCGGCCGAAACGTCGAGTTCGACGGTGTCCGCCAGCACGCTCAACACGTCAGCAGACGCCGGAAGTTCGCGCAACGCGCGTACCCCCGCGGCTCGCACCAAAGGCCATCGATCCGTCTCCACCCGCTGAACCAGCAAACTCGTCGCCTCACGCACCTGGTATTCGCCGAGCTTGGTCACTGCCGCCTCACGCACTCGCACCTGATCATCGTTCGTGGCACGCATCAGCGCATCGAGCAGTGGCGGTGCCGCCGTCGCGAGACGCGCCGCCTCGGCGCGCACGGCGGGATGCGGATCGCCAGTGACGAAGCGTACCAGCGTGGCCTCGGAATTCGCGTCGACGGTTGCCAAGCGAGCCAGTGGGCCCAGCAACAAGTAGCGGGTGCGGAAGTCTGGCTCGCCACCCAACAGCCGGTGAACGAGCACCACCGCCTGCGGCTGCAACTCGACGACACGATCACCTGACGCACGGAGAAGATCGATCTTCGCCTTGGGCGACAGCCCAGCTTGCCCCAGCCAGTGCCCAACCCTCGCCAGAGCGGGAGGCGCCGCCAGCGTCTGTCCGATCAATCCGCGCAGCACCTGGCGTCGCTCCCGACCGCTCTTGGCGAGCTCTGCGACGGCGACATCCACGACCTTTTCAGGCGCCAAGCCCACGAGCAGCTCGCCCAAAAACTGCAAGCGCGCCCCGCTGGCGTTGGCGAAGAGCTTGAGGAGTTCGAATTCGGTGCTGGTCAGCTCTAGTTTTTGGTCGGCCAGATAGGCTTCCAATTTGGTCAAATTGAGGCTCAAGCCCTCGAAATGCAACTCCGCGCTCCCCTGGGGCGCATGGTTGGAGCGCCGCAGGATGCTTTGGAT
>JBNKZR010000345.1:0-8225 GCA_050301735.1 Polyangiaceae bacterium | reverse complement strand
GGATGGCAACGACGGCTCGGCCGCACGTCGGGAAGGCTCGGTGGATCTGCTGGAAACGTTGGCGCGTGAACTCGCAGCCCACGATTGAGCGCTGGGGCGCGCCTGCCGTATCCGCAGCAAGCTGCGGCCGTCACTGAGCTCGGGTATTGGCCACCGCCACACGCGAGCGCAGCGCAGGTGGTGGCAACCACAGTACTGTGTGACCCCTGCAGCGCCGGCAAGCTAGCAGGCGCCGGTCGTGGGCTTGGGCGAAGTCCTTTTCACCCGACCAGCGTGTGTATTTGAGGCAATGCCGGCTCCGAGTAGCGTTACCGGCGCATCACGAGTACGCTCGCGGCCCCTCACGAGAAAGGCGCTGAATGGTGAAGTTGCAGAACCTCTTGAACAAGCTCAGCGACAAACTGATGGCTTGGAGCGAAGCGCTGATCGGCATGTTGCCGAACCTGCTGCTCGCGGGTTGCATGGTGCTGGCAGCTTCTTTCGTCTCGCGCTACGTCGCTCGCGTCGTCTTCCAGGTGACCCACAGAGTCAGTCGCAACGAACCCATCAGCGACTTGCTTGGTGCAGTGGCGAGGCTCGGCACCATCGCGATAGGTCTGTTCTTCGCTTTGGGCCTGCTGAAGCTGGACAAGACGGTGACCTCCCTGCTGGCGGGCGTCGGAATCGTCGGCTTGGCGCTCGGCTTTGCATTTCAGGATATCGCTGCCAACTTCATGTCGGGCTTCATCATGGCTATCAATCAGCCATTCGTCGTCGGAGACCTGGTCGAAGTCTCCGGTCACCGAGGGTACGTCAAGAAAATCGCCATGCGCGCGAGCTTGATCGAAACACTACAGGGTTTGTCGATCCTGATCCCCAACAAGGACATATTTCAGAACGCCATCGTCAACTACACGAACACGCCTCATCGCCGGATGGACCTGACGATGGGTACCGCCTATGGCGACGACATGCAGACAGTGCGCAGCACCGTCATTGGAGCGGTCCAGGACATTCCCCATCGTGATCCGGACCGCGACATCGAACTACTGTTCAGTGAGTTTGGCGACAGTTCGATCAACTTCACGTTGCGGATCTGGCTGAACCAGGCGGACGAACCTTCCTACGACCATGCCCGCTCCGAGGCCATGGTCGCCATCAAGCGGGCACTCGACAGCGCCGGTTTGACGATCCCGTTCCCAATACGAACCCTCGATTTCGGTGCCGACGCAGTAGGGGGCAAACGACTCGACCAGATGCGTCTGCAGATCGCCCAGGACCGCGAAGCCGCATCACGTTGACGACGACATCAACGTCGACAGCGAAGTAGCGCGCCCCTGGTCAGGAGCGACTCGTCGGATTCCGCGACCGATTTCGGCGGCAGACGGTTTCGCTCCGACTCCAGCCAGGCGCGGTCGAAACGCTCGTCGCCTTGGAACGCCAGATCGTTGCCTACGGACGTCGCTCTCGCAATCGTCCTGTGCGTTCAGCGGGCAACAATCCCCGATGCAGGTGTCTGGTGGTCGTCTTTCTGCGATGGCGTCCGTCGCGGAATCGTGGCACATCACGGCCCGCGAATTCAACCTGGAGACGAGCGTGCTCAAACACAACACCTACTTCGACGACAAAGTTCAGAGCGTGGGATTCGACCGCCACGGTCGCAGCATGACGGTGGGTGCAATGGCGCCCGGAGAGTACCACTTCAATACCGCTGCAGCTGAGCGTATGACGGTAATCAGCGGGGAGCTTCGCGTGAAGCTACCCGGCGCCAGCACATTCACGCTCTACCCAAGCGGGACGTCGTTCGAAGTGCCTGGTCAGAGTGTATTCGACTTGGAGGTAGCTGCCTCGGTCGCCTACCTGTGCGAGTTCCTCTGAATCAGGTTGTGCGGGGGAGCGCCCTCTTGCCCGATGGCAAGGCCCCAGCCAGCGTATTGCGCGCGATCGTAGCCGACCACCTTTGCAACAGCGGAGCGTTTCCGTTCGAGCGCCATCCGACTGGTCACGTCGGAGACGGTGCGATCATCGAGCAGGTGGATGGTGTGTTCTGGGTGTATAGTCCATCGGAAGTGAGTCTCGGCCGATTGTCGAATGTGAGGTCTGTACACTGCGTTGATCTCGATACGGCACTGCGAGAGTCGTGCAGAGCAGCGGGTGCTAGGTAGTGCTCGCATGCCCCTCGCCAGCGCGCCGTCAGCGTGCTAGCAGGGCTTCATGACGCCGTTTTCAGTGTCTCGCTGGGATCGCGGAGGGCAGTGAGTCTCGGTCGACGCAAAGTGAGCCTGCATGACGAGGCGTCTTGGGTCTTCAATCGCATGGTCGAGGCGTACGAGCACCGGCCTGCGTATCCCGACGCGCTCATCGAGCACTTGGCGGAACTCGCGGGAGCGTCGGGCGCTCGCGTGGGAGACATCGGTGCCGGCCTCGGGCACCTCGCATTGCCACTAGCGGAGCGGGGCTTCGACGTGACCGCCGTGGAGCCGGCGGTGGGAATGCTCGAGCAGCTTCGTAAGCGTGCGGCACGCACGAGTTCGAGCGTGCACACCGTGCACGCGGCTGCCGAGTCGATGCCGCTCAGGGCGGGGCACTTCGACCTCGTGCTGGTTGCTGACGTCATTCACTTCCTCGATTCGGAGCGCGCCGCCCACGAGGTGGCGCGAGTCCTGGGGCCAAAGGGTGCCCTTGCACTGATCACCGTCGAACTCGCACCCACTCCATTCATGCAAGAGGTGGTGAGCATCATGGAAGAGTCGGCGCCGCGTCGCCCGCGTCAGGTCAGCTCTTCCGTCGAGCAGTTGCTTTCGGTATGTCGCGTACGTGATCGGCAAGAGCTCGCTTTCGAGGATCGAGTGGACGTCAGTCCGCGACAACTCGAGGGCATCCTGCGTTCGATCTCGTTCATCGGTCCGGCGATGAATGCTCACCGCTACGCAATCTTTCGAGAGAGAATCCTCGCCATCGAACACGAGCGCCAGTGGGCGCGAACGATGCGAGTGTACGCCGGGCGGCGCCGCTGACGGCCTGCGCGAAGGCACGGGCGCCTGGGCTTCAGCCCGCCACAACGAGCTCCGACCCATCGAAAAAGACCATCCCCAACCTGGCAAAGACGGGGGCGACTTTGTTGCGGAGCCACGAAATAGGGTGCGCCTGGCGAGCGCAGTCTGTTTCTGCCAGCACGCAGCCGCTGCCGCCGCCTGCGCGCGCCATCTCTCGTTTTTCGCGCCCTCTGCCACGGACTCCCCGCCCTCTTCCAGCGCTTTCGCGCGCTCCTCCGAAGCCTTCGCGCCCTCTTCCGGACTGTTCGCACCCTCTTCCGGACTGTTCGCACCCGCCTCCGCCATTGCTCGAGCCCACACCAGGGCTGCCACGGCGGCCCGCTTTCGCCCTTCGCCTTCCCATCGTGGCCGGATGCGACGATCGCGCGCGACGTGTTCACCCTCGACCTCTGTGCCAACCGAGCGCGCCATCTCGGGCAACGTCGCCAGCCCCGGCCATGCGAGTTCGGTGTCACCATTTCCCGGCGCAGCCGCCACCAATGCGCCGCCCCCACCCGCGTTTGCGGTGCAGCTCCACTCGTTCGGCGTGCCGATCAGGTGCCAGAAGGCATGCTGGCGTGCGTCAAATGACGGGGAACGGATGCGTGCGCGAATCAGTTACCTGTTGCTGGTGGCTCGTGGCATCGAGTGTCGCCTGTAGCCGCTGAACGATCAGGGCTCGACGACCCGTTCTCCCGCAGCATGCGGCGAGTCAGCTCGCCGAATCGTGCGAGGCGGCGACACAGCGAGACTCAATCCGGCCGGCTTGGCTTCCACAGGCCCGCGTACGCCGGTTGTGTGCTCCCGTCTTGGCGCTCCCATGGCTGCACTTTGACGAGGAGTCCACGCGACGTCCACAATGGGTCCAAGTAGTGGACCGTATCGCTCGGCCCGATCGAATCGAGGCGCGAGAGCTCGCCTGCGGCGTCGAAGGCGGCGATGAAGGCGTCGCCGTAGGCGCCGCTCAGGGTTTGGTCGCCGGTCAGTGTGATGCTGCCCAAGGTGAACGTCTGCTGATACAGACCGAGAAGAAACACTCCCCCATCATTGGTCGGGGCGAGCGCTAGGGTCCGTTGGAGTTGCAAGTCGGTCAACACCGCAGGCAGAGCTTTGGCCCAGCGCCGTTCGGGTTCGGGCGAGCATCGTTCGAGCAGCGCGTAGCTGTTGCCCGATTCAGGCTCCGTCCACCGAGCCACGTGGAACACGTCGCGCCCCCCAGCTGCGGCCGGTTCCCAGGCGTTTCTTCGCGAGCAGTGTCGGCGAACGAAGGTGCCGTCCGGAGCGAAGTGATTGACGAGTAATACGTCGTCCTCGCCGTCGAACGTTTGCCAAACGTACGAGAACCCGGCGCTGGAGCCAGTGCTCTGCCACAGGTTACCCTCCATCGAGTGGCCTCGAATCCACATCAACTGCAATTGAGGGTCGAGGGCGAGCAGCGACATGCCCGTTCCGGGCGTCAGCTGCGAGTCGTCGAAGAACGGCTGCGCTTGGGTAGGTATCTGACTGAACAGCAAGGTCATGCCCGTGGGCCCCACCGCGGCTCCCCAAGCCTGAGCGTCAAACGCTGCCTCCAGAGTCCGGGCGTTCAGGTCATGCACGACGACGCGCGTTTCCCCCATTCGAATCGAGATCATCGCTGCCGAGTCGTGCATGCAGTGAAGCCCCTGATTGCCGGGCTCGAAGTCCGTCTCCAACACGACTTGCTCCCCCTCGAATGCGCGCATCTTGTCGGACGCGATCCAGAGACGTCCCTCCTCGTCTTCGCAGTACGCGAGTTCGTAGGGCGAGACTGGGTCGCTCAAGGGCTCGAATTGCTCGGCAATTGCCTGAGGTAGCGAGCCTGCGGGGAGCTCTTCTGCGGGGGGCTCTTCTGCCGTTGGACCGGAAGCGTCATCAGCGGAAGGGGGCTCTTCTTTGGGGGAAGAAGCGTCCGTTGTCGACTCGCTCGCGGATGAGAGCGTCACGCCCGCGTCCTGCGCCAGGTTATCAGCCGAGGCAGTCTCTCCCATGGGACGCGGCACGTCGTCGGTTTGGTAGTCGTAGTCGCAGGCTGCCGCAAAAAGGAGCAGCTCAGCTGTCGCCACAGCGTGTAAGCGGTGAAACGCAGGACGACTCCGCATCGACATGGTGCAAGTGTAGCAGAATGCGGTAGGCTACCCAACATGATGCCGGCGTACGTTTCACCAGCACAGCGCAGGCCGTTCATCGCGATTCTGTGTGTGGTTTCCGGGTTACTGTTCCCCAGCCGGCAGGGTGCGGCTGGGGAGGCAGCTCTGCCAACCCCGCCGCCGCCTCTGGCAAGCCTCCGACTTCGGACTCTGGAGATCCCCGTGGGCGGCGTGCTCGTCTTCTGGTTCGGAACGGGGCAGCGCGTCAACCCGAGGCTCGCCGTCCGGTCCCTCGCCACCGGGGCAGTCGTTACCGGTAGCTTCGAACCGATTGGGGCTCCGGAGGATCCAGGGATGCGTTTCGTGCCGGACGTGGGGTGGGAGCAGGGGGCCTACCGGGTCGATGTGACCACGACGACGACGAGCCTCGAAGGACTTTCCGCGGACTCCACGGAAAGTTGGGACTTCGAAGTAGTCTCGGCAGAGCCACTCCCAACGGCACTCGCTACCGACGGCACGTTCACGCGTCAGACCTTCAGACTCGACATCTGGTGTTGTTTGGAGTGGCACGGGCTGAGCGAGGTCGGCCCATGCCGTCCGACCGTGATTGACGACGCGCAGGTGTTCAACGCCGATCCGGAGACGACTGTGGATGACAACGGCGATGCCGTGGACCTGACGGGGGTGGCGTTTGGGCAGTACTTGTGGCGGGCACGTACGCCGTTGCTGGATCCTCCGCCGCAGGTGCCTGGAGCTCAGCAGTCCGCCCGCTTCGTCGAGCCGCCGGTGCCTGGTGCGCCCTACGTTTACGAGTTGGAAGGTCTGTCGGCGAGCGGTGGGCTCGACGTCATCGTTCCGGTCGAGGTACTGTCAGTTCCGTCGGAACCCCCCGTTCGCACCCAGGTTGAGCCCGAGGACCAACTGACACTCAATCGCTGTGCCGCACCACCGGAGCGTTACATCGACGAGTGGTGCGACATCAACCAAGCACTTTGTGAGGACTCGACGCTGGCGGAATGTACGGCGTATGGGCCCGTTTGTCTCGGCACCGACGCTCCGGAGACGTTGGACGAACCCGTCGCCGTAGACCTCAGTCTGTTGGGTCGATAGCCGGTGACTTGGAGCGAACGCCGGCATCGGGGCGGCAGACGACGCCCGCTCCGAGGTCAATGGAGAGGCGGCTGTGCTTGGATGGGATTGGTTCTTAGCCGCGCGGTTCGTTGGGACGTATGTACGTGCACACGTTGCGAAGAGACCCAGGCGGATGAAACGAGCGGAATCAACAACCCCAAAGCAAGAACTCCGGCGAGTAACATTGCGCTTTCTGGACTCGTCCGTTCCGCCTCGATACCACAGGAGCTACACCATCGTCGTCGAAGCAGGACGGGTGGAGATCACGGTCGACGTCTACGGCGACATCATCACTCGCGATGAGCGCGAACTCGACGTCCAGCAATGGGGGGAACTGACCGACGAGGTGTCGCAGTTGCCAGATGCGCTCACCAAAGACGATGAGTTGACCACTGGGGCTACCTCCTATCAGCTCGAACTGACGACGAAGGGCGGCCAGCGAGCCCTGACCTGGACTGACGGTACGACCCCGGGCTCCGCGTCGGCGACGAGGTTCGCTCGCGCGGTCGAAGCACTCGTGCCAGACCTTGCTGCTCTGAAGGAGACGGAGTAGAGCTTTGGGTTTCGCCCTGCTCTGGACAACCGAGCCGCACCATGGCCGAAGACACATTCGAAGCTAGTGCGGGATCCCCCACTAGCCTGCGACCAGGCGGCGGACCACGGTGGGGGCTTGGGCCAAGTGGTGCCGCCCGGGTGCCTGCGGCTTGGGCACACGGAGATGAATCGCGAAGCAAGAGCAATGGGTTGCCAATGGCGCGTTGGCGCTGCCGCCTTGGCGCTGAGCGTGGCTAGCGGATGTGGCGCTCGGGCGATCGGCGGCGAGCGCGAGGGTGGGCCGCCGCACGAGGGTGAGGACCCGATGGACGTGCCTGTTGATTTGCCCGTCGAGATTGAGTCGGGCCCTGCAGTGGAACCGCCGCAGGCAAGCGCAAGCTCCGTGCCAGTGGCCGTCGACGTGCCCGTGCCTGAAATACCCGCGCCCGAGATATCAGTAGTCGAGCCATTGCTCCCACCATCGATGCCTTCCGGCTGGGCGTCGGATGAGGTCGAGGGTCCGCCCGCGCCTCCCCCCGACATTGAACGACTTTGGGCGGCGCAGTGGGGCACGCGGCTGTACGACGAGGTCGACGATCTGGCCATCGACGCCGAACGCAACGTCATTGTCGTCGGCCAAACGAGTGGCAGCACAGACGAGCCAGGAGCCGAAGACCCGGCGGTGTTCGTTCGCAAGCTCGACCCCGACGGCGACGTGATCTGGGACGTGACACGCCCGGGTCCTCGACCGACCAACTTACCCCTGAACGTTGCCGTCGATTCCGATGGCTCGGTGGTGGTGGCTCTATCGACCGCGACCCAGGCGAGCGCAGTGCGCTTCGACGCGTACGGCAACGAGTTGTGGACGAGCGAATGGGGATCTGCCGAGTCGGACGGCGTGTTCGGGGTTACTCTCGATGCCGCAGGCAACGCCTACGTCGTGGGCACCACACGGGGGGACTTCGCGAGTGAGTTGTTGGGGCTCGCAGATGCTTTCCTCAGTCAACTGAGCGCCGAGGGGGACGTGCTGTGGACTTATCAATGGGGTGGTGAGGACCACGACACGGCGGTCTCGGTCTTGGTCGACCTGGAAGGGAACCTGGTGCTGGGAGTCAACTTGGGCTACCGCGCGGACGCTCTGGCTGCCGAAGTGCTGCGGCTCGATCGCGAGGGCAACGAGCTGTGGTCGTACACCTGGGCAACGGAAGCCGACGAGCAGGTGTTCGACATGGCCCTGGATGCAGTGGGCAATCTCTACGTATGTGGCGAACTGACGACATTCTCCGAAGCAGGCCCCCTGGAGGGCGGCTTCTTGGCGAAGTTCGACGTGGACGGCGAGCTCCTCTGGACACGGACCTTCGACGCTATCGTTTCTGGAGTGGCAACTGACTCGCGACAGCAAGTTGCACTCTCGCTGATCGAATACGGGAACCCCACG
>JBNKZR010000344.1:0-8232 GCA_050301735.1 Polyangiaceae bacterium | reverse complement strand
TGGGGTGAACCTGGGCGATGTCTGGACGCACAGTCGCTTCGGCCGTGTCCCGTTCCACAAATTGTCTCAGTGGCTGACGTATTCGCTGTGCGATGCGCTGGAGCGCTTTGGGTGGAGCGTCACGTCTCTGGATGAGTTGACGGGCCTCGCCGAGTACCGCAATGGTGGTTTGTTCGTGGATCTGGGCGTGCTCGTGCCCAGGGACCCGAACGCTCGACGAGTCGTGCATGCGGTGGGCTCGGATCTCGTCATCGAGTGGCGTGCCTCGACGCTCGCGCTGTTGGATAGACTGGCCGATGCCCTGCGCGAGGTTTGGGCTCTGGACGGACGACGCCTCCCGCTCGCCAAGATCCTTCAAGGCGGCACCTGGGCCGCTGGTCGACAGATTGCCGCACAGCTCCGAACGGACGCTTCACCCCCCATCCGTATCCAGAGCGATGGTACCGTCTTTTGATTCTCATCTACAGCACCGGGAACGAATGTCTTCAGTAACCGTCATCGATCACCCTTTGGTTCAACACAAGCTCACCTTGATGCGCGACAAAGAGACGAGCACCGCCAGCTTTCGCAGGCTCGCCTCGGAGATCAGCATGCTCCTGTGTTATGAGGTAACCCGGGACCTACCTCTGCACTACGAGGAAATCCAGACTCCCCTGGCGACGATGCAAGCCCCGCTACTGGAGGGGAAGAAGGTCGTGCTGGTCAGCATCTTGCGCGCCGGCAACGGCTTCCTGGACGGCATGCTCAACATCATTCCCAGCGCGCGCGTCGGCCACGTCGGGCTGTATCGCGATCCCAAGACCCTCGGGGCGGTCGAGTACTATCTCAAGCTGCCGAAAGAGTTCGAGGATCGGGACGCCATCGTGGTCGATCCGATGTTGGCCACCGGCAACAGCGCGGTTGCCGCCGTCAATCGCATCAAGAAAGCGAAGCCCCGCTCGATCAAGTTCGTGTGTCTGCTGTCCGCCCCCGAGGGCATCAAACACTTTCACGAGCAGCACCCCGATGTGCCCGTCTTCACCGCCGCCATCGACGATCACCTGAACGACCACGGCTACATTTTGCCGGGCCTAGGCGATGCTGGGGATCGCCTGTACGGAACGCGCTGAAGCGTACGACGCGGGGAGCGGAAAGTCTTCGCCAACGCGCACCCGGAAAGACGCACACGAAGACGAGCGCAAGCGCTGTGGTCGAGGCGCCTGGAGGGGTAGAGTCGATCGTGCGCCGGGTGCCGTCGAGATCTGCTCAGAGGGTGAAGTCGATCGCGAGCGCGGTGCCGTCGAGATCCACCTCGGTCTCGCTCGGGCGCGTGCGAGCGATCACTCGGCCCTCGCGGAGCGAGACGAGCACGGCGGATTGCCGTCGAACGGCGTCGTATTCGCTGCTGGCGTCGAGGATGATGAGGTTGGCCGGCAACCCGGCGGCGATGCCGTAGTCTTGCAGGCCGAGGGCTCGCGCCGAGTGAGTCGTGATCAGGCGCAGCGAATCGTCGATCTCGTCGTAACCCATGAGTTGGCAAACGTGCAGCCCCATGTGCAGCACCTGCAGCATGTTGGCGGTTCCCAGCGGATACCAGGGATCGAATAGGTCATCATGACCGAAGCAGACGTTCAAGTCGGAAGCCAGCAGCTCTTTGACTCGGGTGAGCCCGCGGCGCTTCGGGTAGCTGTCGAAGCGGCCCTGCAAATGGATGTTGACGAGGGGATTGGCGATGAAGCTGATCTGGGACAATCCCAACAGGCGAAACAACTTGAACGCGTAGGCGTCGTTGTACGATCCCATGGCCGTCGTATGACTGGCGGCCACGCGCTGGCCCATTTGACGATGGTGGGCCTCGGAGGCGACGACCTCCAAAAACCGGGACTGCTCGTCGTCGATCTCGTCGCAGTGGACGTCCACTTGGCGGTCGAAGCGCTCCGCCAAGTCGAACGCCTGCTTGACGGCGCTGACCCCGTCGTCACGAGTGAACTCGAGGTGCGGCGTAGCCCCAACGACGTCGGCGCCCATTTCCAGGGCCTCCACCATGAGCGCATGACCGTTCGGAAACGAGACGATGCCTTCCTGTGGAAAGGCCACGATTTGGAGCGTCACCACGTCGGCCAGACGCGCTTTGAGCTCGAGCAGCGCGCGCAGAGCCGTCAACTCCGGATCCGTCACGTCGCAGTGAGTGCGTACGAACTGCACGCCGCTCGCCACTTGCCATCGTATCGCTCGCAGCGCCCGCTCCTCGACGTCATGTTGCGTCAGCGTCGCCTTCCGCTGCGCCCAGCGCTGTACCCCTTCAAACAACGTCCCCGTCCGATTCCACTCCGGCTGCCCCGCGGTGAGTGCGGTATCCAGATGAATGTGGGGCTCGACGAAGGGCGGACTCACGAGACGCCCCCCGGCGTCGACTTCGACACCAGCCGGCTGTGCTTCTGGCAGGGTCCAGGGCATCAACCTCTCGGGGCGCTCCGCTTCCGCGGTTGCTCGTTCGACGCTCAGGATCCTGCCCCCGTCGATGGTGATGTTCCACAGTCCCGGTTGCCTCGACAGGCGAGCGTTGACGATGCGCTGGATCAGCATGGGCGGAGTATAGCCGGGACAACGCGAGCTGGGGTGGACGGGTCTCCAACAATCGCGCGCTTCGAGTTCATCGTCGGGGCACTCGCAAACTCCTCTCGCCCCCAGTCCAGTCGCGCGACGATGGATGAGTCGCGGGCGCCAGTTCTGGACCAACCGGCTCTCGTCGGCTCGAAGCTCCGGCGCGCTTTTCCGCCCCCGTCAGCCCTCGTGCCGCTTCAATCGCTCGCGCAGCTCCACCACCTCGCGCGCCAACGCGTCCCTTTCTTGCTCGACCGCCTGACGCTGCTGCTCTGCCACCTGACGCTGCTGCTCTGCCGCGAGCGCTCTCTGTTCTGATAGAGTTGGCCAATGGCTCGCGTATTCGCGTTCATCGGAAACGCGCAGCAGTGCCTCCTCCGGTTTTCGGCTGGCAGCGGGCAATAGCCAGGCGCCGAGCAGTTCCGAGTAGGCCGGACCGTCACCTGCGTGCACGCGCTCGAATCCGCCTTCGCTACGGCGCCAAACCTGCAGCAGGTGGGGACCGCCGTGCGCTCGCCGCCCATAGCGGCAAGGGTCGTAGATCTTCGCGTCGAGCCTCGCGCAAAGCCCACGCCAACAACACCCCGCGCAGATATTCGATGGCTTGGTCGTGGACTTCCGATTCCGGCACGCGTACCTCGGGAACTGCCCACGTGGGCGACCATCGAGGCACCGCATAGCCGACAGATATCTGATCGCTGGCCGCCATGCTCATCAGTCTACCTCGAAACTCGCCACACCGGACACGAACCCCTTTGCGAACGTCGCCAGAGCGGCCCTGGCGCTCCGCCTGCCCCTCACCGACAAACCTTCACCCAGCTACGAACGAGGGCGCCGACGGAGCAGTTGGTTCCCAAGCTCCCCGTTGACCATGTTCTGCACGTTGTCCGAGGCCAAGAAATCGTGGGGAAAACCGAGCTGGATGCGCGAAGCCTCGTCGAGTCGCTGCAGGGCCTCTTCGGGGAGCGTGAGCTCTGCGGCGCCCAGGCTGTCTTCGATTTGTGACTCTTTCCGCGCGCCGACGATGGGGATCATCTCGTAGCCCGTGGCGAGTAGCCACGCCACCGCGACCTGGGCCGACGTGGCGCCCAACTCATCGGCGATGGAGTCGACGAGACGAGCGATGGCCAGGCCGCGTTCGGAGGAGCGCCCCCGGCTTTCGTTGCCGGCTTTGCGCCGAGAATCGTTATCGCCACCGCGAGTGTACTTGCCGCTGAGAACGCCTCCAGCCAGCGGTCCCCAGGCCGTTACGGAAAGCCCGAAGTGCCGCGCCATGGGGATCAAATCGCGGTCCGCGTCGCGCGCGAGCAGATTGTATTCGATCTGCAGCCCGACGTACCGCGTCCAACCTCGCAACTCCGCCAGCACGCTGGCTGCGCTCACGACCCAGGCCGGTGTATCGCTGATACCGATGTAGTTGACCTTGCCCTGTCGCACGACGTCATCCAGGGCCCGCAACGTTTCTTCATAGGGAGTCGATGGATCGTGGGCGTGAACCCACAGCAGATCGATGTAGTCGGTGTTCAAGCGACGCAGGCTGGCTTCGACGGATTGGACCAAGTTTTTGCGATGGCTTCCCGACGCGTTTGGATCGGAGTGGTCGCTGGAGAGGGTGTACTTCGTGGCGACGACCATGCGTGCCCTCCGCCCCGGCAGCCAACGCCCAATGAACTCTTCCGTTTGCCCGTTAATGAACTCTTCCGTTTGCCCGTTGTGGTACTTGTCCGCAGTGTCCAGGAAGTTCCCACCCCTATCCGCGTAGGCGCTGAGCACTCGATGGCTCGTCGCTTCGTCGGCGCCAAAGCCCCAATCCTCCCCGAAACTCATGGTCCCGAGACATATCTCGGAGACGCGCAATCCCGATGGACCCAAGAGCTTGAAGTGCAGCGTCATGCTGACACCTCGCTAACGCCACCAGCCACGACGCTCATCGTGGCTCTGGGCGCGGAGCTCACAGCGCTGTCCGCGGCGCAGCTCAAAGTGATGCGGTCAATGGATTGATTCTGTCGTCTCATCATGGGTGCTGGTCCGGGTATGGGGAAGCTCCTGCGAGAGCGGAACCCACTTTCGCCGAATCGGCAACAGATTCGCGATATCGTGCTCTCGCGACCATGGCGACGGGTCGCCACGCTAGCTCAACGTACGGCTCGCCCATCGCGCCGATCGGTAAACCACGTTCAATACCCAAAGGCGCGACTTTTTCGCCCATCGCTCCGGACTGCTGGGGCCTGGATCGGTGAAGCTGGCGCTGGCGCCCGCATCTTCTTCGAAGGCGAGCCCACCCCCGCGAGCACCGGTGCCGCCACCTAGGTTCTCAAGGCAAATCCTGGAGCGCCTCGGCGCCCGCATCCACTTCCAACGGCTCCGGGCAGTCCTCCCCAGTGTAGCCTGGCTCGCCCTCCGGGACCATGCACGAGTGCACGCGCACGATGCGCTCCCGGGGGTTGTAGACGACCTTGCGGCGCTCCGTCTTCTTTTCGCCGTTGGCCAGCGTCATCTCGCGTGAGACGTGCACGCTGAATCCCTGCTGGCCGCGCTTGACGAGCACGGTCTTCGTTGGGTCCAGCTCGTCGTCGATCTCGTAGACGATGGGTGGCTCGACGACGTCGAAACGCTCGCTGACCTCACGCCGCACTTTACGCCCTTCGTTGTCACCGTAGAGCTTCACGCGAATGTAGGTCGAACCGTACTCCGTCTTGATCAACACGCCGGAGTGGGTGTCGTTCTTGAAGATGAAGTCGGGCTTGGGAAAAGAGAGCGTCGCCTCGTGGCCGATGGGGTAACGCTTGAAGTAGTAGCTGTGCGCCTGACGTTCGATGATCTCGTAGCCCCCATTGAACACTGCGTTGTAGATGGTGGTCGCGAATTGGCTGACGCCACCGCCGACGGTGTCGTCCATCTCACCGTGCACGATGGTCGGCGCGGGAACGAAGCCCTTGGCTTTGGTGCGAGGTCCGATCAGCTCGTTGACGGAGAAGGTTTCGCCGGGCAACACCACCGCGCCATCGATCAGATCGGCAATGCGGTGGATGTTCTTCACACGCGGTCGACAACACGGGTGCTGGGTCGTGAACTGACCGACTAGGTGCTTGATGTTCAGCTTGTACGCGAGCTCCGTCGTGATGCGGGGCTGTCCGGCCTCGACGATTTCGAGCTCACCGCGCCGATTGCCGGAAAGGGCGGCTTCGAGCAGTTGCTGTTCGGCGTGCTCGGTCGTCAGCCGCGTCTGCACCTTGCTTGGCGTGATCGATATCTGGGAGCGCCAATCGACGGTGAAGGAGGCGTCCTGCGCCGGTTGCTCCCAGCGCTTGCGGATCGGCTCGAGCGCCCGGTCGAGCGCCTCGTGATCGAGGGCAAGCGTCAATTTGCCTTCCTCGCTGTGCAGGCTCAGCGCCGGGCCGAGGGTCTTCGGCGCGATCGTGACCTGAGGTGGCGCGAGTTCGTCGGTCGGCTTCTTCGGGTCGCGCTCTTGCTCCCGCGGATCGGTGCCCGCGGGTAGCTTCAGCGTCATCGTCAAGGGCCCAGCGAGCAGCTGACGGGCTTGTTGCTCCACCGCGTCGAGGGCTTGGCGCGTCGTCTTCGGCATCACCGCCTCGAGGGAGAGCTCCAGGGGCTCGCTCGACCCGCCCAGCAGCGCGTCGCGCGCACGCATGGTCGCAGCCTCGCGAGCGACGATTTGTCCCGGCCGCGGCTCCGTCCGCTCGAGCTTCCCGTTCTCGTAGCGAAGGCCGGCCTCGCGCGGAGTCTCGAGCGCCTCCTCCTCGAACTTCGACAGCAGCTCCGCCCAACGCTGCTCGTCGATCTGCACGCTGGCAGCGATCTGCACGGGGGCTCTCCAGCGAGCCAGTCGCGAGGCCACCTGGCTCCAGACTGCGCCCTGCCGTCCCTCGGCGAGGATTCGCTCACGCAGAGCATCGACGTCGAGACGCGCCCCAACATCCCGGCCGTGCAGCGAGAACTCCTTCTGTCCGATCTTCAGGCGGAGCTCCTGCTCTGAAATTGCAGTCTGCCGCTCCTGCAAACACTGCTCCAAAGCCGCCGCGGATAGCCCCGCCAGGTCCTCGCCATCCAGCTGGATCCCGGGCAGCACGTGGTCCGACATCCGTACCCGTTCGGTCACGAAGGCGGTGGCAAGAAGCACGGTCGGCCCGATGAGCAGAGCCAACACCACGTCACGAGCCCGCCAAGGCCCACGCCAGCTGGCGAGCCAAAGGCGGAGTCTGTGGCTGAACTTGGAGGCCAAACCGCTCATGACGCGCGGGCTTATAGCCTCTTTCCCCGCGCGACGACAGCAGGGCAACCAGCCTGCCGCGAGCGCTGCCCGGCTGGCGTTTCGAAGGGTCTCTGCCCAGAAACCCGTTCCTCCGGCCAGGTCTTTCGTACAGGCCGTCGAGCGCCGCGCTGCCGAGCACGTCGGAGCGGCTCTCACCTCCTCGCAGTGAGCCACCTCGACACGACCGAGAAAACGAGTCACTGGACCGTTGATCCGCAGGGCGGTTAGCTGCATTCTGCAAGGTCCCGTGATTCGTACCGCCCGACGACATTGGGAATCACTTTCCGACTCAGCGCTGCTGGACATGCGCCTGTGTGACCTGCGCCTGTCGCTTGCCGACAGCTGGCTGCAGACACCCATCGAGCAACTGAATACGCGCCTTTTGGAGCGGGGTCTTTTGGTCAAGCCCGACTACTGGCTGTCGGACGAATGGATGACACCGGACGACGTCAACGGCATGGGCATTCCCTTCTACCTCATGCACCCGAGACTGATGCGTCTCGAGCGCCGCTTCATGCTAGAGGTCGAAGGTGGTAACCTTAAAGGCGCCGTTCGTCTCTTGCGACACGAGATGGGTCACGTCGTATGCAATGCCTATCGGTTGCACCGCCGCCCCAGCTGGCGCCGCGTGTTCGGTAGCCCGAGCACGCCCTATCCGAGAACCTACGAGCCAGATCCGACGCGCCGCGACTTCGTGCAGCACCTCGACGATTGGTACGCGCAGTGTCATCCCGACGAGGACTGGGCGGAGACCTTCGCCGTGTGGTTGTCCCCGAGGAGCAACTGGCGACGTCGCTATGCAGACTGGGCGGCGCTCGACAAACTGGAGTACGTCGACTCCCTGATGAGCGAGCTTTCGGGTCTCAAACCCAGCTTCCGACCCCGTATCCGCCCGTACTCTCTGCCCCAACTGCGCCGCACCGTGCGCCAGTATTATCAGCGCAAGCAAGCGCGCTATGGGCTGCGCTTCCCCGCAGCGTTGGAGCCAGCGCTGCAGTCACTGTTCGACGCTAGCCCACACAAGGGGCAGAGTGCCGCCCGCTTCTTGCGCCAGCACAAGCACACCATCTTGAGAGTGGCCGGACGCTGCTCGAAACCCGGGCAGCCCGTTCCACCACGCGTCCTCGACGCGATGATCGTGCGCTCCACCGAACTCGGATTGCGCGCGACCGTGCTCAGCACACAACTGGAGCGTCAGTGTGCATCGCTTGCGGTCATGTGCGCAGAGCACATGCTTTCGGAAGCCACCGCGACCAAGCGAGCGGGCGCCGGGCCAGCCCTGGGCGACGGCGTTTTTGCAGTTTGACGCGACTCGGCGTGCCAAGAAAGTGCCCCACGCGGTTGGGCGCATGTGTACCCGTGGGGCACGTTGATTC
>JBNKZR010000343.1:0-8237 GCA_050301735.1 Polyangiaceae bacterium | reverse complement strand
ACCCGCTCTGCCGCCCCCACCACCATCACCGTTTCCCACGCCGCCACAGGCACCGGGAAGCCCGCCCGACGCGAGTGGCGACGCAGTCAACAGGCTCGCAAACTGCCGGCGGCCCCTCTCGAAGCGTTCGACTTCACTCACGCTGAGGCGCGTTTCTCCGCGCGCGTAGACACCGAGCTGGTCGCGGTGCCGTCGAAGACCCCCGCCAGTTCAGCCTGCGCGACATCGTCGTGGGACGGCACGATGAGGAGGTCCGGTAGACGTTGCGTGAGAGTTCTCACCTTCGCGTAGCTGTCCCTCAGAGCGCGACGGTCTCCCCGACCGGGCATCTCGTCCTTCATCAGTTGCTCTGCGCTGTAGCTGAGATCTCCGATGAGCAGCACAGGCCTCATGTTCTCTGATCGCAACAACAGGGAGATCGAACCAGGTGTATGGCCTGGAGTGGGCAAGACCATCATCGAGCCATCGCCAGCAAGGTCGTACGCGCCGGCGAAGTGCTCGAGACACTGCTCTTTGGGTGGGTCGAAACCAATTGGTTGCCAGTTGGCCGTGGTGAGCGCCAGGTGCTTGCGCAGGATCCAGTTCTTCTCGGCATCAGAGCCATTGGCGTGGGCCCACTCCGCCTCACTGAGCAAGAGCTGTGCTTGTGGAACGGCAGTGATACCGCCGACGTGATCGAAGTGGGTGTGGGAGATCACGACTGTGCGGATTTCCGACGGGTCGACGCGACGGCTAGCGAGTTGGGCAGCAAGGGCATCCTCTGCTCCGATGTGCAAACGGAATATCTTGCGGAGCAGGAAGCGGCCAAGCGCACTGTACACGTACTCCGGATCTGAAACGATCGCTGGATCCATGCCCGTATCGAAGAGCACAGGACCGCTCTCATGGTGGATCAAGAAGGCACTGATGGGGATGCCGATCCATTCGTTGGACGTCAGCACCCACCAAAGTAGCGGTTGCTTCCCCGCCTTGCGGTGCTCCGGGTGGATCTCGCCTCGGCCTGTACTGATTATCTCTATCGACTGTAGCGGATTTGCGGGTTCCATCGAGACCTCCTCGAAGAGAGGAGCTGCACGCATCGTGCCACTGACTCACGTCAACACAGCATCAACGAGTGGATCGCTCGCTGGTCGAAAAGGCGGCTAGTGCGGCATGCCTCCGCGGGAGTCCGTGTGCATCGTGCACCAGTCGTCTAGGGTGATCGTCGGGGCGCCATAGAGCGCGTTGGCTTCCGAGGGGTCGCCGTGCTCACCAGCGACATCGAGATAAGCGACCAGCTTGGTCACATCGGTGAAGTCGTCGTTGCGAAACAGTCGCGCTGCGAGTCGAGCTTGCCAGGTGTTGAACCTGATGACGCGGGCGTTTGGGTGGCAGGCGGCGACGAAGCGCTCGGTAGCGTCCGAGAGCGTGATCGCTTCGGGTCCGTAGACGTAGAGGGCTTTGCCGAGGCCGCGGTCGTCGTCGAACGAGCTCGCGACGATGCGACCGAAGTCGGCGGCGGCGAAGAAGTGCAGAGGCGGCGGGTGCTTGCCTAACAGCACGATGGCCCACTTGCCTCGGATGAAGTTGTGCAGCGTCTCCATCACCCAGGTTGGGCGAAAGATCACATGCGGAATGTCGCTCTGCCGCAGCAGCTCCTCCGTACGCATCTTGACGTCAGCCCGTTCGAACCAGCGGTTCTCTTCACTGAGCGTCGTGGCGGACACGTAGCTGACACGTGCGAGTCGACCTTGACCGAGCTCAATCACGTCCCGCATCGCCGCGTACTCCGTCGCGGGAGTCAGGTTGATGTGCACTGCATCACACTCCGACATGGCGGCGCCCAGGTCGGCCTTGCTGGCGATCGTCCCCTCCGCGATCTCGACCACGTCGCCGAAGATGCCTCGCGCCGTCGCTGCGCTACGGGTGAGCAATCGAACCTGATGACTATCGAGCAATCGTTCGACCACCGGCTTGCCCAACATGCCAGTCCCACCGAGAACCAGAATCCTCATGCGCGCTAGCGTAGCCGGTTGAACGCCAGAAGGAGCGGGTTTTGGCCAGTCTGATCAGGTCGCGATGCGCGCCGCGATCTCGTGCGCAACTGTGGGGCACTCCTCGCGTTGCGCAACAGTGCAGGAAGTGCCGGTGAGATGCAGCATTTACGGATTTGGGAGCGCACGTCGAGGTGTTTCCGTGCGCCCGCTCGAACACACGCGTGGCATGCCCCGTGCATCATGCTGATGCCGGACGATGTTCGCATCGCCATCATGAGGGAGACCGCAATGAGTACAGGAAACGAATACGACGTCATCGTCATTGGGTCCGGCATGGGCGGGATGACTGCAGCAACCGCGCTGGCGCGGATGGGCCGCAAGGTCTTGCTTCTCGAGCAGGCCCAGGAGATCGGCGGGCTGACGCACACCTTCTCGCGCGAAGGCTTCAGCTGGGATGTGGGCCTTCACTACTGCGGCACCTTTGGTCACGATCAGCCAGCGGGCAAAGTACTGGACTGGCTGAGTGGCGGCAGCGTCGAGTTTCGCTCGATTGGCACCGTCTACGACACGCTCCACTTCCCGGATGGGTTCGAGCTTGCCGTCGCACGTCCAGCGGACGCATTCAAGATGGAGCTCAAGGAGCGCTTTGTCGACCACACTGCTGAGGTGGACGCTTACTTCGAAGCGTTGCAATCGGGGGCGGCGGCGATGTTTCTCACGACCAGTGAGCGAGCGATGCCCGAGCCTTTCCGTTCTGCGCATCGCTGGTGGAACGAAAAGAAGATCCAGCGATGGTGTGGTCGCTCGACGAGTGAAGTCATCGCCGACTGCGTGAGCGATCCAAAGCTCGCCGCCGTCTTGTCGGCGCAGTGGGGCACCTTTGGTGGTGTGCCCAGAGAGGCGAGCTTCGGCATCCACGCGACCGTCATGGGCCACTACCTCGATGGGGCAGGTTATCCAGTCGGGGGAGCATCGGCGATCGCGAAGGGACTGGTTCCGGTGATCGAAGCCGCTGGCGGCGCTGCCCGTCCTGGTACACCCGTCGATGAGATCGTGATTGAAGAGGGAGCAGCTGTCGGTGTCCGCACGAGTTCTGGAGAAGAGTTCAGAGCACCGGTCATCGTCTCGGCGATTGGAGCCGGCGAGACCGTCAAGCGCCTGCTGCCACAAGAAATCTGCGAGCAGGATTGGGCTGTCGAAGTAGTGGGATTGAAGCCGTCGGTCTGTCACTTCGAGATCTACCTCGGCTTCAAAGGGGATATCGCACGGCACGGCGCCACACGTTCTGGCCACTGGTTCCACGAGAGCTGGGACACCAACGACGGGATCTGGTCCAACCTCGACGATCCGATCCCGATGGTGTACGCCTCCTTCCCGTCACTCAAAGACGAAACCCACGACCCCGGTCCCGACAAGCGCCACACGGGTCAGTTCATGGTGCTTGCCGATTGGTCCACCGTCGCGGAGTTCGCCGAGGGAGGCGCCAAAGCGCGCCCCGAAGAGTGGGCAGCTCTGAAGAAAGACATCGAAGCGCGCATGATGGCGTACTACGCAGAGCGCTTCCCAGCGCTGGCGCCCCTCGTCGTCTATCAGGAGCTCGGTACCCCGATCGCCACCGCGCGATTCACCGCCCACGAGAAGGGCGCCTTCTACGGACTCGAGACGACACCGCGCCGTGTGTTGTCGGAGGCGCTCAGCCCTCGCACACCCGTCCCCGGCTTGTTCTTGGCGGGGCAGGACGTGCTGTGCCCGGGCATCGCTGGCGCCCTTTGGGGGGGCATGCTCAGCGCAGCCGCGATCGATCCGAGCGTGTTCAAGAAGATGCGGTGAGCAGACGAAATTCATCAGATGCCTGTGCATGACATCGTGCTCTACGGCGCCACCGGGTTCGTCGGGCAGCTCGTCGCCGAGTATCTCGCTCGGCACCCCGAGAGGAGTCGCTTCTCGTGGGCGATCGCCGGCCGCAACCCGGACAAGCTGAGCGCCCTCCGAACCTCCCTGGCAGGTGCAGCTGTCGAGATCATCGTCGCAGACACATCGGACAGAGCCGCAATCGACGCCATGGTGTCGAACGCTCGCGTCGTGCTCACGACGGCCGGGCCCTATTCCGAGTACGGAGGGAACGCGGTCGTCGAGGCGTGCGCGAAGCAGGGTCGGCACTATGCGGATCTGTCCGGCGAGTATTGGTTTCAGAGGGCGATGATCGATCGATTCCACGAAGAGGCGCAGCGCACCGGAGCGAAGATCGTGCTCGCCGCCGGGATCGATAGCGTACCCTCCGACTTGGGAACCCAGCTTGCCGTCGAGCACTTGGAACGGCGGGGCGCGAGGGCCGCACACGTCAAAGCCCTCTTCACCGACTACGCCGGTTCCTTCAGTGGAGGCACGAAGAAAGTGCTCGATGCCCTCGAACGGCTACCCAAGTCGAGAGACTACGATGCAGCGTTCTGCAGCGATCCCTACGTGCTCGCTCCTGGGGCCAAGGGAAGGTCGGAGCAGGAGACCATCACGGGTTGGGACCGGCCGCGCTTCGATCGCGACTTCAGAGCGCTCGGTGTGCCCTTCTTTATGGCTCCGGTGAACGCACGCATCGTGCGACGCTCGCTCTCGCTGAGTGGGCGACTGCCCTGCTCCTACGCAGAGGGCATGTCCGTGGGCTCCGGACTCCGGGCGAGCTGGCTTTGGATCAGTCGCGGATTCGGCTACTTCGTCGGGGACCCGATCCCGCTTTCGCCAAAGCCAGGTCAGGGCCCACCCAAATGGTTGCAGCGCGCCGGCAAGTTCCGCCTCATGCTCCAAGCGATGTCCGCTATGAGTGAACACTCGGCGATGGTTGCCGTCCAAGGCCGTGGCGATCCAGGATACCTCGCGACCTCGAAGATGTTCGGCGAAGTCGGCCTGTGTCTCGCCCTGGATCACGAAGAGGCCCCTCAGAATGCAGGTGTGCTCACACCGTGGCTCTCGCTCGGCTCGGTCCTGCGCGAGCGCCTCGCGGCTGCGGAAAGGGGTGAGTTCATGCAGTTTCAGGTGCTCGCCGACAGGCAGAACTAGTTCGCGTTGGGGGCGTCACCAGCGTGGTCGGATCGCCATGGTGCGTCGAGTATCAAGGCGATCACCGCAGCAACGCACACGAGGAGGTTGCCGTACCAGGGTGGCGTGGCTGGAGTGTGTTGGAGCACGCTCAACGTCGCGAGCAGCGTGGGCACATAGAGCAACAGCGACGCGATGGGCAAAGCCCAGCGTGCCCAGCGCTCGCCGCGCCGAATCGGAAACGCAACGAGCAGCAGTGTCAGCGTGCCGAGCGCCAGCCAGCCTCCAGCGGCGACTTCCATGAGAGCTTTGAGCAGCACCTGCGTCGCAGGGTCGACCTCCGCCCACTCCTTGCCCAACGCAACCGCGTGATACGGCATGAAGGTCGGTCGAAAGAGGTAGATCGCGCCGAGCACGAAGCTGGGGATCGCCATACCGGCATAGATCCAGGCGGCCACTGTGCACCGGAGCGAACTCATCCTGCGCAGTATACGCGCCGCCGAGTAAAATGAAGAACCGAATCGCCTGGCTTTCGGATCGCGGTGGTGTGCCGGATGATGTTTGTCTGCGGGCCGCCATCGCGTGACCGCGGCCCGAGTCTCGCCAGAAGAAATGACCTTCAACCCCGAGTAAGCGCCTTCCGAACAGCCCACTGGGCAGATGAGACTCGCCTTGAATGGCGTCGTGGCCATCGCTTGCGATGAAGGACCGGATCCCAGCTGGTTCGAGATCCCGCCCGAGCCCGTCTGCGGGGCCACGGGCAAGGGCGCCGGACACTCTCGGAAGTGCTCAGCCCGCGCACTCCGGTTCGTTGGGCCTCAGCAGGAGCTTGCCGCCAGTCATTTGGCTGACGTACTCCTGGACGGCTCTCGGCGCGTCTTCGAGAGGGTACTCCGCCCGAATGGCGCTTTTCAGATCCGTGGAAAGCAGCTTCTGAGCACGGCGCCACATCAGCATGGTCTGCACCAGGTTCTTGCTGGTGATGAAGGGGCCCAGCCAGAACCCGCCTACGGACTTGTTCTCGAAGATCAGCTGACCGGGCGGTACCTGGGCAGGCTCGAAGGAAAGAGCGCCAAATACAGTGACCTTGCTATGAGATGGTAGCGCACGCAGCAGCCGCCCTGTCAGCTCCCCGGCGACGGCATCGAAGGCCAAGTGAACATCGTGTTGATGACAGGCGTCGCGGAGTGCCTCGTCAAACCCGGAATCGCTGCTGTTGAAGACGATGGAGGCTCCCTGCTGCCGTAGTAGCTCGACCTGCGCGTCCCGGCGGACGACGTTGAGCACTTCAATCCCTTCACCGGACGCTAAACGATTGACCATGCGTCCCAGGGAGCTCGCAGCAGCCGAGAGCACGATAGCGTGGTGACCACCCTTCTTTGCGATTTCTATGAACGCGCTCGCGGCGAGGGGATTGATCACGGAAGTAGCCCCTTGCTCGAGGCTCACCGATTCGCTCAAAGGTAGCGCCCCGCCCTTCGCCGACACGACCATGTATTGCGCCCAGGCACCGTCGCGCCTGCCATCCCAAAGGCATGCCACACGCGTACCCCGGAAGTACCTACCCATCGCTCCGGGGCCTACCGCAACTACCGTGCCCGAGCCTTCCCCGCCTGGGACGAAGGGCGGGTCGAGCCTGAAACCATATCGGCCGTGCAAGACCGCCAAGTCCGAAGGATTGATGGGTGAAGCGGCCATCTTCACGAGCACCTCGTCTCTCCCCGGGCTCGGGACTGGGCACTGTTCGACGCGAAGGCCGCCTGGCCCCTCGAATGAGTGCAGAACGACTGCGTTCATCTTGTCTGGAATGGGTTGCTGTTTCATCGATGGGCTCCCCCGACGACATCTTCACCAAGCGTGAATGGTGTTTTGGGTGTGCCGGGTAACCATCCCCAGCGGCGATACATTAGATCAAAGGCGGACACACCTGCCGCAAGCACTGCCAGGTGCACGGCTCATGCCAAGCGGCGATGGAGCCCCAACAGGTGATCCCGCCGGACTCCGGCCTAGCCCCCCGAGGTGGTCTGGCAGTTTCCTGCATGGGTCTGGGAGCAGCACGCCAGATTTGCCAGGGCCGGGGTGGGGCTCTTGGGGGAGCATCGGTGGCTTCGCCCAGCGTCGTCAGGAGCCGACGGAGGCTTGACGGACGGATCAGCAAGGCGTCGACGATCACCTTCAATCGGTAACCGGCCAATTCCGCAGCGGGCGTGACGCGCTCCTGGGCGAGCGCAGTACGTAGCGCAGCAGCGCTTCCTTTGCGCGTCAGTCGTGGCGAGGCGCGATGGTGGCGGCATGCAGGGTGAAGCCCATGTCGGTTGCGCACAGCGGGCCTGGGATACTGGCACCTGGACGGGCGACACGCAGCGACTCGCACTGTCGGCGCTCAGGTCCGGCCGGTGGCGGACGTCACCTGTGCTGGCACGGACTCGTCTTCGGCGTGTTCATCGCGAAGCAGCACGAGTTGATCCGTGCTGTCTTCGATGATGCCGCGGCGGGTGACTCTTCCGATGCCCCGACGCGCGCTCGCGCCTGCCTCCTCCATCCCAGCCGCTCGGTTGCTGCTCACATCCGGGATCCGATCGGAGCTGGTAGCGCACGACTCCGCCCACTGCCCCACATGTCCGCCGAATCGAGGACGCGGGGCTGCCTCGCTCCCCGCATCCCATCCGATGCCGCGACGCACGTACTGGCACGGAGCGATACTGCATCGACCGAGAGTTTTCTCGTCCGCACGTTTTTCTTGGTTCTAGCGCCAAGAGCACCTCCTCGTGGTGCTGGCGGCATCAGCTCTTGTGCTAGGGAGTAGGGAATGCTGACGCAGATTTCTCGCATCCTCGGCGCTGCTCTGTTCTTCGGCGCTACTCTGTCCCTTGGTTTCGTTGCCGATCCGGCGACGGCGCAGGTGAAGCTGAAACCCAAGCTGCCCAATACTGCGCTTGCGCCGAAGCCGCTGCCGAAAGTCCCACCCACCCAAAGGGCACCGTCACACCAGATCACGAGCGCGACGCAGCGTCTCGGTCCAGTACCCACGGTGCGACTACGGATTCCCCAGGCGATCCCCAAACGCTACCGCGTCAACGTGATCCAGTGGGGAGGCTCAAACAGCACCTGGAGCCTGCCTGCTCAGACTTGGACCAGCACTTCAATCACGGCCAAGCTCCCCAGTGACTTGTACTCAAGCGTGCGCCACCTGCCCGGTCGCTTCGAGGTCGTACTTTACGATGAGCAGAG
>JBNKZR010000342.1:0-8239 GCA_050301735.1 Polyangiaceae bacterium | reverse complement strand
TTGAAAGTGGTCTTGCGTGCCGAACTGCCATCCTCGCCCGCCGCGGGTGAACGGCAGCGCAAACGCTACCCACGACTCGGAATTCAGCGAGTCCGTGGGACCTCGACGGCTGGGCTCGCTCTGAATTTGCACGCCGGGCTTTCGCGAAAGTGACAGAGCACCCGACTCGCGCCGGAAGTGAAACCACCAGGCCCCGCTCACGAACCCCGAGCTCGATGCGAATACCACGGCGCCGGCACGTCTTCAGCGAAGCGTCGGAGCGTGTTGTCATCTCGAAGTCGTGTTGCGCCTCGCCTCTTCAATCGCACAGTGAGAGCACTGCGGCGCCTCGAACTTCCGGCGCCTGGTGTATCACTTGGATGTGCTGGCACTGCGCCGGCTTCGCAGCGCCACGACATCAGGGGTAGGTCGGCATCCCACCCGCGCGACCGAGGGTTACGTCTGCTGGAAAGCTCTTTGCTGCTGGAAACGCCGCAGTGACTCGTTGTCACAGGTGCTCTGGGCTGGTGTACACTCGCCGACACTTTTCACGACTTATCGGAGCGATGATGAAGCATAGCTGGATCTTGGTGTTTGCATTGGGGCTCGTGGGCTGCGTCGGATCTGACAACGACTCGAGGTCGGAGTCACCGGACGCCGGAACGGAGGAAGAGAGCGATTCTCAATCCTCAGAGACGGGCGCAACGGACGAAAGCAGAACGGACGAAGGCAGTGACAACGGAGCCACTGATCAGACGGATGCCCCCGATGAAGGTGACACGACGGACGAGGCCACTGACACTGCCACCGACGGCGATGCCACGGACGGTGACGAGCCTGCGGCGACGGATGAAGCCGCCACCGACGGCACCGCGGCTGCGGACGAAGACGCGGGAACGACCGAGCCAACCTCAAACGATGCGGGCGCGGACGAGCCCGAAGCCCCCGGGCCCAAGCCGGCCCTCGAGCTCCCCGACGAGTGCACCCAGAGTTCCGCCTCGACGTCCCCAACCGCATGTACCGTCCAGTACAGTTGCCCCAGCGGAACGGCTTACAGTGAGTGCACAGAGACGGAAGACGGCTGGAATTGCGCTTGCTCGGATCCGACGCATACATTGAGCACCTCGCTCAGCGGCGCCACGGGCATCGACGCTTGCGACGCGATGGTCGCCCTGTGCCTTTCGTACGAGTCCGTCGAATACGACAGCTCCGTAGAGTGTTCACCCTACGCCCAAACGACGACCACCACGGCGTGCGAGCAAACGGTCGAATGCCTGGCGTCCACCGAGTTCGAAGGTGGGCTCACCGCTTCGACCACGGAATACAACTCGTCCACGTGCACCACTGCCACGGACGGGAGCTGGAATTGCTCCTGCAGTTTCGGCGACCGTGCCGCAGCGCACCTGCTCTCGGGCACGGAGACCCCGCCGTGCGACCTGTCGTTATCGCTGTGCGAGTCGACGGAGGAATTGGTCTACGATGGTGACGAAGAGTGTGAACCACTGACCCAGAGCTCGACCGAGGCCTCCTGCACCTTGTCGCAGACCTGCACGAGCACGGCAGACGTCGGCGATGGCATGACGGCCACCCGCTCCCAGAGCCGCTCCACCACGTGTCAACCCGATGGCGATACTTGGTCGTGCCGCTGCCAGAACGGTACCACGCCGGCCCTGGACTTCGCGGTCGACACCGAAGAGGCACCGGGAGACAATTGCGTGACGGCGTCGAGCTTCTGCTCGGCACTGCAGGACATCACGTTGGACGGACCGGTCTCTTGCGAAACCACCAGCCAAACGTCGACCACCACGAGTTGCGAGGCTCAGCTGCAGTGCCAGCTGACGAAGGACGTCGAGGGCACCGTGGTGTCCCGCAGCGAAGGCCTGGTGACTCGCTGCGCAGTCGGCGCCGACGATACCTTCGACTGTAGCTGCACCGCCGCCGGGGACTCCACGGCCTTCCAGCTGGCCCCCGCCGAGACACCGTTCGAGACGTGCTCGAACGCTACCTCGCGCTGCGAAGACTGGCTCGCCGAGTGAGACCGGAGTGGGGGCGCGGCAGCTGTCGCCGCGTCCTCGCCGTACGAGCGTACCAGGCTGACGACACCAAGTGAGCGAGCGCGAGGCCGTCGGCCTGCTCGACCGCGACGTCGTGAGCCCGAACGCTCAGCAGGCCTTGATGCCCGTCCCACCCAATCCGCAATACCCGTTCGGATTCTTCGCGAGGTATTGCTGGTGGTACTCCTCCGCGAAGTAGAATGGCCCCGCTTCGCCGATTTCCGTCGTGATCGCAGCGCGCCCGGCTTCGAGGAGCCGGGCTTCGTAGCGCTCCTTGGACGCCTCTGCTGCGACGGCTTGCGCGGGTGTCGTCGTGTAGATGGCGGAGCGGTACTGCGTTCCGACATCGTTACCCTGCCGCATTCCCTGGGTAGGGTCGTGGTTCTCCCAGAAAACACGTAGCAAGTCCTCGAAGCTCACCTTCGCCGGATCGTACACCACACGCACGACCTCCGTGTGACCCGTCATGCCGGAGCACGTCTCCTCGTAGGTCGGATTCGTGGTGAATCCACCCGCATAACCGACGGCGGTACTGTAGACGCCTTCCAGCGTCCAGAACTTGCGCTCGGCCCCCCAGAAGCAACCCATGCCAAACACGACGACCTCGTGTCCGTTGGGAATGTCGGTCATGGACCGCTGAGTGACGGCGTGAACCCCGGAAATGGGCATCGCTTGCTCCCGCCCTTTGAGCGCCGTGGATGCCGTAGGTATCGATGGTTTTGCGAATCCAAACAGAGCCATGATGCCAGAGACATGACTCATTCGTAGCGCGACGTCCAGTAGGACTCGGCACGAGCCGGCAACGCTCGACGCGTCCGAGTGCGGCGTGGCTCGACGGTGCGCGGCATCACGCCGCCGAGCACTGCCCGTGCGCTACTCGCCTCGCCTACTCGCCGCCAAGCTCTTTGCCGGCACCGTGCACGGCGTAGTCTACCGCGTCGACCAGGGCCTGCCAGCTGGCTTCGATGATGTTCTCACTCACGCCGAGCGTGGCAAAGCGGTGGGTACGCAGGCTGTTTTCGATGAGCACGCGTACTTTCGCCGCCGTTCCATCCGCTGAATTGACGACTCGTACCTTGTAGTCTAGCAGCAGCATCTTCTCGAGTTGGGGGAACGCGGCGGAAAGCGCCTCCCGAAGCGCGTGACTCAAAGCGTCCACCGGACCGTTGCCTTCCGCGACGCACAGCCGAGTCTCCCCCAGCACCTTCAACTTGACCGTCGCCTCCACCAAGCGCTCACCTTCGTTGGCGTCACCGATGCCGTGGACCCGGTAGTAGAGGAGTTCGAACGCGGGTTTCCATTCGCCGAGATGGCGACGGACGAGCAAGTCGAAGCTGCCATCTGCACCCTCGTAGGAGTAGCCCTGGTTCTCCTTTTCTTGCACTTCGTTGAGGATGTTGGACAGGACGTCCGCCTCCTTCAGGGTCGGATAGCGGTTGGCGAGCTTGGCGAGCAGATTGCTCCGGCCGCTCATTTCGCTGATCAGGATGCGCCGAGTGTTGCCAACGCGCTCTGGCTCGACGTGCTCGTAGGTTTGGGGGTTGCGCTGCATGGCGCTGACGTGGATCCCGCCTTTGTGCGCGAAGGCGGATTTGCCCACGAAGGGTTGATTGAGCGGCCCCCCGAGATTGAGCCGCTCCCACACGATACGACTGAGCTCCGTGAGACGAGCGAGGTTGCCTTCGGGCAGACAACGCCGTCCGAGCTTCAGCTCCAGGTTGGCGATCACCGTCGTCAAGTCCACGTTGCCGCAACGTTCACCGACGCCGTTCATCGTGCCCTGAACCTGCACACACCCGCTCTGAATCGCCGTCAACGTGTTGGCGACGGCAAGCCCACCGTCGTTGTGCACGTGAATGCCGAGGCCCACGCCGCGCGCCGCGTCCAGTGCTGCCACGACGCCGTTTTGGATGTCCTCCGGCAGTGCGCCGCCGTTGGTATCGCACAGGACGATGCGTGACGCTCCGGCCTCGACCGCTGCCGTCAGCGTGCGCAACGCGTAATCCGGATTCGCCGCGAAGCCGTCGAAGAAGTGCTCCGCGTCAAAGAAGACAGGGCGCTTGGTTCGCTCGCAGAGAAACTCGATCGAGCTGCGGATCATGTCGATGTTATCTTGCAGCGATACGCGGAGCGCATCGTTGACGTGCAAGTCCCACGATTTGCCGAAGATGCAGCAGCCGTCAGCCTCACTCTTGACGAGCTCTGCCAAGTTGGGGTCCTCGCTCGGAGCATTGCGGGGATGACGAGTCGACCCGAAGGCGAAGACCTTGCAGTGACTCAACTCCAACGCGCGTACCTCACGAAAGTAGCCCGCGTCCTTCGGGTTGGACCCGGGCCAGCCACCCTCGATGAAGTCCACGCCCAACCAATCCAGCTGGGCTGAAAGGTCGAGTTTGTCGGACAGGCTCAGGTTGACACCCAACGCCTGGCCGCCATCGCGCAGGGTCGTGTCGTAGATTTCGATGTGCTCAGTGGTTGTCATGGCTAAGAACCGCAGACCATTGACGATCTGCTCGGGGTGGAGTGGTCGTGCTCCGCCATGTTCACCTGAAAGTCGCTACATTCGTCGCGCATCATCGCATGGCCGAGCAAGACCCGATCAAGCGATAATGGAAATGAGCGCACCCGCGCGCGCCCGACCTGAGGCCGGAGAGAGATTCTGAGTAGGATTGTCAGCAGTCACGGGATGCGCCGCATTCTTACTGCCGCACGCCAAACGGTGCAACGTCCCTTTTGCCGCGCCCCAAGCGCTGCGCTGCGGAGGGCCACTCGCTGAGCGCAACGAGTGGCCTGCAATCTCCCGAAATTCAGGGATTTGCCGCTGCGCCGTCGCCCAGTGCCGACTCGAAGGAGGCGTACTGGCCGTCTTCGCGCAGGCGATTGAGAGCCGTTTCAACCAG
Source organism: Polyangiaceae bacterium (assembly GCA_050301735.1). GTDB lineage: Bacteria > Myxococcota_A > Polyangia > Polyangiales > Polyangiaceae > SZUA-265. Next base: position 3,306 of record JBNKZR010000342.1, on the reverse strand, counting down.
GTAGCGCGTGACCTGATCTTCCGAATTCCGAGCCGCCTGGAGGCGCCGGGCGACCCGTTTGCGGGTGGAATCGAAGTCCGTTCGAAGGAAGGTGGAGACGAGCTTGTTGTAGCTGGCGGCCTCTGCCTTGCGCTCGGGATCGTTCTCGATATCGTCGGGGTTGACGTCACCGCTGACGACCGCTGGCGGCGTCGGGCTCACCTCGGGGGGCTCGGCGGGCGGAGGCGCTGCCGAGGGATCTGTACCGACACTGGCCGAAGGAGCCGCCACCACGGGTGCCTCTTCAGGCGCGGGCCGCGGCCGTGCGGACTCCGTTCGCTTGGGCAGGTCCTCGGTCAACGATAGATCGTGCTGGTGAGACGGTCGGCGCTTGGAGTGGGCCTGACCGTGACCGGTGCGCATGCTCGTCTTGAACAGATCGAACTCTTCGATCTCGCCCAAGTCCAAGGTCGACATCGAGCGGTGCAACTTGTCGCGCAGCGTGCCACCTTCTCGACGCGCATCGTTGACGATGGCCTGGACGCCTTCGGGCAGTGATTGGGTGGACGCGATCATCTTCAGCACGGCAGCGCCACCGTCTGGTGCATTCTCCGTTCGGTACACGCCCATGTAGATGGCACCACCGCCCGTTTCGTCCTTCAGCTGCTCGTTGAGCTGCTCGTAGAAGGAGAACGGGGTACCGCGCAACACCTCGTCGCTGGCCTGCAACACGATACCCATGTACGAGACTTCTTCTGGCGAGAATCCTGCGGGCATCATGCCGCTCGCCTGGAGGTTCTCGCGCACGCGCTCGGTGACCGTCTCTACGCTGAACGAAGGCAGCACGCTGTCGGCGTAGTTGATGACACCGTTGGAGAGCAGCAGTGTGCGAAAATCCTCACCGTCGAGCGTGCGGATGGGCGTCATACTCGAGTCATTGTTGAGCCGGTTGAACGCGTCGAGCGGCTGAATGATGACCGAGTTGACCTTCTCGAAGTACTTGTCCAGCGACACACCGCCGTGGATGTGCGCCAGACGAGAGTTGTCGGCGAAGATCCAACCGATGTTCTCCTGCTTGACCAGGTCGCTCACGGCGCGGACGGCGTTGACCTTGGCGATACCACTTTCGTGTTCGTTCGGCAGCGTCGCCATCACGATGATGGGCAAGTCCAACTCACTCAGGACCCGCACCAGCTCGCTGACGGACGACCCGGTGCCACCACCCAAGCCGGCAGTGAGGATGACGACGTCGGCACCCTCGGCATGACCAGCCACCGCATTGCGAATCCGATCGGCGTTCTCTTGAACGCACTCGCGCCCGTAGTTCAGGTCCGCTCCAGCGCCGTCATACCCGTCGATGCCGATGTAGATGCGCTGCTCCGCAGTCAGCGAGTGAACGCGATGCCCTGGGCCCAACGAAGAGAGATCGGTGTGCGCGGTATTGAGGGCAAGCGCCCGATACCCCAAACGAGAGAACTCCGTTGCAAGGTTGCCTCCTGCTTGGCCCAAGCCCACGACGGCAATGTCGAGCGCACGATCTGCTGGCTTCATTCCTGTATCCTCCGAGAAGTCTGACGAAGAGCTGAGAGCCACTAGTTATAGTTGGATCGTGCTCGGAATCTACAACGGAACGTCGCCCCAACGATCCTTGGCAGGCCGATGCAACCCACCGGCCTGAAGCGGTCCATCACTCGAGCGCTGCGCTTCGAAACGCGCCGGAAGTGGCGCAGGCCGCGGCACAACAACACCCCCCTGACCACACGACAAGTGGTCCAATGTCAGCAATCCACCACCCCAAGGCCTGGCATCGATTGTCCCGAGCCAGCGCACATCACTGGAAGCCGGCGAACCACCAGTGAAAAACAGAGTCACAAGTCGAAGTAGAACTCCAGTCCGAACATCAGCTCGAGCACGGTGTTGGCCGCCTCGATATCCACGATACGAGCCCGCCCGTACAAGTCACCGAGCGTGCCTCCCCCCGTGGCGATGGTGTAGCCAATCACACCGCCCAGCGGGACGTTCAGGTCGAACCCATTGTTGAAGAGGTTCTCGAGATTCACGCCCGTCTCCGGACCCATGAAGAACTGCGGCGTGATGTTGAAGAGGAACTCCGCCGGGGCTCTGAAACTGACGCTCGCATCCGCTCCGAAGTTCACGACCAAGAAGCCGCCGGTATCGAGACGGAGGTTGCTATTCCAGTGGAAAAAGACGGGCACACCACCCGTCAGCAGCCACTGGTCGAATACACCCAAACGTAGACCCCCGAAGATGCCGACGTCGACCTTCCCGTGCTCGAACTCATGAAGGATGTGAATGCGAGGGTCCTCGAAGTCGCCATTCGGCGACAAGCGAAACGGAACGACGAATCCGAACTCGGTGTCCCGACTCAGGCCAAAGCTGAGTCCGGGGTTGAGGAACTGTGCGTCACCGCCGTCTTCGACGATGACGTGCTTGAACTGCGCGTCGTAGTAGGGCCAACGCTCCCCGGCATCCAGACGCAGGGAACTGTCCGGAGCAGTGAGGTGACGATCTCCTCGTTTGACGGGCAACTTGGAAGTCGTCGCCAGAGCTGGAGATTGCCAAAGCCAACAGCTAACGAGCACACCGCCCGCGACCAAGTACGGGATCTGCATCGGCGGCGACTGTATACGCGCCCTTGTGCGACACAAGGGCGATCTTGCCTGGCCGGTGTGGCCTAACGTTCAGTAGCCGTGCGAGGCCAGAGTGCCCTCACCTGCCTGACTCGCCAGCGCCCAAGCGACGCTGAGCCAAGAGCATGGCGAGCACGTGCACGCCATGCTGGAGTAGGGGCGACAACTCCGCCTCGGAGAAGGTACGAAGCTCCACCGTCACGTCCTCCGACGGCTCGAGGTTCTGCTCCGCAACCCGGCTGCAGTCCGTAGCCAGGAAGATGTGAGCGGTGCTTTGATGGCGCGTCGTATCGGGCGACACGCTGCGCAGAAGCTGCCAATGCCGAGCCTCGTAGCCCGTCTCCTCCAACAGCTCCCGCTTCGCCGCAGCCAACGGCTCTTCCCCCGGGTCAATCCCTCCGGCAGGAAACTCCGTGGTCGTGGCGCGACATCCGTGCCGGTACTGCTGCACGAGCACGGCGTTTCCGTCGGCCGTCAGCGGCACCACGCACACCCAATCACGGCTCTCGATCACGGGGTAGTCGTCGAGCACGACGCCACGACCCGTCTCGACGCTATCCACCCGCAATTTGAACCAGGGGAGTTCGAGCGCGTAGCGACTCGACAGCACCTTCCAATCAGTCATGACGAAAGCTTCGCGGGCGGCTCGGCCTTTGACAAGTGCGCAGAGCAATCT
>JBNKZR010000341.1:0-8247 GCA_050301735.1 Polyangiaceae bacterium | reverse complement strand
TGCCGCTGCATCAGGCGATGGTCGTGCTTTCGACCGGCTTCGGCGGCACCGACCCAGCGACGACCGGTCCCGGCGCCATCAAACTCTCCGAGTACATGACCAACGGTCGCTTTCCGGAAGACAATACCGTGCTTCCGAAGACTCCAGTTCCCGTCGTCAGCGTGTACTTTCCCACCAAGACGTTCGACGAATTCGCCAACAACTCCCTTGAGTTCATGGAGAACATGGCCAACCCTCAGATTGGCGGGTTCTTCAACATCGTGCAGGAGGGGGAAGGTGCCACTCGAGCCAACTCGATCGTCTCGGCGGTGCGGAAACGATTCAGCAAGATGTACATCGCCAAGTGGCGAGTGTCATGCATCGCCCCGACCGTAACTCAGTCGTTCCAGTTGGTTTTCCGCAACGTCAATCCTCCCATCGCCGGGGACGCCTCCTTCAAAGACGTGCCCATCGGCGTCGATCCGACGACGTGGCCCTTGGACGTCAATGTCGAACGGACCAAGTCGGACGCAAGTGACGGCATCTATCCTGGCGGCACGGTCAAGGTGTACGGCGACTTCTGCTGGGGTGGCGACGCCAGCCGCGCGGAGGTGTACTTCGTGCCAGCAGGCCAGGCACTGCCCACCGATCTGAGCGGAGGGAGCCCCGAACAAGCCAAGCAGGCACAACAGCAGTTGATCAGCCAAGGCATGCGCGGCGAAGCTATCCAGGCTGCCGACACCTTCGCCGAATTCAAGGTGCCCGACAACGACAAGCTGATCCACGGCTCCGGCTCGTCCGCCGTCGCCCGTGTCCTGGTCTACGACAACAAGGCTCGCCGCATCAGCGGCGCAACCGCGGAAACCATCGTCACGCTCAAAGCGCGCTCGGCGCCGTTCCCCTTCGTTCTCGTGCTCGGCGCGTTGTTTGGCGTAACCGTGGTCGCGCTCTTGGTGGCCGTGGTGGTGCGCAGCGGAGGGCGCAAGAAACAACGTGGAGCAAGCCCACCGCCCGCAGCGCCAGTCGCCTACAACCCCGCAGCACCGCCGGTCGCTGCCCCCGCGGCGCCGGCCCCCGCGGTGGGACCGCCCCCCGCAGAGCCGACACGAGCCGTGCTTCAGGGTGGCTCCGGCGTGTTCACGGTGGTGCCGAACATGGAGATGCGCGTTGGGCGTGATGCTTCGAGCTGCGCAATCCTACTGACGGAGCCACAAGTCTCCAGCGTGCACGCCAGCGTGAAGCTGGAAGGCGGGCAACTGTTGGTGCGCGACGAAAATAGCAACAACGGCACGTTCATCGCCGGAAACCGTTTGACGGCCGGTCAGTGGACACCCGTGCCTCACGGCTGCAGTCTTCGTTTCGGCCCCGACGAGTTCTTCGCGCGCCTGGAGTAGGCCGTAGCCCCTCGTTCACCAGCGGCAACTAGACGATTTCAGAGGCACACAGTATGCACCCCGGCTTCGGCAAGCAGACCATCACCATCGGCAGCTCCAGCGACTGCGACATTCACCTCCCCGACGCGAGCGTTGCCCCGCTGCACGCCCGCATCACCCACCAGGGCGGTGGGCAACTGGTGTTCACCGACGCGGGTGCTGGGCCCTGCAGCGCCGGGGGCCAGCCGCTCCCTCCCGGCGGAAGCGCTGCGTTCGACTTTCGTACGCAGTTCTCCGTGGGCAACGTGCCCGTGCCGTTGGCGCACCCTGCCCTGTCGTTGATGCTGATGAGCCGCGGTCAGCTCCCGCAAAACCCGGCCGAGCTGACCTTCGGTAGAGACGCGACTCGCTGTCACATCGTGGTGCAGCATCCGAACGTCTCGGGCAAACACGCCACGTTCACCCTCAGTCCGCTGACGGTCACCGACCACTCCTCGACGAGCGGAACGTGGATCGGCCAGCAGCGTGTCGCGCCCGAGCAGGCTACCAATCTCGATCCGAACTCGTTACTGGCATTGGGTCCCATCCCGCTGCCGATGTCCGTCGTCATCCAGTTGGGCTCGGACAACGCTTCACGGGTACCGAGCGCTCCCCGCGGCGGGCAGAAGCATCGGACGGTGTTGGGCCAAATGTCGATGGTCCAGTCTGCCGAGCAGAGTCAGACCGTCGGCCGCACGAGCGACAACGACATTCAACTCGAACATCCCCAGGTCTCGAGCCACCACGCGTTTTTGCACCGGGTCGGCGGCAAACTCTTCGTCGAAGACCGTGGCAGTGCCAACGGCACCTACGTGCGCGGTCAACGCATCGCCAGCGGACAGCGCATCCCGGTCTCACCCGGCGAAAAGGTGTTCTTCGGACCTATGCCACTGCTCTTGCAGGCGGGTGCAGGAGACCGAAAACAAGAGATCGAAGTCGTCGTCGAGGACCAAGCGGACTGGACGGGGCGCCCCTTGTACGAGATCGAGGCCTGGGACCTTGTCCTGCAGGTCCCTGACCGCGACAACCCCAAGGAACTGAAAACGCTCCTCGACCACGTCAGTTTCAAGGCCATGCCCGGCGACTTCATCGCACTGATGGGTCCGAGCGGCGCGGGCAAGACGACGCTACTCCTGACGCTCAACGGCTACCTCCCACCCACCGCCGGCCAGGTCCGCATCAACGGTGAAGACCTGTACAGCATCTACGATGCCTTGCGCGGTTCGATTGGGTACGTCCCTCAGGACGACATCGTTCACCCGGAGCTCACCGTCTGGGAAGCCGTTCGGTACAGTGCACGCTTCCGCTTACCACCAGACTATTCCGACGAAGAAATCGATCGTCGTGTCGAGACGACACTTCAGCAGCTCGGCTTGGAGAATGTCCGACACCTGCAGATCGGCAAGCCCGAGAAGAAGATCCTCAGCGGTGGCCAACGGAAGCGTGTCAACATCGCGATGGAGCTGGTCACCGACCCCGTCATCATGTTCTTGGATGAGCCGACGAGCGGCCTGGCCGCAGACGACACGACGGCGTTGGTGACGCTGCTGTCGAATCTGGCGAAGTCCACCGGCAAGACGATCATCACGACGATTCACCAACCGGCCAAGGACGAGTTCGAGAAGTTCAACCTGTGTCTGATCATGGGGCCTGGTGGCATCCCGATCTTCTATGGGCCGACACATCCCGACGCGTACCGCTTCTTCGGCACCCAGCGCGAGCGCCAAGGAGAGACGAATGACGTCGACAACCCGCGAGACATGTTCGACATGCTCAACTTGCGGGAGAAGCAGATCTACGACGCCGAGCTGCGTCAGAACCCCAGCGCCCCACGCTTTCCGGCACGTCAGAAGGCCGCCCGCGCTTGGAGCGCGGAGTTTTTCGATCAGAACAATCCGACGTTCCAGAAGATGTATTCTGGCAAGCGAGCAGTCGGCTCAGGGACCCAGAGTCAAGCCTTGCCCGCGGGGCGCCCGCCCACCAGCGGGCAGTTCGGGCTGTTGCTGAGCCGCTACAGCAAGATCAAGTTCCGCGACACCGCGGGCACCATGATCATGTTGCTGCAGGCTCCCATCATCGGCGTGTTGCTGGCAGCGGTCTTCGGGGGCCAGAAAGACGCCATTCCATTCTGGTGTTTGGGAGCGCTTCAAGAGCTGAGCAAGAAATCGACGGATGACGCTCTCGGTGAGGGTACTGCCGATCTTCTCAAGAACATGGCGACGACGCCCGACCATGCCCCCGCGATCTTTTTCTTGGTCGTGGCGGCGGTGTGGTTCGGCACTTCCAACGCCGCCCGTGAGATCGTCAGCGAGCGAGCCATCTACCTTCGCGAGCGGATGGTGAACTTGGGCTTGTTGAACTACATCGCTTCGAAGTTCCTGTTCCTGAGTGTCATCTGCGCCCTGCAGTGCACGGTGCTACTCGCGATCGTCTTCTTCGCCTTGGGCTTCAACGGCGGCGTCGTCGCTTTCGGCATGAGCCTCATCACCCTGATCGTGACGGCCATGAACTCAGCCGCTCTGGGCCTGCTGCTCAGCACCCTGGTCACCAGTTCCGAGGCCGCGATGGGCTTGACTCCGATCGCGCTCATCCCCCAGGTGGTCCTGGGCGGCCTAATGGTCCCGATGACGACCAACACCATGCTGGAATGGCCCATGTACCTGATGCCTGCACGTTGGGGCTTTCAGGGCGTCGTGGCGCAGGAGCGCTCGGCCATCGTCAACGAGCCGGCGTGGATCATCGACTTGAAGCGCCCCAACCTGAGCTCACCGGACAACTTCATCGAGGCAGGCCAGTTCAAGTGCGCTCAGGCCCAGATCGCGTCCGATACGTTCAACGGCGCGTGGGGTTTCACCCACTACCAGAATGCCGCGCTGCCGATGGTCGTGCTAGCCAGCATGATGCTCGCGACTCTCGTCTTCATTCTGGTCTTGCTCAAACGGCGCGATCGTATCTGAGCCGCCTGAAGCGCCGCGGACCACTCCAGTCCGCGGCGGCCGGTACCCCCAAGTAGCGTTCGAGGTACTCTTTCGAGCTCGAGCAGACGAGCGGGTCAGATATCGCCGGTCTTGGCTTTACCGATCCATTCCTTGATCTCACCCTCGATCACGGAAATCGCCTTGCCACGGAACGGCTTGAGCAGAAACGGCACCTCGAGCTCCAAGTCGATGGCGGACTCGCGCACCTCGATGGCCCCCTCCAAGCTGATCCCCTTGGCCTTGAACCGGATTTGCGCTCGATTTTCGGTCTGCCAATTGATCGTCGGCGAGTAGTCTGCGAGTTTCCGAGAGTACGACTCCCAGGCAGATTGAGTCACCTGTTTGGCGCGTTCGAGGCCCAGGTCGTGGGGAACGGAATGCTTCATGGCGTGGTTGTTCCGTCTGGCACCGGCGATGTCAATAGCCGGTCAAACCACCTGGGAGTTCTGCCTCATTGTTTCGTACAGCAGGATCGCCGCTGCAGCGTTCACGGAAAATGAGTCGACGCCCTCCGGCATCGGAATGCTCACCCGAAGGCCAAGCTTCTCGACCAGCGCTTCCGGGAGCCCCTCCGCTTCGCGCCCCACGAAAATCCCCTGGGCGCGAGCAAGCTCGGAGCTCCACGGGGGCGCTCCACCGGCTGACACCGCAGCGACGCACAGTGACGGCTCGAGACAAGCCAAGACTTGCTCCACTTCGGCCGCACGGGCGATCGGCAACTTGAACAGGCTTCCCATCGACGTGCGAACGGCCTTGGGGTGGTACGGGTCACTGCTGCCCACCGCGATGGCCCCGACGGCACCCGACGCCAGCGCCGAGCGCACCAGTGCACCGACATTGCCGGGTTCCTCGACGTCGACCATCACGAGCAACACGCCGCCTTGGCGCACCGCGAGCGCACACAACTGTTGCAGATTCGGGCCTTCCGGCATCGCGCACAGTCCGAAGATCAGCCCACCGTTGCGCCCCTCCGCCAGTTCCAACGCCACCGCCTCCGGCACTGCGTAGACTTCGCATTTCAACGCTTCGAGCTCGGCCAAGAGTGCGTTCGTGCGTTCGTCCCCGTGACGCAACTGACGCCGCGAAATGACCACGCGATGCGGCGCCTTGCCAGCTCGCACGGCGCGCTCGATGAGCCGCGCCCCCTCCGCAACGAATTGGCCCAACTGCGCTCTTCCTTTGGGCGCCAACGCGCGCCTCACATCCTCGACCACTCCCTGCCAATTGCTATGGATCTGCATGATTCAGTCCTCCGCTCGCCGGACGAGCAATTGCCATCGTTTGCTCAACCCCGTTTCAGACTCCGTTGTCTCGCTTGGCCACAGGACGGTCGCGCACCACCGCGTTTCGCCCTCGTTCGTGGCTTGTCGTTGATTTGGGTCCGCGCTTGTGAGTACGCAAACACAATGCGGGCCATCAAGGCGAGCACAACTGGCGGGCCGGAGGTTCTTCAGCAGGTCGAAGTCGAAGAGCCAGCTCTCGGCGAAGGGCAGCTGCTGATCGATGTGCACGCAACTGCGCTCAACCGCGCCGATCTGCTTCAGCGGCGGGGCCTTTATCCTCCCCCCGCCGGCTGCACGGATATCTTGGGCTTGGAGTGTGCCGGTACGGTGTCCCAGATTGGACAAGGGGCCGACCCAGCTTGGCTGGGCAAGCGCGTCATGGCGTTACTCCCCGGTGGCGGCTACGCCGAGCGCGTCGTGATCCCGGCTCGCATGGCCGTCGAGGTTCCAGACAATCTGAGCCTCGTCCAAGCGGCGTGTGTCCCAGAAGCCTTCATGACGGCCCAAGAGGCTCTCTTCGAGCAAGCAGGGCTCACTCCGGGAGAGCGGGTTCTGATTCATGCAGCCGCCGGTGGTGTGGGTTCAGCCGCCGTGCAATTGGCAGCCCTCGCGGGAGGCGAGGTGATCGGCACGGTGGGCACGGAAGCCAAGTGCGCACTGGTCAGCTCCTTGGGAGCGTCCGCCATCAATCACCGCCAACGAGACTTCGCCGAGACCATCGAGCACGAACTCGGCGCGCACAGCGTCGACGTCATCATCGACTTCGTCGGAAGTCGCTACTGGCCGGCGCACAGCCGCCTGCTGGCTCCACGCGGAAGACTCGTCGTCGTTGGGTTGTTGGGCGGCAATCGCCCGGCGGAGGTCGACTTCGGCCAGCTCCTGGTTCGTCAGCAACGCATCTTGGCGATGGTGCTGCGCAGTCGGTCAGCGCAAGAGAAAGTCGCACTGACTCGGCGCTTCATTCGCAACACCTTGCCCCACGTGCGCTCGGGTGCAGTGCGACCCATCATCGACGAGGTCTTTCCGTTCGCCGAGGTTCGCAGGGCCCACGAGCGCATGGAGCAGAACGACAACATCGGCAAAATCGTGTTGTGCTGGAAGCCCCCTCGGGCACAACCGCCGTGGTGAATGGCCATCTAGCTGGTTTCCGACCGAACTTCGGCCAGCCCATCTCTATCTCTGGCTGGGCGACGCGAAGCAGTGCACTCAGCGCGATGGCGCGACGTCGACACCGGGGGGCACGCTCGTGGCGCTCGGCGCTGCGGTAACTCCCGGCTCGACGCCGGGAGCAGGTTGCTCAGGCGGCGTGCTCGCATCCTGCGCTGCGGAGGTAAACTCGATCCGGTCCGGCTGCTCGAAGCTCTCCGCCACGATCATCTCTACGCGTTGCCCGTCGCATTGTCGTGCCAGCACCGTCGGGCTCAACGCCTCGCTGGAACACCTGTCGTGTGGGAACACCGGCTGCAACGCCGCGGACACGAGTTGCACGGCAGTGCCGATGGCTTCTGCTCGCGCTTGCAGGTCGTCATGGCCTACGCGCTCCAGGCTGACGGACTCGGCGAGGTTGTTGAACAGCCCGTGTCCAGAAACGACAACCCGCGTGACGCCATCCTCCGATTGCTCCAAGACCGTCGAAAAAGTGGCCGCCTGGGACTCGAGTCCCGTCGCGACGGGCAGTTCGAACTCGAAACGATCCGTCTTTTCACAGCGCAGCTGCTGGCATACCCCGGGCGGCTCCAGCTCGAAAAACCGCTGCCGGAAGGCGGGTGACCACTCTGTCGGCTTCGTGCCGTGCAGCCGCTGACCAGCCAAGAAAGCGAGCCACTCTGCGAACGTGCGTCGGAACTCCATGCGCTGCTTGGCCGCTTCGTCGAAGTGGCGCTGGCGCTCGCGTTCCTGACGCATGAAGCTGTTTTCGTCGATCGCTGCGACTCGCGCCTTCTCTTCAAGCAGGAAGATGCGCGCTCGAACCTCCGCCGCGTGTGGACCATCAGGAAGCACCTCCAAGTACTCGTAGAGGCCCGCCGTGCGAGTCCAGCTCCGGCTCAAGTAGCGCGCCTCTGCTTGCCGAAACCAGGCAGCCACCTCCACGCGCCAGCGGCCGTCGGGCTGCGTGCGCAAGTACTTCCATCCAGCCGACAATCGATCGTGAAAGTTCGGCGCGACGCGGACAGCTCGATACTGGGCGTAGTCGGTGGGATCGGCGAGCAGTCGCTCACCCACAGCACAGCCATGAACGGTCGGCAGGAACAGAACGCCCAACAACGTCCCCAGCGAGCGCACCGCAAACCGCCTAAACCATCGTCGCCACGTCACGGTGCTTCCTCCAACGGACAGAAGTCACACTCGGTCGGGGTCGTCGGCGCAACATCGGCGACGTAGCGTTCGTAGTCTTCGCAGCTGCTGTGTTGCAAAGCGCGCAAGCACACGCGACCGTCGTGGAGCAGCGGGAAGCAGCGTTCGGGGAATCGTTCGTCCGGCTCCCCGTAGCAGGCCTCCGTGCAACGCTCACTGACCAGGCCACACTCGCGACACGCATCGCAGTCGACCTCGGCCTTCGCCGCGAAGAACGCCTCTGAGTCCAGGTCCTCGACT
>JBNKZR010000340.1:0-8256 GCA_050301735.1 Polyangiaceae bacterium | reverse complement strand
CAGCTCCACCGTGTCTTCACCTCGGAGTGTGGAACACGCGACGCATCCCGAGTAGCCTGCACAGCATGCCTCCACCGCTCGCTATTGCGCACTACGCAGGCCCATTGTGGATCAGCATCGCCTACCTGCTGCTCTACTACGCCCTCGTCATCAACGTGCGGCGCGTGAAGGTCAAGTTGGCTCGGGCCCATGAGGGCCGCCCCGAAGTCTTCGACCGTTACGAGAGCAAGGACCCGCAGATGCTCGCAGCCGACCGCGTCATGCTCAACACCCTCGAGCACATGCCGCCGTTTCTGACCATGCTTTGGCTCAGCGCGGTGTTCATCGGAACCCCAGATGTCACGGTGGCCGGCACAGTCTACGTCGCCGCTCGCGGGGTGTACCCATTTCTCGTCGGCCCGCGCCTGTCGCGCAAAGTCCCGAAGCGGGTGCTGCTCGCAACGTACACGGGCTACGGTGTGCTGACCTACTTCGCCGTGAAGCTGGTAGTCGCGCTACTCTCTTGACCTTCGTGCTCGACGAGAGCGCTGATAGGACTCACGCGAAGTGCTCGGACAAGACCTGAGCTGCGGCGGCGTCGCCGATCTTGCCCAGCATTTCCAGAGTATCGTGGCTGTCCATGGCGCGCAGGGAGTTGAGTGTCTCGTCGCTGAAGTCCAACTCGGGGAACTGTTGCGTCAGCCAGGCCTCGTCCAGCACTGGGTCATAGCGCAGGTACGAGAGCCGCGCTTGCCCCCCCAACAAATCGTTGCTGAGATCACCCACCTCGCTGTCGATGGTGCGGGCGGTATCGCTGTTCGACAGCCACTGCATCAGCAGCTCGTTCAGAGCCGAGCAGTCGTCCATCAGCGATGACAACGCGACGACCGCATGCTTCGCTGCTTTGGCGCGCATCACCTCCTCGGTGGGGCGCTTCGTGTCCCAACGACCCGTCCCGACAGAGACCACTTGGAGCCTGTCCGCGCCCAAGGGCCAGTTGAGATAGTAGCCCTCGAGCGTTGCTAGTAGCACCAGCTGCAGGGCGGGATTGTTGTGAGGACTCACACCGCCGTCGACGAACGCTCCCGACTCGGTATCCGTGACCGCGATCTCTTCGGGCTCGAAGTAGTGAGGAGCGGCTGTGCTGGCGCGCACCAACTGACGCACGAGGTAGCGGCTATTGGGTACGTAGTTCCGTCCCACCGGAGGCGGGCCGAAGTACTTGCCCCGCGGGTTGTTGTGCATGGGCCACGGGCTGTTCGTGTCCAGTCGCTTGCTGACGATCGCCAGGCCTGTCTTCAACTCCGTGCCGCCAAGACGAACGTCGTCGAAATGTTTCGACAGCACTTGCTCCAGGGGTTTCGTCGAGAACTTGGCGCGCAAGAAGCCGAAGCGCAGCCATTCCGGTTCGAAGATGGCGGGTCCCAAGCTATCGTACAGGTCGACGAGCGCGTCGACGCTCCAGCCAAGACTCAGGCCCGCCGCGATGATCGAACCAGTCGAGGTTCCCCCGATCAGATCGAAGTGGTTGCACAGTGGCCCACCCAATATCGATTCGATCCGTTTGAGTATCCCGAGGCTGATGCGCCCACGAATGCCACCACCGTCCAGAGCCAGGATGCGCTTCGGGCCCGGTGCGAACAGATGTTGCTCCAGCGTGGGCGGCTGTTCCCACTGCTTGGGCTTGAAGCCCGACGTCTCAGGAGCTTCTTCATAGCGCTTCTGAAATTCGCCTGGCGTGTTGTAGTAGAGTTCACCGTCCGGGTTCTGAATCACCCAGCCGCCGGATTCGACGGTGGCGGTTCCTTCGAGACGGCCGTCGACCATGGTGTGGATCTCCGTGGGCTCGCTCACCTGTACAGCGCGAACGAAGCCGGTCTTGACGTAGTGGTCCGCTTTGCCCTTCACCGGCTCGTGCGTCTTGAAGAAGACGCGCAGATCGACCCCGTACGCGCCGCCAGGATCATGAACTTGCACGTGCGGGCCATCGAACTTCTGGTCGCCCCAGGAGAGCTTGTAGCTCGCCGGCTCCCAACGCACTGTCGCGTGCTTCTCTTGCGGTTGGGGTCGATACCGCTTGCTGTTGCCGACGTGCAGTTCTTTGATCGTAGTCGTCACGGTGGTTTCTCGTAGTGGGGTGGGGGCGCATGTGCCTGCTGTCAGTCAGCATCGGCGATCAAAGCGCCTAGGTCATCCAAGAGCTGCTGCAGTTCAGTCCCGATCGGCGTCGTTCGCACACGTGCTACCGAATCTTTCAGGTCGTCGAGTGTACTCTTCAAGCCCCACGCGGTCACGCCTTCGCGCTTGACGCGTTCTGAAAGCTCTCGGGCCTTTGGCACGTCCGCCGCACGAAATGCTGCGCCGAGCAACGTCGCCCGCGTCCACCCGTCGTCTTGATCGAGTGCGATGGCACGTTCGCAAGCAGCGATCACCATCTGGTCGACGAGCCTCGCTCGTTGCGCGTCCGCGTCCTTGCCGCGCGACAGTAGCAGCCCTGCGATGTTACTCGAGCAATAGTACTCGTTGTAATCGAGCAGCATGCCTCGTTCGTAGTGGTCGATGGCCTCGTCGAGATAGCGGAGCTCGTCTGACGAAGGTCTGCTCGCGCCGGCTTTGACCCGCGCTTCGCGCTCGTCTCTCCACATGGACTTGTAGCGGCCGCCAATCAAGCCAAAACGCTCGGGGGTCTCCCCCTGTTCGCGGATGAGTCGTTCGAGGCTGGCGACTGCTTGCGCCGCACGCCCAGTTTTTGCCAGCGCCAGTAGTCGCTGCTCACGGACGAGGGCGATCCGCTGAAAGGCTGGCGGCAGTGTGTCGCAGAAGCTCAGCGTCTGCTCCCAGTCCAACTCGTCTCGAACCAGCAACAGCAACTCCGTTGCGACTTCAGGGATACGAGTGGCTGCGCTCCGGTAGTCCCGCAACAGGGCACCGGCCAGCTCGGGACGCTGGCGTTTCGGACTCAACCTCACTGCACGGGCGCGTTCTTGGAATGCGCTGAACGTTTCGGCAAACTCACGAAACACGCCCCGACGTGCCTGCTCGTTGTTCTTCTGGTCGATGAACTCATGCCAGGGCGTCCGCGTGTCTTTGTGAGCGGCGATCGCCTGCCGGATAGTGGCCTGCAAGCTCACAGCGGCGTCATCCGAGACGGTGCCGGTGACCAGGGGGTAGCGCACCGATCTGAATTGGTCGATGTCGAACAGCTGACTCGACCAGTCAGCGGCAAACAGCACGCAGCCGGTTTCTTTGGCGACCTGTCGCAGCCCGACCTCGTAGTACACGTTTCCGTTCGGCAAGGTCACGTCAGCAAGCACGAGATCGGCGTATGCCAACCGTTCCAGCATGTCTTTGATGATCACCGAGCCCGTGTCGAAGTCAGCACGAACCGGTGTGAACCCGGCTTCGGAGATCGCCGGTCGGTACGCCTTGTCCCACAGCCCGTCGAAGTCCACTTCACCGGGAGCCCCTTCGCGTGTCGGGCCAGTCACCTTCCGTTTGCGGAAGGGCATCACCATGAAGCACACGGGTCGGAGTTCGTCGTCGCTCATGGCCGCCAACCCTTCACTTCGTCGAGTCCCTCTTGGATCTGCTCTGTGATGTCGGAGTTCACATCGCCCCCTTTGGTCGTCATGCAGGCACAGCACCCCCACGTGTGCCTCTTGTCGCGCTAGCACCAGCCGTCGTCAACCCCGATCTCGTGCGGTGGGTGCGCGCACCAGGTCGCGTAGGAAAGAATCCCGTGGGCGCTCGTTCACATCACGGCTCGTTTCGCCCTGCAAGCCTCCTGCGCCTTGCAGACCCCGAGGCCCCGCTCGCCAGAAGGCCCTTCTGCTCCGCGCCCTACCGGGTCCTGCTGGCCAAGAGCTCTGCCGGCCCTTGTTGTATCATCGTTCGGCGCAGGCCGTCTGCACCAGCGAGCTGGTGGCCCAGTGGGACCTGGCGCGCCCGCCCGAGTTGTCCATCAAGCTCAGACATGCGGCGCGTGCCCGAACGAGCGCGTCATACGGAAGGTAATCTGAAGCACTGGGTTCCTCGGTGTCAGCCGTACAGCAACTGGATGCCGTCTCCCGTCGGTGAGCCGAATGCTCGACCGAAAGCACGAAGAATGATTTTTCCACTGACCAAGCCGCCTCGGGTCACCTACTTGCCTGTAGCTGCCAAATGGGGCATACTAGTGAACCTGACTCGAAGCGTTGTGTAGTTCCCTACCGCACGCGTCGAGTCATCATAGAATGCGCTCCAGGCACCTCGGCAGCGTTTCCAGACGAGATTCACCACGTCGAAGTCGAACCGGATCGGTTCGGCATTGGGTGCGTTGGAGATGAATACTCGCTGGGTAGCGTTTCGTTGCGAGGCATTCCTCAACGGGGTGCGTTCAACCGAACAGGCGACCGTCGACGGTCGTCCGTTATCTGCTCGCTCGCGGAGCAGATACTCACCCTGCCAGATGGAGGTCTTTTTTGAACAACTCAGAGGTTTCGATTCCCGTATTTCGCCACGCCAAGCGCCCAGAATGGGGCGCAGCCCTGCTGACCTGGGAGCGCGATGGCAAGCGCGCCTACCTGTTCGAAGATGGCGTGCACCGCATGATTGCTGCGTCCTATTATCATTTCATGGATTCCGTTCAGCTCGATCAGACGGAACTATCCGCCTCATTCCGCCAGCAGATCAGCCAGATGAGCGCCGCAACGGCAGCTGGTGTGCTGGACCCAACTCGCGACGCGAGCTCCGTATTTTCTTTCGAGGAGCAAGCGCAGCTGTTGCTAGGGCAATTCCCTGAGGGTTTCGAAGGGGAGAAGTGGCGCAAACGTCATCGAGGAGACGGTGCCAAGAAACGCCTGAAACGACATCGCGATGCCGTCATCAAGGAAGCCAGCGAAGTGCTCAAACCCGAGCATCTGGCGAACGCTGTGGAGCACGGGCGTGAACAAGAGTTGTGGGAAGGGCTCGGTGAACTGCTGGCAGGCACCGACCTGGTACCGCCCAAAGACGTGAAGGCGCTTCGGCAACGTGTACCGCGTGCCGGTCGTGCAGTGACGCTCGCACTGGCGGCCGTCTTGTTCCCGGAGCCGGCGGAGGGCGAGGCTGACGACTTCAGTCGCCGTTTCACGTGCTTGGTGACTGAGTTGAAGCAGATGCTCGGGCGCCTACCATCATGGCCGTTGGTGACGAGCCTCATGGCGCTCAGCTCACCTGGTGAGCACTTCTGCGTTCACCCGCCGAGCCTGGGCCGACAACGCAAGTGGATGGGGGAGCGAGCGCTCAATGCCCGCAAACCGAACGCAATGGACTACGAAAAGGCGCTGCGCATGGCGACCAACCTGAAGGAGCGGTTGAGTCCCTTGGGTGCCACCGCCGTGGACCTGCTGGACATCTACGACTTCATCCGAGCGTTCACGACGCCGTCGGCGAGCAAACGACTGGAGGCTCTGCGCCAGTCGAATCTGCGGTCCGTCCAACCGGCGGCTAGCTCAACCCAGGAAACGACTTCTGCGGAGGACAGCCCAGCAGTTGCCGCCCAGAGCACGCCACCGCCCGAGTCCGAAGCGGCAGCGGACGACGATCGCGCTCGAGCGGAGGCCGCATAATGAGCCGTGGTGACCTATTGGAAATGACGGGCAAGGTCATGGACGCACTGGGCGGCGGCCAGTACCGAGTGGAGCTCGATGATGCCAACACCACCGTACGCGGACGCTTGTCCGGGCGCATGCGACGCCATCGGATCCGCGTATTGCCGGGTGACCGGGTCAAGGTGGCGCTCTCTCCCTACGACCTCACCCATGGCTTCATCGTGTTCCGAGAAAGCGGCGGACGACGTTCTCGCAAGCCGAGCTAGTGAACCGCGGGGGGCAAGGATAGCGGCGTGAACGGAGCTGTGCGCTCCGCGACGACGGCACGGCGGGTTTGCGCGCCGGCGTGAGACACGTCTGTTGCCAAACAGTAGCCGAAGCGCGAGATCGCACCGGCACGCTGGAGCCGGCACGAAACGGCGGTTACGCTTCGATCCGGTCCGGCGGCACTCACCCAGAGCAGCATCTTCCAGCGAGCCGCACCCGCACCGCGCGCGGTGCGGCGCGACGCCTTGCGCGAGAGCTTTCGGCCGAATACGAACGGCCATGTTTCGCTCCAAGGTCGCGCTCCTCCCCCTGCTCTTGCTCACTGCCAGCGGCTGCGGTGAAGACAGCTCCGGTAGTGGGAAGCAAGCAACCCCGTTGCCGAACGCGGGTAACCCGTCGCCTAGCAACACCACTCCAATGGGCAACGGGACCGGAAGCCCGAGCAATCCCGGAGCGCCCACCACCACGGCGACAACGCCGGGCGTCGACAACACCGTACCGCCACCCGCCGCGACGACCCCGGCGGCTGCCACCGCGCCGCCGGTCGACAACGCCGGCACACCCGGCATGGTTGCCACCGATTCGACTGGAAGCACGGACACACCGGATGCTGATCCTTCTGGCGCTGGCGAACCCAGCGGCAGCAGCGGTCCCGGCATGATGGGCACGCAGACCGACGATGCCACCGGTACGGAAGACCCACAGGGCAGCGGTGGAATGGGCTCCGCCGGTGCCACCGGCGCGGGCGGCAACGTCTCCGGTGAGGATCTTGGCACTGGTGCTGTCGGCAACGATGACATCGTGCCCGCGGGCGGCGACGCGTGCCCCGCTGACGCGAGCTTCTGCTCGGGCTTCGAAAGCGACGAGTTACCCACCGGCGCAGTGTTCAAGCTGAACGGTGACCCGGCGACGCCCTGGACTGCTTTGTTCGAGGTCGACACTACCCAAGCCTTTTCAGGAGCATCGTCGTTGCGCGTACGCAAGAACTCGGAACCCAATGCGAGCACGATGTACAAGATGCTCGCGGTGCCATCGAGCGGTGCTGACTTCTGGGTACGCATGTACCTGCGCAGCGACGTCGAACTCGGCCAAGAGGGCCACAATGCGTACGCAGCCGCATCGGCGACAGACGATCCCAACGACAACACACGCGTCGAATTCGCTGACGACGTGGGGCTGTCGTTCAACTCGTCCGACGACGTACGTTGGCCTGAGAGCTACGGACGACTGGAGAGCGGCGGCACGAATCCCTACACGTTGCCCGCGGACACTTGGCACTGCATCGAGTTGCACTTCGACGGAACTGGACGCACCCAGTCGATGTTCATCGAAGGTGAAGAGGTCATAGCAGCGTCCGATTACCCAGGCTCGGCCATGGACTTTGCTGTCTTCAAGTTCGGCTATCAAGGCTTCCACAACGAAGTCGACCGCGGCGTTTGGTACGACGATGTGGCCGTCGGCCCGACGCGCATCGGTTGTCTGTGAGCCATGTCGAGAGCTCATCCAAGGCGAGCTCTGGGTGAGCGGCGGAGCCAGGTGTGCCCCGACGCCCCTAGCGTTCCGTTCTGGCGGTGAGCCTTACCAGCCCTCTTTCGTTCTGTTCGTCGTGGCTCAGTCTCGGGCAGCATCCAGCATTTCCGGGGGGGCTCCGGATTGGCGCGGCTCCGCGGGGTCAGTCGAATCTGGGAGTGACTTCGTACTCCACCAAGTAGTTCGAGCCGTCCCGCGTGTACTCGGTAATGACCGTATCTGGCTTCACTGGTTTGCCGAGCGAACACATGCCCCCACGGCCTTCTCGATCGCCGCGGCAGCGACGCCAGTCGCGCCGGGAACGGGGCCTTGACTTTGGCTTCAACTTCGGCAGGCTCACGCAGGGCGCGGGTTTGGAGAGAAGTGAACGCGCTTCGAGCCGCCCCTCACCTGCTCGTTCTTACGCAGCAGCGCGGCCTGCAGACTCACACACCTCGTAGGAAAGCGAGTGCCGCAGCTGACAACCACGTGAGTCTAGCTTCACTCTTGGCCATATAGCAACTGAAGCACCACCTCGTACTCGGCAGTGCAGCGTTCTTCGAGTATCAGGGTACCGCTGAGCTCGGTTTCGCCGAGGGTGAGCGTATTGCCCCCCTCAGCGATGCCGACCTCGGTTCCGTCGTCGTCGGCGTAGCCACACTGCCCGCTGTCATCCGGCAGTGGGAGCCACCAACCGCCTTCGAGGTGGAGCTGATCGCCACAGAGTCGTCCGCGCATTCGATACTCGTGGTCCACGACGATTTCCACGTCGTTGCCCATCTGCTGCATCTCCCACTGGAGGGGGCAAACATCGACGACGCTACCGGCTGCGACTTCACACCCCTCGGTCAGCACTCGCACTGTTCCCGTATCGTACCAAACCGTGGATTCGATGCTGCGGACCGGCGCGTCGTTGCACTGCGGCAGGGTA
>JBNKZR010000339.1:0-8283 GCA_050301735.1 Polyangiaceae bacterium | reverse complement strand
CGGGCGTATTCACCACGAGCGCTGATACCGCGACTTCCGGATTGTCCGCAGGTGCAAAGCCGACGAACCAGGTGTAGTGGCGGTTCTGCTTATGTCGCGTCAGTGTGCCCGTCTTGCCGGCAACCGGGATGTCTGGCAAAAAGCCGCGCCCGCGTTTGTCGAAGAAGGTCTTGTGCGCAGATCCGTTGAGCGTCGTTTGCAGCATCATGCGGGTGAGCTCGTGGGCGGTCTCGGGACGCAACGCGCGTCGCGCAACGACCGGTTGCTCTGGCATTTGGTAGCTCACACTCCCATCGGGCTCGAGTATCTGCTTGACGATTCGCGGCTGCAGCGTCACGCCCTGATTGGCAACGGTTTGTACGAGCTGGGCGCCGGCGAGTGGCGAGAGACTCGAGTGCCAGAAACCCGCGGCTGCGCGTGAGAACTCGACACGATCCTCCGTTGGAAGAGCGATCTGGGACGGCTCGTTGACGGCTTCGAAGGGCACTTCGACGCCGAATCCGAGAGCCCCACCCATGGCCGTGAGCTGTTCCACGCTCAGGTGCTTGTTCGCGAGACGCGCGAACACCACGTTGAGGCTTCTGCCCATGGCCGTCGCGAGAGTGGCGCACCACTTGTCCCGGGCGGGGTCGTCCTCCAGTTCGCTCCGGCTGATACTACTCTTGCCGCCGTGGTAGCACTGCTCGGTCTCCGCAGACAGACCAGCCATCTCCACCAAGGCCGCACCGGTCACGACTTTGAACACGCTGGCGGCAGGGGCTTCCGCGCGGGCATTGAAGTCGAACTTGGGTCCTTTGTTGATGTAGCTCGCGTAGACTAGCGTCTCGCCAGTCTTGACGTCGAGGAGCACGGCGCCCGCCTCTGGCAGACGATAACGCTTCATGATGCTCTCCGCCGTGCGTTGCAGCTCAGGGTCCAGAGTCAGGACCGCGGTACGCTCGCCGGCGAGCGGCGCGGTCACGCGACGCGGGTGCAAGTCGATGTTCGTCAGGTCGAGCCCGAGGAAGCGGTCGGGATCCTCGGGCTCCCGCTTGGCGCTGTCGAGGCTCAGGCTGAGGTTCAAGTCGGCCGGCCCGAAGTCGCCACCCACGATGGGTGCGAGGGCGCCGATGATTCCCAAAGCGAGGCCCAGCCCGATCCACTTTGCGAGGCGCATGCCTTGCGTAAGCCACGGCTGAGGCTTGCAGGGCAAAAAAGCCGCGACGGTTGGGGTGCCGTCAGGCGGTGATGTCGTATACTCCAAGTCCCGCCCCAAGGAGCTGCGAACCCTGGACCCAGAACAAGCGCCACACAGCGCGAACATCGAAGTCGAAAACCCGAAGGTGCTGATGGCCATTACCGGGCCACACAGTCAGCTGTTGGGGGAGGTCGCCAAACAGAGTGGGGCGTTGGTCAATTTGCGCGGCAACACCATTCTGCTCTCCGGTGACGAGGGAGACGTGCGCATTGCTGGGCGCTTTCTCGAGGATGCGGTCGAACTGGTCAGCAACGGTGTCGAGATCGGCAAACACGATGTCGCACGCTCGTTGCGCAGCCTGCGCGAAGATCCCAGCATCACGCTGAAATCGCTGCTCGACGAGGCCATCATCGTCTCCAAGCGCAAGCCAATCGTGCCCAAAGGGCCGATGCAGCGCGCCTACATTCGACAAATGCGCGAACACGACCTGACGTTCGGCATCGGTCCGGCGGGCACCGGGAAAACCTACCTGGCAATGGCGATGGCGGCCCGTGCGCTCGTCCAACGTCAAGTCAAGCGCATCATCCTGACGCGACCTGCCGTGGAAGCCGGCGAGCGGCTCGGCTTCCTGCCGGGTGATCTCATCGAGAAGGTCAATCCTTACCTGCGCCCGTTGTACGATGCCTTGCACGACATGCTCGACTTCGAGAAAGTCGAGCAGCTGATCGCTCGAGCGCAGGTCGAAGTCGCACCACTGGCGTTCATGCGCGGGCGCACGCTGAACGACGCGTTCGTGATTCTGGACGAAGCACAAAACGCAACGAGTGAACAGGTGCGCATGTTCTTGACGCGCCTCGGCTTCAACTCCAAGGCCGTGGTCACCGGCGACGTGACACAAACGGACCTCCCACGAGGGGCACGGAGCGGCCTGGCCGAGGCAGTCCAACTGTTGTCCAACGTGGACGGCATCGCCGTGTGCCGTTTTAGCGAAGCAGACGTCGTGCGTCACCCGCTGGTCCAACGCATCGTCGTCGCCTACGAGAAGAAGGACGAGCGCGAGCGTACCAGATTGCGCCAGCGACAGGCCGGCGAGGCCGAGACAGAACCTGCCGACGACTGAAGGCACGAGCTCCCATCACGGCCAGCCCATCCGCTGCCTCGACGTCTCGCCGTGGGGCCGCACGACCGCCGAATCCTGCAAAACCTGCGGCGCTCGACGGAGTTCGCGAAATCGGGGCCACCGACGTCACCGCAGCGGCCCTGAAACGAGCCGAGAAAAGCCGCACCGGAAGGCACTTTTTTGGCGCCCACGCCTTGTCGCTCCAGTGTCACCGGCGAGCCTCGCGAGCTTCGCATGCAAAGCACCTTTGCCTTCGCAACGCCCTCGCGACAGCTCCGCTTTCGTGATATCGGGGACCCGCCATGCCGGACATTATCGATGTAAGCGCACGTGAAATCCTCGACTCTCGAGGCAACCCCACTGTCGAGGCGGAGGTGCACACCTCCAGCGGCTTCGGCCGAGCCTGTGTCCCCAGTGGGGCTTCCACGGGCGAACACGAAGCCGTGGAGCTCCGAGACGGCGACAAGTCACGCTATCTGGGCAAGGGCGTCAGCAAAGCCGTTGCGAACATCAATGACACGCTGGGCCCCGCACTCGAGGGCATGGTCGTCCTCGATCAGGTAGCCATCGACCAAACGCTGATCGAGCTCGACGGCACCGAGAACAAGGGCAAGCTCGGAGCGAACGCCATCTTGGCCGTATCGATGGCCGCGGCTCGTGCCGCTGCAGACACCATTGGCGTGCCGTTGTGGCGCTACCTGGGCGGCGCCCAGGCTCGCGTTCTGCCCACGCCGATGATGAACATCCTCAACGGCGGAAGCCATGCTGACAACGGACTCGAGATTCAGGAGTTCATGATCATTCCCTTCGGCTTCGACAGCTTCGCCGAGGCGCTGCGCTGTGGCGCGGAAATCTTCCACGCGCTCAAGAAGAACCTCAAGGATGACAAGCTGACGACCGCGGTCGGCGACGAAGGCGGCTTCGCGCCGCGCCTGGGCAACAATGAAGAGGCGCTCAAGCGCATCATGGATTCGATTGCTGCTGCGGGATACGAGCCGGGCAAGCAGGTGGGCATTGCCCTCGATTGCGCATCCAGCGAATTCCACAAGAACGGCAAGTACACTTTCGACAAGAAACAGGTGAGTGCCGCCGAGCTCGTGGACATCTACGCGAACTACTGCGAGAAATATCCCATCCTGAGCATCGAGGATGGTCTGGATGAGAACGACTGGGACGGCTGGAAAGCGCTGACCGACAAGCTCGGTGATCGCGTTCAGTTGGTCGGTGACGATCTGTTCGTCACCAACAAGACGCGCCTGGAGACGGGGATCGAGATGGGCTGCGCCAACGCCATCCTGATCAAGCTCAATCAGATCGGCACCCTCACCGAGACGCTGGAGACGATTCGAGTTGGCGCCAATCACGGCTATAACTCCGTGATCTCGCACCGCTCAGGCGAGACGGAAGACGCCTTCATTGCTGATCTCGCAGTCGCAACCAACGCCGGCCAGATCAAGACGGGCAGTCTGAGCCGAAGTGACCGCGTGGCGAAGTACAACCAGCTGCTGCGCATCGCTGATGAGTTGGGAGACGCCGCGTTGTACGCGGGCAAGTCGCCCTTCAAGAGCTGAGACAGCAGGCTGAACGGCCTGAGGCTTCACGCAACCGAAGTGTCAGGCCGCCATCACTGGCGCTCCATTCGAACGAGTGGGTCGATGGGGATTCCAGTATCAGCCGATATTCTGGTGAGTCGAGGGCTGCGAAATTCACAGTCCCTCCATCCGACATCCCAGCCCGTTCGAGGTAGAAACCCGGCCATGGCGAAGTCCAAAGTATCCGTTCTGAAAGTGAAGCCCGAGTCGATCCTGACGGACATCGAGAGGCTGTGTGAACTCGCGGGCATGCAGCAGGCGCTCGACAAGAACGCGACCACCATCCTCAAAGACAACATCTCTTGGCACTACCCGTTTCCTGGGGCCAACACGACGCCATGGCAGCTCGAAGGAACCGTCTTGGCTCTGCAGCACGCGGGCTTCAACGACATCAGCTGCGTTCAGAACAAGACTGTCGTCACCGACGCGTTCAAGGGTGAAGACCTGAACAACTACGTTCCGATCTTCAAAAAGTACGACATCCCGGTGCTCTTCAACTTCAAAGAAGAGGACATGAAGTGGATCGAGTACCGCCCGAAAGCACGCCTACACGTACTGCACAACATCTTCCCGGACGGGATCCTCATCCCTGACTACTTCCAGGGAAAGAACATCATCCATTTGCCGACGGTCAAGTGTCACATCTACACGACGACCACCGGTGCGATGAAGAACGCTTTCGGTGGCTTGCTGAACACCAAACGCCACTACACGCACAGCTGGATTCATCGCACGCTCGTCGACCTCCTGGCGATCCAGAAGGAGATCCACTCGGGCCTGTTCGCGATCATGGATGGCACCACCGCTGGCAACGGACCGGGGCCGCGCACGATGTTTCCGGTGATCAAGGACTACATGCTGGCCAGCGACGACCAAGTCGCGATCGACGCCGTGGCGGCCAAGATGATGGGCTTCGACCCGATGAGCCTGGAGTTCATCAACGTGGCACACGAAGACGGCCTGGGCGTCGGTGACCCGCGCGACATCGAGATCGTCGGAGACGACATCTCGAACGAGAGCTGGGGCTTCTCCGTCGGTGACAACGCCGCGAGCATGGTGGGCGACGTGATGTGGTTCGGACCGCTGAAGAAGTTCCAGAAGCTCTTCTTCCACACGCCGTTGGTGAACGTCTTCGTGGCGGGCAGCGAGTTCTATCACGACTACTATCGCTGGCCGCGCAAGGACCGTCTCACGTTCGAGAAGTGGAAAGAAGAGACCCACTGGGGCAAACTCTTCGCGGCGTATGAACGCGGCGAGAGCGACCGCATCATCACGCAGCAGCAGGTGACGGCGCCGAGCCCCGCCTCCTGAGAGCCGCCGCGCACTGCGACCGACGTGACTCGAGCCTCGACGAGGGGGCTCTCTGCTCTGAGGCCAAACGCTTCGTGTTGGTACCCTCGACGCGAGAGCTGTCTGTCAGGTCACACGTCTGCGCGACGCGGTGAGTCCAAGTACGGTCAGCGGTTGCTTCGATGCGCTGAACGTCATCGTCTCACCCAGAGCAACTCCCACTCGTTTGAAGGGACCGTCCAAAAACAGGCAGGCCTCCTGCATCTTGTTCTGCACCACCACCTGGCGCCCCTCCGATACGACGAAACGATGGAGCTTCGGTCGGTCTCCCGAGGCGCCGTATATCTCTCGCGCGACGACTTGAAGCTGACACGAAGTCAGCGGCAGCACTTTGCCTCCCGCTGATCGAATGGCGGCAGTCGACCCTGCCGCCGTTCCTACCCACAGCCCACTGGAGCGATGCTCTTCGCGCTGACGCCCGTAGCGCACGATGTAGCGAGAGGTCGCGGCCGGAATGGTGTGGCAAAACAACGCCTCGTTGAGCACGCGGCTGGAGACCGTGCGCTTGTTGACCCTCACCTGCATGCGACTCAGACTGATGCTCTTGAGCGTGCCCTCGAGCGCCTTGCTCAAGAGGTCCTTGAGATTACGGCGACGAGCGGCGCAGAAGAAGCCGATACTGTGATCGGGTGAGCTGTTGACGCCCAGGATGGGCGTACCGCTGACGTTGTGAGACGCCGCAAGCAACGTCCCGTCGCCACCGACGCTGACGACCAGCGCCAACCCCTTGGAATCAAAACGCCCACCCGCGCCATGAACGAGCCAGGTCGTGGCGCCGAGCCGGCGCAGGGTTTCCTCCACCAACTCCAGAGTATGAACGTGATTGTCGTGGGCCTTCTTCCAACGTCGCACGCTGGGGTCGCCCATTCGCAACAGGCGAGCCACTCTGGGATCTTCCCCCTCGTCCTTGAAGCGCTCCAACGCGGTGCGCTTGGCAACGATTACGACGCGCGGCTTGGCCATGATTCCTGAAATCTGCGAAGCCCGAGCTCCGTCTTCGAGTCGGGGAGCATGCCCTTGGTTACCGCGCTCAGCGCATCTCTCAAAGGGATGCAGATGATCTGCCCGTCGTTCTCCAACGGTGAGCCATCCTCCACCGGAGCGCCTCGCTTCTGCGGATCCACCTCCACGCAGAAGAACACTTGGCGTTCCGCGATCATTGCCGGCAGTGGATAAACAGGAGGACCCAGAAGCTGCAGCTGTTCGGGAGCGATGTCGAACCCCAATTCCTCGTGCAACTCTCTCGATGCACAAGCGCGCGCAGCCTCTTCGAAGGGTCCCTTCTCCTCGATGATTCCGGCAGGGAGCTCCCAGAAACACGGCCCGTCGGGAGCCTGAAACGAACCGTCCTCCTCCTCACGGAAGCTCAACGGTGGTCGAACACAACTTCGCAAGTAAACGTGCGGCTGCCCATCGATGACGCAGTACGCCACTATCGCGGCGGCGTCAGGAGCCCAACGGCGAACGAAGTCGTACGTAAACTCCGCCCCTGCCCGCTCCAGGCGCGTGCCTGCCACCCCTCGCAGCAGGAAGCAGCGACGCCTATCCAGAGCGAGAAAGCCCTCTTCACTCGAACTCAGTCTGCTCTTCGTTTCGACTCTGACTTGCGGCAAACGCTGAAGCATCACGTTGCTGTTGTACGCCGGAGCGACCGTCGAGAGGGCCGCTCGGACACCCGCCGCGTGAGAAGGAGCACTCTGGCAAGGCATGATCCGGCCGCAAGACCATTTCGTGGTCGGCTGAGGTACCCACCGTGCCAGAGCACACGATCTGAACATCTGGTGGGTGACTCTCGGGGTTTGGCGACTACATCGCGGGCGTTGAGGGGTCGCCACCTACCCGCACTATGACGCGATGGTCGCGGTCTGCAGACGGACGCCGCCCACCGCCGCGCACGGCAAGCGTCCCCGGTGAGCTCCCGGCCCCTCCAGAACCCCGTCGATTCTAGACATTGTGACGCCTTGGTATCAGCGTCGCGGCGCTTTCTGCACGCGACCCGCCCGGTTGGCATGACTCGTGCTGTACTTCCTGCAACGAAACCCTGCTTAGACTCCCCTTCAGTTCCCTGCTTTTCCCGGGAAGGAAGCCTTACTCATGATGAAGACCAAGAACCTAGTTCCCTTGCTCGCAATGGGCGCCGCATTGTCGCTGGTTGCCTGCGGTGACGACGATGGCGGTAGCTCCTCCGACGCCGGCGCGATGACCGAAATGGAAACCGATATGGCGACCGACACGGAAACCGATATGGCGACCGACGCGGAAACCGACATGGCGACCGACGCGGAAACCGATGTGACGACCGACACGGAGACCGACGCCGAGACGGACGTCACGGTGGAAGACGCCGGGGCTGACGATGGCGGCACCGCGCCCGAGGGCGACGGCGGCGCAGACGACATGGACGGCGGTATGGTCGACATGGACGGCGGCGCAGACGACATGGACGGCGGCGCAGACGACATGGACGGCGGTATGGTCGACATGGACGGCGGTATGGTCGACATGGGCGACGCTGGCGACGCCGGCTGAACCCAGCTCTCAATCGCATCGAAAGGCGTCCCAACTGGGGCGCCTTTCGTGCATTTTGCTGCCCATGAGCGAGAAGCACACCGCATGGCTACTGGACCTGGACGGGACCCTCTATCGCCCAAAACCGGTCAAGAGGATGATGGCCATGGAGCTACTGGCGAGCGGGTGGGCGGCGATCCCAACCCTGCGTCGCTTCCGCGCCGAACACGAGCACCTGCGAGAGACTCTCGACGAGGCAGTCGACGACCCGTTTCGCGTTCAGCTGCAGAACACGGCACGTGCCCTAGGGCATTCCGAGCACTCCGTCGAGCGCCTGGTGCGAACGTGGATGATCGAACGACCCCAGAAGTGGATCCAGCGCCACACGCGCCATGAGTTGGTGCAAGAGGTCAGCGAGTTCGCCAAACGCGGCGGCAAGTTGGCGATCGTCAGCGACTACCCAGCGAGCGAAAAGCTGCGGGCGATTCGCCACCTACCCCAGATCGAAGTTGTCGTTTGCTGCGGCGAGCCAGGAG
>JBNKZR010000338.1:0-8330 GCA_050301735.1 Polyangiaceae bacterium | reverse complement strand
CACTCGGCTCAGCCTCGCTGCTAGCGTCAGCTGCGCTGGTGTTGCTCGGAGCGCCTGTGGTTGAAGGGGTGCCTCCTGGTTGCGGTACTGTCGTTTGCTCGCTGACTTGTCCCGGTGCGGTGCTGCCCGTGGTGGGAGCCGCGGCGCCGACGGGGCCCGTCCTCGAAGCCGCAGAGTCGTCCCGGTCGTTCTGGTCTCCCGCGCAGGCAGCGAGCAGCAGCGCCACACTGAGCGTGGAGCAAGCAGTACCCAAGCGAGGGCACGCGCGGTTCGAGGTGAGTCGGAGAGCCATGCATGGAAACCTAACAGAAGAGCTGTAGGAGACCTGCTCCCTCCCGCGACGCGTCCATCTGATCGCCACTCCTTTCACCTTCTGCCTGCAAGCTTTCACACGACCGCCCGTAAATGAGCGGCACCAAATACGGCGCGCGGCAGAGTGTTTTCGTTCGTCGAACTTCGCATGCCGCCGAGCTCGCTCGAAAGCAGCGCAACTTGGCGAAGAACTGGCCGCCGGACACTGGCGGCCTCGAGACTCGCTCGACTTGCTGCGTGGCAATGGCCTACACTGCCGACTTCACTCGGGTTGGAGGCTACATGGGCGAAAGAGACGTAGAGCGGGACTGTGAGGTAGAGACTTTCGTGGCGAGCTTGCGGCGGCTGGCGGATGCACTGGAAGCCGGAGACTCATTCCGCATTCAGGTGGTGGGCAAGCGCTTCACGGTGCCCAAGGGCGCATCGTTGTCGATCGAGCACGAAACCAGCGATGGCGAAGAGGAGCTGGAGTTTCAGCTCCGCTGGAGCAGCGCCGAGTAGTCAGGCGGCCGGGAGCGACACAGCGGACTCGATGCGCCGATCGGGATGCGTCGCTCGGTGCGTGCTTCACTCGATCAGGTACGCGAGTGTGTGGTCGTCGAGGGTGACGGAGAGCTCGACAGCGCCTCGGTAGTTCGGCGCGGGCCGTAGGGCGTAGTGCACCGAGACCCTCTCTTTCTCACGCGTCTGGCGCGGGGGGAAGGGCATGTAGATCTGAGACCAATGGGTCCAGGGGAAGCCTGGTCCGGTATCGAGCAGCACGCTCGGTGACAGGCGCGCCGTGAACCAACCGGCGAAGCCGTTCAGCGTGCCATCTCGGGCGGCCTCGAACTCCAACACGCCGTCCGCCCATTCGTCGCCTGACTTCATCTCGGCGAGGTCGAGCGAAACCAGTGCTTGGCCTGGGGCGAGCAGAACGGACTCCTCGATGCGCAGCTTCTGGGTTTGGTGCTGGGCAAGCTCGACTTGCTCCAAGCGGGAGAAATCGAGACCGTGCAGCCCCTCTCGCCAGAAGCCCGGCCCGTCCTCGTCGTACAGGATGGAGTCGTCAATCGGAGCCAACATCACCTCGACCTGCGAGGGGAGCATGCGACCGCCAGGCTTCAACAAGCGCTCACGCACCTCGAGCACGTCTCTGAGCATGTCTTCCGTCAAGGCGAAGTTGCCCAGCCATTCACTGATGATGAGATCGACTGGCCCCTCGAGCTTCAGGTCGCGCGCGAGGCCATGATGCAGCGTCACGAGTTCTGACAGGCCGTTGTCCTTCACCAGCTCTTCTGCGTGCCGAATCACGTGCGCACGATCGACGGCATGTGTTCGCGCCGCCCCGGCCCGTGCGGCCAGCATGCCCAAGATGCCGGTGCCCGTACCGACGTCGAGCACGACATCCCCCGGCTGCACCACCTCGGCGATGGCCTCGGCGAAAGCGTCCGTACGACGGCGATCCGAAACCATCAATCGCTGCACCGGGAGCGTTCCGTATCCGCCGAAGTAGCCCATCATGGGCGCGGACCTAGCAGGTCCTCAGCGCCCCGTCGACGCAATTGCGAGCAGGTCGCGCCGAACGAGCGCAGGACGTCGCTGCGCCCTGTGGACCCTTCCCTGGCGGCAGTCCCGGTTGCGACGGCTTCGAGGCTGCTCTCGCTGCGTGGGCCCTTCCGCGCTTGCCGGCAGCGATGCCGCGCTCGAGGCACGGGCCGTTGCCCGGCGAATGGACTGTAGTCCCCCGTAATGGCCGGCCGCTCCGTACTTGGCGATCACAGGGCGACATCGCCTACCAGATCCACATGAAGGACATCGCCGTCTCGTCGTACGTCAATCCAAAGGAGCCGCTCAAAATCCCGCTGTTCAGCGGCAGCGGCGTTGCGACTTTCATCGGGACGCTGCCGGGAGATACGTCGGCAGCAACCGTGGCTGGCGGCCAACTCGCAAACCCGCTGAGAGTCGGTGGCTGTCACCGGCAACAACGTGTTCTCCGGAAAGCCGTTCCACATTTCCGCGGTTCTGCGAACGACGGATGCGGGAAAGCCCAAGGCGATCGGCTCCTTCGAAGAAGACAAGGGCGCTGTGGACGTGGCGGTATCGGGGAATTGGGCCTTCCTCGCCACGGAGTTCGGCTCGAGGGTTGTCGACGTCGCCACGCCCTCGTCCGCCATGGAAGTCGACTACCTGAGCACGACAGGCAATGCGAACCGGGCCGCCTCGTCGGACAACCTGGGATACCTTGCGGACGGCGCCCAGGGCCTGCGCATCGTCGACAGCTTGGGCGCTTGCGATTGAATCGTCGTGCTCTTCAGCTGCGCTGGGTGCCCCGTCGTTGGCGTCAGTAAACCATTGAATCTACGTGGCTTTTCTTTGTGGACTGGTGCGGGACGCTGAGCTGAGTACAAAGCCATATCATTCGACGTCTAACTTCTTCTTCTAGTCTGGAGCCCCTCACATGAGCGTCTTGAGCGCAGGCGGTGCTTGGACTGCCTTAGTCACTCCTTTCACCCGCGAAGGGGCATTTGATGCGCGAGGCTACTCGCGCCTGCTCGAGTTTCAGCGCGATCAAGGAATTGACGGGGTAGTCCCTTGTGGAACGACCGGCGAGTCACCGACGTTGACCTGGGAAGAGCACGGGGCCGCAGTCGCGCTTGCCGTGCGGCTGATGGACGGCGGCCCCGGCGTGTTGGCGGGAGCGGGCAGCAACAACACCGCGGAGGCCATCGACGGCACCCGCGATGCATGGTCGCGCGGGGCGAGCGGTGTGTTGTTGGTGGATTGCTACTACAACGGCCCCAGCAGTCTGGAGCTCCGGACCGAGTACTACGAGCGCATCTTGGATGCCGTACCCGACGTTCAGCTGGTGCCGTACGTGATACCGGGTCGAACGGGCTGCGCGTTGGGGGCGGCGGACTTGGCGATTCTTCATCAGAATGCGCCGGAACGCGTGCCCGCACTCAAGTCGGCAACCGGCGACCTGGAGCGCATGCGCTTGGATCGCAAGCTGGCAGGGCCGAGCCTCACCATCTACTCCGGGGATGATGAGTTGACGCTAGCGATGATGGCGGACCAAGAAATCTCCGCCGCAGGGGTCATCAGTGTGATGTCCAACATCGCGCCGGCAGCGGTGCGCGAGATGTGCACTGCGCAACGTGAAGGCAACTCCGTCCGTGCCGCAGAACTCAGCGACGCGCTGGCGCCGCTTTTCGGCTTGGTCGGATGCGCCGTGCCAGCAAAGCGCAAGTTGCCCAATGGTCAGGAGGTCACTGTCGAAGACCGCTTCCGCAACCCGAGTGCGGTCAAGACGTTGATGGCCGGTTTGGGCATGATCGAGTCGGCGATGCGTAGACCGCTTGGACTGATGACGGCACCTGCGGTTGCCGCCTGTCGTGCAGGCCTGAGGCAAGTGCACGAGTGCTCACCCTTCGTGCTCGCTCCGATCGAGGCAGCGTTCGAGGTGTCGATCTCCAAGCGGCTCGGAGACGATGCACTTTGGGCGTCGCTATCGCGCTGAGCCCCGTCGATGTCCCCCGCAGGGGGCACGGACGAGCGAGTGCTTCTGGGCGCGAGACTAGAACTGCGAGATGAACACCCAGGCCAACGGTGGAATGAAGGCGTTCAGCCCATCGTCCGCGGTCGAGTTCCCGTCGTCACTTCAGCCTGCATCTTTCACTGCCGCTGCGCGGGCAGATTGGCCGATATGTGCCACTTCGGTCACAAAGCTCCGACCAAAGTCGCTGAAGAGAACGCAGGCGGTGAGGGCACAGCGCGGATCTCCAGTCCCGTTCGTCCAAGCTGGTTGTGGACGAGCCAGGCATGATGCACACATCGCGACGCGTGGATACTCGTCGTGACCGCGCCCTGTGTGAAGCAAGTTATCACCTGCTTCGGTGTCGCCGGATGAGGTTACCGCCCCGCGCGCCGAGATCTTCAGCGGTCTTCCAGGTAGAACACGGTGTGGGTCGCTTGCGACGCAATGCCCTGGCGAATGGAGCCGCCGGGCAGATACATCTTGTCGTCGATCACCGCTGCCCCGAATCCATGTCTCGGCACGGTCATGTCTGGGAGCGCCGCCCAAGTGTCCGTCGCAGGGTCGTACACTTCTGCTTCGTGGAAGATGCCATCGGGATCGTTCCTGTTGCCCTCGCCACCGAAGACATAGATGCGACCACCGAGCTCGCCACCTGCAGCGCCTCCTCTTGGCGTGGGTATCGGGGCCACCTCGTCGTAGCTCCGGGTTTCCGGATCGAACACATAGGATTCCGTCTGCACTTCTTCGATCACCACATCCCTGCCCGACACGATGTAGATCTTGTCGTTCACGACGCCAGCGATACAGTGGTGTCGAAGGGCCGGCATCGGGGGTAGGACTTCCCAGCTGTCGTTGGCCGGGTCGTAGATGGAGGCTTCTGGCAGCGCGACGTCGTTGGTTCCCCCAAAGACGTAGATCTTGTCCTGGTAGGTCGTCACGCACGAGGCGCCCCGCTCTGTGCCAAGGGGCTGTGGAGCAACCTCGGTCCAGTCGTCCGCATCCGGATCATACACGTAGCTGCTGCCATCTCCCATGCGTTGCCCCATTCCGGAGTGAAACCCGAGGACGTAGAGCCGGTCGCCAACGCTCGCGACGTTGGGATGATGGAATACGACGGGAAAGTCTGCGACGTCGCGCCAGCTGTCTGTCTCAGGAGTGTAGACTTGGACGCTCGAGGTCACGCTGGGGGTGAACCCGCCCAACACGTACACTTCGTCTCGCAAGGCGCCGACGCCATGTTCTCCCCTCGGGGTGGGGACGTCAGCTCGCTCGCTTTCCACCGGTTCCCCCATGGAAAGGGGGGGCGTTGAGTCATCGTCGACGACGTCGGAGTCGGGGGGCACGTCGTCGTTGGCTGAGGTCTGCTGCGGCAGCTCCGCATCGCTCAGCTCCGTCGGAGTGCCGTCAGTCGGGTCCGTAGACGGAGCACCTTGCTCGCCACTCGCATCCGGCATCGTGGTCGCGGAGGGAGCCTCCGCGGCGGTCATTGGCATCGGCTGCATCGGCAGTGCCCCAACAGCCGTCGAGCTTTCGGGCGCGGGCGTCTCATCGAGGTTGGGTCGGCTGCCGTCATCTGTGTCTGTACCAGTGTTGTCGTTTGCCGCGTCGGCAGAGTTCGGCACGGATGCGCTGGACTCCGCTCGAGGTACGGAGCCGCCGCCGTCCGTATTGCCACCCGAGCTGCAAGCGCACACGACGAGCACTGAAAGGCGAGCGCGCCAGACCACCATGAGCCGACCTTGGCACTCCGCCGATGGCGCGGCAAGGTGAGCTCCGGGCGATCGTGCGATGCCTCGGTCGCTTGCTTCTGGCTGCACAAATTCACGACCTCGACGGATCCGCGAAGGCAAGACCCGGTCTCAGAAGGTTAATCCAAAGCAGGTATGCTCGGTGCTGAGTGAGCGGGGTTTGTCTTGGTTTGCACCTCTTGTCGCGCTGGGGGATCTCGGTGAAGTGCGGGCTGAAAGTTCGCATTTCGGTTCTCATGAAGTGAGAGCATTGCTCTCGTGTTCGAGATTCTTCGCATGGCTTGTTCTGTTGCAACACCCGACTGTTTCCCCTTGGGCAAATGACTCGCGTGGGCTTGAAAGCGCGGTTGTGAGATGTATTGTCCGCCGCCGTCTGGCCTATGCTGGGGCGTCATGCGAAGAATCGAGCAGAACGTCTTGTGGCTGGTTGTCCTGGGCGGGGTCGTCGTTGCGTGTGGTCAACGATCGGACGCGGGCTCCGACGCGGCTGCTACCAGCGCTACCGCTCCTGGCTCGACTGCGGGCGGTACGGGAGCCATCGCGGGCGTGGAAGCGAGCACGCCATCGGATCCCGGGTTGAGGCCGGGCGGCACGGCGTCAGCCGCGCCGGAGGCGATGACGCCCAGCGTCGATTCAGCGGGCGTCAGTGCGTCCAGCGACTCGCCCGCTGCCGCCGTGCCGGAGCCGCAAACCACGGACATGCCGCCCTCGGGGCAACCCCAACTGGAGAATGCACCCGCAGTGGATGGCATGCCGAGCGCCGAGGGCGCGCCAGGCCCGTCAGGGGACCCTGTTGACGAATCGGGTGCCGTCGAGCCCACTGACGACGATGCCGCGTCTGCGGAGCTCCCTCCGGGAGACACGGCGCCTGTCGTTTCGGAGCTCAGCGTCGAGGCCAATCCGACCAACGTGCTCAGCGCCACCGTCACGTGGACGACCGACGTGCCAGGCACGTCTGAAGTGCAGTTCGGGATCGGCGAGCCCGAATTCCGCATCCTGTCTGAGGAGGCAACCACCGACCATGCGGTGCTGGTGATCGGGATGCACGCACAAACCGATTATCTGTTGCGCGCCGTCTCGCGTAATACGGCGGGCTCGGGGAGCGCGGAGGAACCGTTCATCACGGGCACGCTCCCCAGCGGGGTGCCAGAGGCGGAGCTGACCGCGAACGTGGCCGAGCAATCGCAGTCGGGCTGGACGTTGACGAACATCATGGTAGGCGGGGCCGGCGGTGGTTTTGGCTCCAGTTCGCCCGCGATCGCCGTCGCCTACGACGAGGCCGGAGAAGTCGTGTGGTATTACGTCAATGGCAGCGCTGCTGACACGCGGGGGGACATCTCGGTCGATCTCACGACTCGTGGGAATGTGTTGATCGGGCCCGCTCCCGGTGAAAACCCTCGGGAGGTCGATCTCGGGGGGAACGTCGTTTGGAACGGGCCCAATCAAGTCAATGGGGGGGACTTCATGCATCACCACGCAGCCGAGGTCGCCAATGGCAACTACGTCGTCCTGAGAGACTCTTCGTCGGGTGGCGTGACGGGCGTCGAGATCGAAGAGTACACTCCCGACAATCAAGTCGCCTGGTCGTGGGATCTGCTCGAGCATGTCACGGCGCCCGCCAGTGCCAGCGGCGACTGGTGCCACGGCAACTCGGTCACCGTCGATTTGGACGACGACGTCGTCTATCTCAATTGTCGCTTTCTGGGGCTGTTCAAGATCGAGCGCGGGTCAGGTGAGGTCCTTTGGCACATGGCGGGCACGCTGACCTCGGACGTGCCGGGAGACTTCACCTACGTCGGCAATGGTGCTCAGTTCTCCGACGCTCACGACCCCGAGATCCACGAGGACGATGGCACGATTCTGCTCTACGACAACGGCGGCTACGCCGGGGCGGGAGGCGGTGGCACCAACTTCCACTCTCGCGTGCTGGAGTACCAAGTGGATCAAGACGGGCGTGAGGCGACGGTGGTCTGGGAGTTCCCCGGCGACTTTGAGGTAGACTCTTGGTACACGAACGACTGGTACGCAGCGTACTGGGGAGATGCCGACCGCCTAGCCAACGACAACGTGTTGATCACCGCTGGGTTGAAGGGTGGAGACTTGCAGACGCGCATCTTCGAAGTCACGCGCGACGGTCAGATCGTCTGGGAGATCCGACTGCCGACGAACCAGGGATCCTATCGGGCGGAGCGATTGTCGCCTCCGCCCTTCGTCGAACGGCTATGAGCTTCTGGTCACGGAGTGGCCTAGAGTCGTGAGTGCCTGAGGAAGGTGAATGCAGCCATGGCCGCGTTGCTCGCACGGGTGGCGTGGTTCGGCAGCAACGAGCCGAAGGTCCGCAGACGACCACACTTGCCCTACCGAATCACGCATGAGTCGTCGCAAAGCGAAACCCAAGAAGCGTCCTTCGAGCACTTTCGGTTCGAAGGCGCGGCGAGCCAGTCTTCGCGACGCGCAAGGTCGCGTGCACCTGGTGTTGCAAAGGGATCCGGCCACTGGTGCCCAAGCCGTGCGTTTGAAGGCCCCGATCTTCGAACACGCCTGGCAGAACGAGGTGGCGGTCTCCGCCGCCGCCACGGCGCACGACGCACTCCGTGCGGGTGTCGTGCGAGAGCGTGTCGTCGAACTCACTCACCACGCGATGGACGTCACTTCCCAGCTCGCCGACGGGTTGCTGGCCCAGGCACCGAGCGGGAGCGTCGCGTGCCGGCCCGGCTGCGACCACTGCTGCTACCAGTCAGTCGGAGTCACTG
>JBNKZR010000337.1:0-8442 GCA_050301735.1 Polyangiaceae bacterium | reverse complement strand
GTCTACACGCGATTCTTGCAACAGTGGCAGCACCTCGCAGCTCCGCTGTCGGGTCTCGATGGCGTGCTGGCGGTCATCGAGCAACTGCAAGGCGTCGAGCTATCGTACTCCGTCTTGACACGTGAAGTGCTACCAAGTCGGGTCGATGACTTTCGTGCCGGCGACTTGGACGAGCTCTGTGCTGCCGGTGAAATCGTCTGGCGCGGCTCAGGGCAGCAAGCTGGGGACACGCGGCTCTCCTTCTACCTGGCCGATGAGTTCACTCGCCTGGCACCGCTGACCGAAGCCCCGACGAGTGAACTCGGACAACGAGTGGAAGCGCTGTTGCGCGAGCGGGGTGCGCTCTTCTTCACGGACATCGTCGAGACCTTGGGCGTCTATCCTGGCGAGGCCTTCGACGTATTGTGGGATCTAGTTACCACCGGTCGCGTCAGCAACGACACTTTGCAGCCCGTGGCTTCGCTGCTCGCAGGGCAAGGGCGTTCGAGTCGCACCCCGTCGCTCGGCAGACGGGGTTTTCGCTCGCGACGTCAGCTTCGCCCCGGGACCGAAGGCCGCTGGACTCTGTTGCCCGACCCCGGACGAGTGACGACCACCGAGCGTGCACGCGCCGGTGCCGAGCAGCTCGTTCGGCGCTTTGGTGTGCTCACGCGTGAGGCGGTCCGCGGTGCGGCCGTGAGTGGCGGCTTCAGTTTCGTCTACCCGGTGCTCAAGGCATTGGAAGAGGGCGGACGATTGCGGCGTGGCTACTTCATCGCCGGCTACGGCGCAACGCAGTTCGCCGCCAGCGGCGCTGAGTCCCAGCTTCGACGCCACCGACAGCCCGGAAAAAAAACCACACTGTCCTGGCTTGCCGCAACCGATCCAGCGAACCCCTACGGTGTCTGCTTGCCCTGGCCCGAATTCGAAGGCGCTCGACCGACACGCAGCCCCGGATGCCACGTGGTCTTGCACCAAGGCCGTTTGCTGGCTTTCAGCAGCCGCGGCGGTCGAGCGCTCACCTTGTACCATCACAGTCACGACGAGGCTCCGATCGAGCTCCTCGAAAAGCTCGCCCAAAGCCTCGTCGAGCGGCTGGACAATGGCACTGAACGGGCGCTGCTGATCGAGTCGATTGACGGCGTCCCGGCGGCGGACCTAGACGCTCGGACCGAGGGCAACGCGACGTGGGCTCGAGCCTTGTCGAAGGAGCTGGTCGCCGCCGGCTTCTCCCTCGGACCAAAGGGGCTGCAAAAGCGGCGCGGAGCGGTGGGGCACGCTACTGCGGGGACACGCGTGGCCAAACGCGGAAGCAGCGTTCTGTAGCTCGGGGCCCAGGTTGATGCCGGAAGGTGACACGATCTACAAGGCCGCGCTTCGGCTTCAACGAGCGGCGGCAGGGCAACGCGTCCAGCAGTTCTTCGCTTGGGAACCGAGACTCGAGCGCTCCGCTCTGGTCGGCGCGACGCTCACGCACGTGGAGGCCCGCGGCAAACACCTCCTGATGCACTTCGATCGGGGTCCCAGCTTGCACACGCACATGCGAATGCGCGGCAAGTGGCGGGTGGGACAAGAGAGCGAGCAGCGCCCCAGAGTCGGCAATGCGGTCCGCATCGTGCTGGAGACCGAACGGGCCCGGTTGATTTGCAGCAACGTGCAGCTAGCCCGATGGATCGATGTGGAGCGCCTGCCTGCTGACGATTGGCTGAGGAAATTGGGTCCCGACTTGCTCGCCCCAGACTTCCATCTCGATACCGCCGTGCAACGACTGCGAGCGCTGAGTGGACTCGCTCTGGGTGAGGCCCTGATGCACCAAGGCGCGGTGTGCGGCGTGGGCAATGTCTACAAGTCCGAGACCTTGTTCTTGTCGAAGCTCGACCCCTTCGCCCCTGTGGCGCATTTCGCCCCCGAGACGTTGAACGATTTGGTGGCGATGACCCGAAAGCTCATGAAGCTCAATCTCGTCGCCGGTGATCGACAACTGCGATTCCGGAGCGGTGGCGGCGGTCGTGTGTGGGTCTATGGCCGAAAGGGCGAGCACTGTTTGCTCTGCGACAGGGAGATACGTATGCGTCGGCAGGGCGCGCAGCTGCGCTCGACCTACTACTGCCCTTCGTGCCAGGTAGTGAGCGACGAGAGTTGACGCTGCCGGCGGCGCATAACACACTCGGCGCCGGTGAGGATCGAGGAAGGCGCCCGGAAACGACGGTCACCCACCGTCGCCGCAGTGGGCAGCCGCTACACGCTCGTGTCTTGGTGTGCGACGTTCTGGTTGTTCGCCAGTGATGGCCATGGCGAAACCGCCCCCGCTGGTTCCGCACCCAAGCGCCCGAGCACGCTCCTCGAGCAAGCGGCCTATCCGCGACAGGTCGCGCGTTTCGGAGTCACACTGCCAGCGCTGAGGGCAGATGCCCAGACCGTCGGCTTCCACCACGCCAGCGTCGTGCGGGCCGGAGCCCACGTCAGCGACAAGCTCGTCGTCGGAGCAGTGGCGAACTGGACGTTCACTCATTTGAATCTCGACGCCGACGCTGCCCGTCAGGGTGGAGCGGATTGGTACCGAACCCTCTTGCTGGCACCAGCGCTCTCCTTCTCCGAGGCTCGCTGGTGTCTCGTGGGGTTCTGGGCGATGGGTTATCAGGGGGAGCGCTGGAACCGGCACGCGTTTCGCCACGCCCCCAACGTCGTGGGGTGTTGGGCGGCGAGCCAGCACACTGTCTACCGCTTCGGCGCGGGCATGGTCTGGCGTCCAACGAGCGGCCAGATCATCCCCTACCCAATCCTGGGCTGGACGCACCGCGGGAGCGATTGGACGACGGCAGGCTTGCTTCCCTTCTGGGCTACGGTCACCGGCTGGCTGAGCCCCGAGTGGGGCTTGGGAGGACTGCTGCTTACTCAGATCTTGCCCTACAGCGTCCAACGCACCGACGTTCGACAATTCACGGCGGCGTACCCAGCGTTGGGTCCACGCGCGGTGTTCCGCAGTCACGGCGTCGACGTCGGTCTTGCGGCGGGAGCCTCCCTCAACGCCGTGCTGCTCTCGCCGGAACGCGACTTCGCCGCCCCCAGAGTCGCGCCGTTCGCGCGCTTGGATGTCACGCTGTACGAAAACCTGCTTCGCTGACTGCCGCTGACGAACTACACTTCGTGGCATGGTCACCCTCGGATTGGTCGACGACGACCTATTTCTTCGACACGAGGCACCGCCGGGACACCCCGAGCGTGAGGCCCGAATTCACGCGGCCCGCCGGGGGTTCGAGAGTGTTCGCGGCCATTTCGAGACGACTCACCTCGCGCCACGTGATGCGACCGACGCGGAACTCACGACGACGCACACCCCAGAACACGTCGCTCGCGTCGCTTCCACGGCGGACTCGAGTGGCAACTTCGACGCTGACACTTACTACTGCGCGCGAAGCCATGCTGCAGCCCGACGTGCGGCCGGCGGGTGCGTCGCACTCGTCGATGCCCTCGGCATGAACTCGGAAGCTGGAAGCGGGCTCGACTACGGTTTCGCTCTGGTGAGACCACCGGGGCACCACGCGACAGCCAATCTCGCCATGGGTTTCTGCCTGTTCAATAACGTGGCCGTCGCTGCCCACGCCGCTTTGGCACGCGGGCGCGAGAAGATCGCCATCGTGGATTGGGACGTGCATCACGGCAACGGCACCCAGGACCTCTTCTACACGAACCCCAACCTGCTCTACATTTCCACCCACCAAAGCCCGCAGTACCCGGGCACGGGAAGAGCGACCGAAACGGGTTTGGGTGCCGGCACTGGGTTCACGGTAAACCTCCCTCTCAGCGCTGGTGCGACGGACACCGTCTACCGTCGTGTCTTCGACACCATCGTGTGCCCCGTCCTGAAGCAATATCGACCCGAGCTATTGCTGATCAGCGCCGGGTACGACGCCCATCGGCGCGATCCGTTGGGCGGTATGGCCGTGAGTAATGAGGGCTTCGGGATGATGACCCGACGCTTGTTGGCATGCCTACCGGACGACGGCCGTGGTCGAGTCGCATTCGTGCTCGAAGGGGGCTACGATGAAGACGGACTCGAAGGAGCCGTTCGCCACTCGCTCTTGGCGCTCGTCGAGCCGAGCACTCCCGAGGCGGAGGACGACGACTTGACGCAAGTTCGCAGTGCGGAACTCGAGCGACTCCTCAATGTTCACCGCCAATACTGGACGCTTTGACGTATTCTTCCAGGAAGACGTTGAGCGACTCGAAGACGCACGCAACGGCGGGGTCGTGGCGCTGTTCCTCCGTCACGACCATCCACAGCTCCAAGTCCGGCAGTTCGACGTGCTCGAGAACCCGAACCAGCTCCGGATAGCGCCGCGCAAGCGCACGATGCATACCGACGATGGCGCCCCCAACCAAACCTACCTGCAGCAGGAACGCCAGACTGTCGGAGCGCAGGGCAAACAGTTCTCGCGCCAGGCCCATCTGCGCAATGCTGCGAAGCCAGGTGGCGTCGCTGTCCTGTCCAGCGATCGTATGCCTTGGCGTCACCTCCTCCAAGGTGCTTGGAAGGCCGTGTTGCCCGACGTAGTTGCGATGGGCGTAGAGACCAAGAGGCAACGCTCCCACTCGGCGCGCGATGAGCCCCGAGGACTGCGGGCGGAACATCCGCACGGCGATGTCAGCTGCCCGCGTCGAGAGATCCGTGATGCCGTTGTCGACGAGGACCTCGATTTGGATCTCCGGGCGCTCACACCGCAGGCGCGCCACCCATTCCGGTAGGACGAACAACCCGATGGGTTCGTTCACCGACAACCGCACCACGCCACGCGGTTCCGCATCTTCCGCCACTTGTCCCCGCAGCAGGGCCGCGATGCGCTCGTCGATGCCCTGCGCTTGACGGTGCAGCGCCTCGCCACGTTGAGTCAGTCGAACACCGCGCGAGTGGCGCACGAACAGAGGAACACCCAACTGCTCTTCGAGGGTTTGGACGTGGCGACTGACGGTGGACTGCGTCAGCGTGAGGCGTTTGGCGGCTTTGGACAGCGAGCCACAGCCCGCCACGGCCAAGAAACTCTGCAGCAAGGTCCAATCCACTTGGCGTCAGATATGCAAAGCTGCATGTCTGGTCCACACCTTTGTCGAATCGACGTACGAACCACCCAGACACAGACTCCGTGCGTGGCCGCGAGCTCCGCTCCGGCACGAGAGGAGAACGAAAATGAACGACAGCAATCATCCCCAGAACACCGGAAGAAACGTGCTCGTGATCGGTGCCAGCGGCTCCTTTGGAGCGGCCGTTGCTCGCGAACTCGTGACCCGTGGGTGGAACGTGCACGCGCTCCGACGCCCCGGCGGACGACCACTGAACATCCGCGGCATCAGCGACATCGAGGGCGACGCAGAGAACGCCGAGGACGTCTCGAGGGCTACCCAGAACGTGGATGTCGTCGTCTACGGCTACAACGTTCCCTACCAGCAGTGGCCCAAGAAGCTCCTGCCCGCCGCCGACAACGTAGCACGTGCCGCTGAACGACACGGCCTGACGATCGTCTTTCCCGGCAACGTGTACGGATTGGGAGCGGACTTCAGCAAGCCCTTGAACGAAGAGTGCACTCGGGACGCGGTATGCATCAAAGGACAACTGCGCAATCAAGTGGAGGCGCGCCTCGAACGCGCCACGCGCGAAGGCGCACGCTTGCTCATCGTGCGCTGTGGCGACTACTTCGGCCCCGATGCCACGCACTCGTCCTGGTTCAGCTACATGACGAAAGGCGCCCGGCACGGCGGTGCGCTGACCAATCTGGCGCCCAACGATGTGCCGCACGAATGGGCCTACCTG
This sequence comes from Polyangiaceae bacterium, assembly GCA_050301735.1. Lineage (GTDB taxonomy): Bacteria > Myxococcota_A > Polyangia > Polyangiales > Polyangiaceae > SZUA-265. Next base: position 2,657 of record JBNKZR010000337.1, on the reverse strand, counting down.
CCCGACGTGGCGCTGGCCACCGCGGAGCTACTCGAGCGCCGCGAAGTACTCGGCCCCTGCGAGGTGTTCCACTTTTCCAGCTACCAGGTGACGTCTGGACAGATGCTGGAGGCGATTCAGTATCACTTGGGCAAGCGACGTATCAAGCACATGCCCTGGGGCCTGTTGCGTTGGCTCAAGCCCTTCGTGCCGTTGGTACGCGAGGTCTTCGACGTGCGCTATTTGTGGGACAAGCCCGTGCTGCTCGACGACAGCAAGCTCCGCACGCTGCTACCCAACCTGACACGGACGCCATTGCACGAAGCCGTACGCCGGACGCTCCAGGCGAGCAGCAGTTCCGAGACGGCTCGAAGCCAGCACGCGGCAGCCGCCGAGACTTGAACACCACAGCGTAGGGATGACAGAAGCGCAGGCGTGCGCCGCGTGGGGAAGCGGTTCACGCCTGGCTCAAGTCTCGAACCCAGCCTCGTATCAGCCGATTTTCACGTCGACTGACTTCGGCTTCTTCGTCTCGGCCTTGCCGACGGTCACCGTCAACAGGCCGTCTTTGATGTCCGCCTTGACCTTGCTCTCATCGACGTTGTCCGGCAGGGAGAACGAGCGCATGAACGAACCATAGCTGCGCTCGATACGGTGGAAGCGCTTGCCCTTGTCTTCCTTTTCCTGCCTGCGCTCACCGCGCAGAGACAGCACGCCGTTTTCGATCGTGACCTTGATGTCGTCCTTCTTCACCTCCGGCAGTTCGGCGACGATCTGAAACGCCTCCGGCGTTTCACTGATGTCCACGGACGGATGCCAATCCGGCACCGTCATCTGCTCTTGAGAGCCTCGCTGAGCGGCCGCTCCACCACCGAAGATCCGATTCAGTCTCAGGTTCATGTCCTCGAGTTCGCGGAATGGGTCCCATCGTGTGATGCTCATGAATACCTCCTCTGGGTGTCTTGTTCTTGGAGCCGAAAGGCTCCTGCCGACACAGCTAGCAACCCGCGTGCCGAGTTCGCGAACCCACGAGACGATAGGATTGTTGCCGGGTTGCGGATGAACACCCGACCCGCATCGCGCAACTTGTGCGATGACGCGGTGAGGAGCGCGCAATCGCTGTGCGCTACGGGGGGATGGCGTGGTGCGTCGAAAGCACGCTGCCCGCCCTCGTGTCGACGCGCTGGGTGAGTACAGTCCCACCCGTGGCGCTCGTGACGCGAATCGACCGTGTTCGCGGCGGTCCGGCAAGCCGGTTTGCAACGGCTGCGGAAGGCTTCCGTTCCCGGCCAACGACTGCAGGCACCGAGGAAGGTCTGCGCTTGCGTTCCCATCCGTTCAGGCCCAGTACGGGAATGCTTTGGAACGGGAGCAGGGTTAGGAGCACATGCACCGGATTCGCTTGTTCGCTTTGATTGGTGTGATCGGAGCCGTGTGGGGCTTGGCATTCGCCGCCATTTCGAGCGTGGACTACGCTTCCCACCTCGACCGCGGTCTTCACGACCTGCACTGTTCGTTCATTCCCGGTGCTACGGCCTCCGACGACAGCGCCGGCTGCAGAGTTGCCCTCAACAGCCCGTATTCGGCGGTGCTGAAGAAGAGCCGGTGGGGCGGCATTCCGATCTCCCTCTTCGGGCTGGGGTGCTTCGCCTTCCTAGTGGGACATGCCGCCTACCTGCTCGCCAAAGGACCCCGCGCGAGCCGCAACGCGGGCATCCTCTACTTCTTGCTGGCTGCCTCCCCGGCGTGCGTGTCGGCAGGCATGCTCGCCATCAGCTACTTCGAGCTAGGAGCGATCTGCAAGACCTGCGCCGGCATCTACGTCGGCTCGGCCATCTTGTTCGTTTCAGGTTTTGGTGTGCTCGTGGGTTCCTGGCCCTACCGACGGGAGTTTTCCTGGAGCAGCCTGGCGTCAGCAGGGGCGGGACTCGTCGCCATCGCGACGTTCACGCTCGTACCCTCCCTGGTGTACGCCAGCTTCGCTCCCGACCACGGCGAGTTCGTCGGCAAGTGCGGCCAAATCAAACAGAAAGAAGAGAAGCACGACGCTCTTCTCAAATTGCAGGGCTCTGCCGCGGAGCGAGACGCGATCTTCTTCGAAGACCCACTGTGCCCGACCTGCAAGTCGCTGCACGACCGCCTGCAGCAGGCGCAGGTACTCGACAAGCTCGCCATCACTCTGGCGCTCTTTCCATTGGACGACGAATGCAATTGGATGCTCGACCAAGCGCTGCACCCGGGCGCGTGCCAGGTCTCGCGGGCCGTGTTGTGTGCGAAGGACCCAAAGCAGATGTTGGATTGGGCCTACCAGAACCAAGACGCACTGGTCGAAGCCGGGAAGCGTGGGGAGAAGGCCCTTGGGGCCATCTTGGAGAAACGCTGGGGCAAGGGGCTTTCGAGTTGCATGAGTTCCAATCAGACGACGCTCCAGCTCAATCGCCACCTGCACTACGCGGTCGACAATTCCGTGCCCGTCTCCACCCCTCAGGTCTTCATCGAGGGCCAGCGGCTCTGTGACGAGGACATCGACATCGGACTGATGTTCGCCCTCGAACACATTGCACCAGGTCTGCTGCCATGAGTCTGAAAGAGCTCTTCCAAGACATCTTCGGTACTGGCGCGGGCGCGCAACAGCCGCCTGCCCCCACAGCACCGCAGCAGCAGCCGTACACCGATCC
>JBNKZR010000336.1:0-8555 GCA_050301735.1 Polyangiaceae bacterium | reverse complement strand
TGCCCACCCAACAGCCGAATCAGTTTCACGAGGCTCTCCGCGACATTCTGGGGCAGGGCGAAGGCCGGCATCTTGTTTCGGCCTTTCTGAATGACCTCGTAGATTTGCTCATCCGTCACCGAGGCTTGCCATTGGGGATCGGATAGGTCTTTCGGCTTGAACATCGCTGCTTGTGGGCCGTCGCCGCGACCCATGCTGCCGTGACACACGACGCAATTGGAGCGCCAGGTGGCGATCGTCACCTCATCCAGACCGGGTACGGTGGAGCGTGCTTCGCCCGTGCTTTGCCGCGGGCGATTGCGTTCCGCGCTGGTCGTCGCGGTCCCGGTGTTCGTGTGGTCGCTCGGCTTCCACGTTCTCAGGTCCTCCGGCGGAGATTGGCAGGCACACGACAAACCGCACAAAAGAGCCAGGCACAGGGATCGCATCGAGGGGCTCATAGCACGGTGGTTTTTGCCGCTCCAGGACCGAACCGCCGACCCTGGAACGGTGCCCGGAACAATTCTCCGAGCAAGCTCAGCGTTTCGCTTTCGCACCAAGCCCGCGGGGGCTAAGGCATGGGTCATCGTGGCCAACGAGTTCGTCCACCTCCACGTTCACACGCAGTACTCGTTTCTCGTCAGCACGGTGAAGCTCGGGGAGCTCGCGCCGCAAGCGCAGAAGCGCGGTATGCCCGCGGTCGCCATCACCGACGCGGCCAACATGTTCGGTGCCATCCGGCACTACAAGAAGTGCCGGAGTCTCGGTATCCAGCCCATCCTGGGTTGCGAGGTCAACGTCGCTCGTCGCGACGGCTCGGGCGTGACCGATCACCTCGTTCTGTTGGCTGCGACCAACGAGGGCTACCGAAACCTGGTCAAGCTCGTCTCGCTCGGCCACATCCATCCAGCCTCGGAGATGTCTCCCAGCACGACCTTGGAGCAACTCGCGGAACACACCGCGGGCATCGTCGGCCTGACGGGATGTTTGGGTGGGGTGGTCGCGCAGGAGGTGATGGAAAACGGGACCGACCGCGCGGAGTCGATCCTCGGTCAGCTCAAGGAGATGTTCGAACCCGGGCATCTTTTCGTCGAGCTGCAGGACCACGGTCTGCTCGAACAACCCGTCGTCAACTCGATCTTGACGGAGGTCGCCAAGAAGCTCGACTTGCCGCGGGTGGCGACCAACGACGTGCACTTCCTCAACCGCGACGACGGGGAGGCGTTCCTGTATCTGGAGTGCGTTCGCCGCAACCGTCAGTACGAAAGTGAGAAAGAGCACCACCACGGCCGCTTCGAGATGTTCCTCAAGACGCCAGACGAGATGGCGGAGATTTGGGGCGCCGGCAGCGAAGAGCTGACCAACACGCTGCGCATCGCCGAGATGTGCAGCGGCGTGGAGCTCACGCTCGATCAGCCGATGTTGCCGCGCTTTCCAGTTCCGGAAGGGCACAGCATCGAATCGTACTTCCGTCACGTCGCGGGTCGCGGTCTGGAGCAGCGCTTCGACGAGTTTCGCGCCGCCGGTCTGGACTTCGACGAAGAGACCTATCGGCGTCGGCTTCAGATCGAACTCGACGTGATCGTGGGCATGCAATACCCCGGGTACTTCCTGATCGTGTGGGACTTCATCCGCGAAGCGAAGGACCGGGGTATTCCCGTGGGGCCAGGCCGTGGCTCGGGTGCGGGTTCGCTGGTGGCCTTCTCCATGGGCATCACCGCGCTCGACCCGTTGCCCTACGATCTGCTGTTCGAGCGCTTCTTGAACCCGGAGCGCATCAGCATGCCGGACTTCGACGTCGACTTCTGCATGTCTCGACGCGACGAAGTGATCCAATACGTTGCCGACAAGTACGGCAACGAGAGCGTGGGCCAGATCGCGACGTTCCAGAATCTGAAAGCTCGCAGCGTCATCAAGGACGTCGCTCGCACGATGGGCATGCCCGCGCCGGACGCCCAGCGCATCGCCAGCTTGATCCCCGCCAAGGGGCCCGGCCAGATGTGCACTATCTCCGAGGCGTTGGAGGTGGAGCCCAAGCTCAAGAACCTGACGCAGACGGATCCCGCCGTCGGTAACCTGATCGTTCAGGCGGGCAAGCTCGAAGGCTTGACACGACACGCCGGTATGCACGCCGCCGGCGTCGTGATCAGCGACGGACCGCTGTACGATCACGTTCCGGTCTTTTCCAACGACGGCAACTACGTCACCCAGTACGACAAAGACGACGTCGAGAGCGCCGGCTTGGTGAAGTTCGACTTCCTAGGTCTCAAGACGCTGACGGTGATCGACATCGCGCAACGCCTCGTCAATGCGCGCCCCGATCGTGCGGGTGAGCCGCTCGAAGTCAGCTCCTTGCCGCTCGATGACGCGGCCACCTACCGCCTAATATCGAGCGGTGAGACCACGGGTGTGTTTCAGCTCGAATCGAGCGGCATGCAGAACCTCTTGCGCTCCCTGAAACCGGACTGTTTCGAAGACATCGTGGCGGCGGTAGCGCTGTACCGACCGGGACCGCTGGGCACGGGCATGATCGACGACTTCATCGCCGGTAAGCACGGGAGAAAAGAGATCCGCAAGCTTCACCCTCTGGTCGACGGCGTTCTGGCCCCGACCTACGGCGTGCCGGTCTATCAGGAGCAGGTGATGCAGATCGCCCAACGCCTCTCCGGCTACTCCCTGGGTGGCGCCGATCTTCTGCGCCGAGCCATGGGCAAGAAGAAACTCGACGTCATGGCCGAGCAGCAAAAGGTGTTCGTCGAAGGCGCCAAAAAGAAGGGCGTCGAAGAAGAACAGTCCGCGGCCATTTTCAAGGAGATCGAGGGCTTCGCCTCCTACGGTTTCAACAAAAGCCATTCGGCGGCGTACGCGCTGATCACCTATCAAACCGCCTACCTCAAGGCGCACTACCCGGCGGAGTTTTTCGCCGCGTTGATGACGGCCGACAAAGAGAAGATCGAGAAGGTCGTCCGCATCATCACTGAAGCGCGCGCTTGGGGAGTCAGCGTGTTGTCGCCGGACATCAACGCCAGCGCCATCGATTTCACGGTCGTTTACAGGCACCCCAGTGGCAGAGGGCCCCGCTCGGGTCCGGGCAAGATGAAGGACCCATACGGACCTCAGATCCGGTTCGGTCTGGGGGCGGTCCGTGGCTTGGGGGTCTCCGCTTTGGAGGCCGTGTTTGAGGCGCGCACGGAAGGCGGCGCCTTCAAGGACCTGTTCGATTTCGCTTCGCGAGTCGACGCCAAGCGCCTGAACAAGGGCGTGTTGGAGGCGCTCGTGCAGTGCGGTGCCCTGGATGCTTCGCTAGTGGAAGCTGGGGTCAGTCGCGCGCGGGCGCTCTCGGCGACGGACACGGCGCTGGAGCGCTCTCGTCAGGCCAGCCGCGATCGCGCTGCGGGGCAGACCACCCTCTTCGGTCTGTTCGATTCCAGCACGAGCAACGAGCCCCAGGCGAGCGTCTATCCCAAAACGGAAGAGTGGGATCAGCTCGAACTGTTGGCCCGCGAAAAAGCCGCGCTCGGTTGCTACGTTTCCGGCCATCCGCTGCACCGCTACGGCACCAAGCTGGCGCGGCTCGGTGCCGTAGACGCAGACAAGCTCTCTTCCGCCGAAGCCTGGAGTGTCGTGACCGTCGCGGGCATCGTCGAAGGTTATCAGGAGAAGATCTTCCGCAGCGGGGGGGGTAAGGCGGCGTTCTTCGAGTTGGAGGACATGACGGGCCGCGTGCGGGCGAAACTACGGGGGGATCGCGTCGAGACGTACGGTCACATATTGACCGCGGGTGAGCCGGTCTTGGTGACGGGCAAGGTGAGTTTTCCTCTCACAGACGAGCCAAGCGACGAGCAAGAGGCGACCTTGCTCGTGGATGAAGCCGTCCCTCTGAGCGATGCGGTGCGCAGCGCGACGCGCTCGATCCGGGTTCGGCTGGATGCTGTCCAGCACGGTGCGGGGGCCTTCGGGGAGCTTCGACAACTATTGGAGCAGCACTCCGGGGGCTGTCCGGTCGAGCTGCAACTCGCACTCCCAGGTGGTGTCGAAGCGCAACTCGTTCTGGATGGCATGAAGGTCGACCCTGGGGACGCGGTCCTGTCAGGTTTGGAACGACTCTTCGGAGGCTGCGTGGCCGAGTTGCGCTAGACTTCCTCAGCGCGCCCCAAGCATGTGTTGCGCCCGTCTTGCACGCACCGATCTTGTGCGCAAGACTGGGCCAGATGGGCGTCGGGCTTGCTAAGCTGATCCGGTGATGAAAGAGGCGCGCTCAGAGCTCGTACGAATCGACGAGCGAGGTGAAGCCCACCCCATTGGGCCCGTCGCGAGTCAACGCATGCGTGCCCGAGAGGGTGCCTACCGCATGCTGCCCGCCCCGGAGCACGTGGTGTTCATGCGCTACACTGGCGAAGATGGTCGTCGCGATGCGGGTGACGGCGCCGTCGCTCGCCTGGCTGGCGAGATCACTCGTCCCGGTGCGATGTGCGACATCCTGGGCATCCTCGCTCAGACGGGTTGGAAGGGGGAGCTCTGCGTGCTGGAGGGGGAGCAGAAGCGAAGCATCTACTTCGAACAGGGCAACGTGGTCGGCGTGCTGACGAGCGAAGAGCAAGAGCGCCTGGGGCAAGTCATGTATCGCTACGGCGCGGTCACCGAGGAGCAGTTCGAGCAGTTGATGGCTGACATCGCGGAGGGCAAGCGCGTCGGCAGGGCCGCCGTGGAGCGTGGTTTCGTGAGCCAGGAGGACGTCTTCCGCTACCTGCGGCGCCAGATCGAGGAGGTCGTGCACGCGGCCCTCATGCAGTCGGACGGAACGTTCTTCTTCCTCGATGGTTTCGAGGACTCGCGGCTCGTATCGCGGCAGGCGGTCAGCGCCAATGCGCTGTTGATGGACGGGGTCACGCGGCTCGACGAGATCCGTTACTTCCGCGAACGCATTCCATCGGCGGAGCACGTTCCGGTGCGCAACCCGGATCTGACCAGTGAAATCCCCGAAGACTTCCGACAGACCTACGATGCCGTCGACGGGCAGCGTTCGATTCAGGAGCTGGGCCGCATCACGGGGCGTGGCGAATTCGAGACGACTCGAGACGTCTACGCGTTGCTGCGCACTCACCACCTAGAGTTGACGCCACCACGTCTTTCCGGCGGCCTCACGGCAATCGTCGCGATCGCCAACGAAGGCCTGCAGAGGATCCACGAGTTCGTCGACGCGGAAGGCAAAGGAACCGAGGTTCGAGAGGGATTGGCCTCGTTTGCCAGCGGGGCAGGGGTCTACGACATCCTCTTCCGCGGAGCCGGGCCTGACGAATCGGGGAAGTTGGTGGCCGATGCGGTCGCGGAGAACGTGAAGCTCGTCGCGGGCCAGAGCCCGGAAACGACGCTGCGCCAGATGCTCCACGAGTACGTCGGATTCGGGCTGTTCTGCGCGGGCGCGGCGCTTGGTTCCGAGAGAGAGGCGGAGCTGAAACGTCTGGTGGGTCCCGCGGTGACGCGTCTGCAGCCGCCCGGCTGATTCGTAGCCACAATGGCGCTGTCGGGCGTCGCTTCCGAGTTGTCGCAGCGCACAGCATCGAGTAGATCAGCGGGCCCTCGGGTCGATAGCTCAGTTGGTTAGAGCTGTGGATTTTTAATCCATAGGTCCAGGGTTCGAGTCCCTGTCGACCCACTTCGGTGCCGGCGATTCGAGTGCAGTGCCTCGCGGCCAGCGCTTGAAATCGCTCACTTTTGTTCCAACCACAGTACTGGATTGTCGTGCCACTAGTTGGCGTCACTGCGGCGCGATCGGCGGTGACGTTTCGGCGCTGGCTCGACGCGCTGCGTGCTAGCGTCCCAGTAGGAGGTATCGTGAGACCCAAGCCCACATCCCTGAAGACTTCGCTCCTGACCCTGGGAGTCTTGCTCGCCGTGAGCGCGTGCGGAAAAGACGAACCCGTGCTGCTCGAAAGCAGCGCCCTCGAAACCGACTCCACCGACGGAGCGGACACGACGGACTCCTTCGAGGAAACGGACCTCGGAACGGGCGGAGGCGGCAACGGGTCTGTGGCTCGTCCAGGCAGCACCACGCCTCCCAGCACGCCCAGCACACCTGTCGGCCCATCGCCGTTCGCGCGTATTTGTGAGACCGATGGTGACTGCGCGGATGGCTTGCGCTGCATGCAGGCGGACACCGACGAGTGGTTGGGCGGCGGTCCTCCTCACGGCTACTGCACGGCGGATTGCTATGCTGATCCCAACGTCTGCATCCAGGAAGACCCGTCGGCGGTCTGCCTGCAGGTGACGGACACCGAAGCGTTCTGCATGCAGGGCTGCGCGCCCGGTCCTGGCGCGGACAAGTGTCAAGGGCGTGGCGACGTTGCTTGCGACGGCGCCAGCATCGGCGTCGGCTTCTGTCGCCCCATGTGCCGCAGCGACGAAGATTGCGACGGACGCCTGTGTGATGTTGGCAGTGGAGCGTGCGCCGACGAGCTCCCGGAAGGTGATCCCATCGGGGCGGAATGCGATCCCGATGCTGCAGAGAGCACGTGTCAGACCGGCTTGTGTCTGCCGGTCACGGAGACGTTCGCCAGTTGCACGGGGTGGTGCAACCTGAGCGAAATCGGCTGTGGCTCCGACAACACCATGCCGGAGAACCCCGGCGAACCCATCTGCACCTTCTCTGCAATTCAAGGCTCGGGGCCCAGCGATCTCGGCTTCTGCAACCAGCGTTGCGACTGTGACGGCGACTGCCTGCACCCGGACGCACTGTGTCTGATCGTGAGCGAAGACATCCAGGCGGTGTTGGGCACTCAGGGGCTGTGCGTCGACCCGGAGTATCCGGACGACGATCCTGCGTTTACTCTGGGCCTCGAGTGTCCAGAGGGGCGTGACCAACCGATGGACGTGGATGCGGGCGGTGGGGGCGACAACGCGCCCGACGCCAGTCCACCCGAACCGGCGATGGACGCCAGTAGTGGCACTGACGAACCGCCGGTGGACCCGGCGCCAGTAGAAGCCAGCGTTCCCGACGCTGGCTGACACCCAACGAAATTCCAATCAGCTCCGCTCGCGCGGGGCTGATTGCTTTCCGGCTCCGAAACCCTCGTGCTCACGCGCCAGGATCGTCGGCACCGCTACCCGTCGTGTCGATCACGTGGCCATGGCTTGCCGGAGAGCGACCGCGTGGGTTGACGCGGGGGCCGCCCACCACGACCGTACGCTGAACGATGTAGCGGTCCACCCTGGCGCGCACGCGGGCTGCGACCAAGCGACGCGTCTTGGGGAACAAGAGCAGCACGCCCAAGGCGTCGGTCATCACACCAGGGGTCAGCAGGAAGGCCCCACCGACCAGCACCAACGCCGCCTCGATCAAACCCGCTTCGGGGGCCTGCAGTTGGTCGAGCGCCCGCTGCCATTGGCGGAGCACCTTGAGTCCCTCGCGTTTGGCCAGGCTGCCTCCGAGCACACCCGTCACCAGGGTCAACGCGACGGTTGGCCAGAAGCCGATCCAACGGCTCACCCACAACAGTAGGTACAGTTCCGTCAGCGGAACCACCACGAAGAACAGGATGACGTAGCGCATGTGCGGTCTGTGGTCTGGTGTGGCACCTTTGGCGGCAGACGCAAAGCCCACTTCGCGCTCAGTGGCCCACAACTCGCCGCACTGAGGAGACAAATGGCGCGCATCTGCTGCTATGCCAGGCCAGCGGGCGTCCCGAGATCCGACCGATTGAGGACAATCATTGCTCCCGTGTTTTCGAGCCGCGCGGAGCGCTATACTGCTCGCCGAGCGCGCAACGAGACGATGATGGCCGAAGATGTATTCCAGCTCGTTGGTACCGTCGTGGCTGGGGTCTTCTTGGTTGAAGACGTCGTCGCGGAAGGAGGTTTCGCCGTCGTTTACCGGGCGCACCACACCGGCTTCGATGCCAAGGTCGCGCTCAAGTGCTTGAAGATCCCGCAACACATGAGCGAGAGCAAACGCGCTCACTTCAAAGCCCAGTTCCGCGAAGAAGCCCAGCTCCTCTTTCGGCTCTCCGCCAGCATTCCCAACGTCGTTCGGCCCTTGCACATCGATGCCATCACCGCGCCCAATGGCCGTTTCATGCCCTTCATGGCGCTGGAGTGGCTCGAGGGGCAGACACTCGATGCCATGGCGCTCGCTGCTTCTGAACGGGGGCGAGGCCTCGGTCCCCTCAGCAAGCTCGTGCAGTTGCTCACCCCGGCAGCGCAGGCCTTGCATCAGGCCCACCACTTCCACGGGGAAGATGGCCCCATTTCGATCGTTCACCGCGACATCAAGCCGGAAAACCTGTTCGCCGTGGATGTCGGCGGCAAAACGGTCGTCAAGGTGCTCGACTTCGGCATTGCGAAGGCAAAAAGCGCTGCGACTCAAGCCGTTGGCAAGGCCAGTGCCGATGCCGCGGTGTTCACTTCCTTCACGCCAGCTTTCGGTGCACCAGAGCAGTGGTCGCCCAAGCGCTACGGACAGACCGGACCGTGGACGGACGTTTGGGGCTTGGCGTTGACCACGGTCGAGCTGCTGGCAGGCAGACCGATCCTCGACGGGGATCAGGCCGCGATGATGGGTGCAGCGTTGGATCCCAATC
>JBNKZR010000335.1:0-8581 GCA_050301735.1 Polyangiaceae bacterium | reverse complement strand
GACCCCTTGCTCGGCATCGGCATGAAGTACGCGCACCGGGCCTTCGATGCGGACTGGCTTTCGCGCTCCGACTTTCGCTTCGAGCTCTCGGGCATCGTCAATCGCGTCGACCGCAAGGACTTCGCCCCCGAGACGTGCGGCGAGGTTCGTTTTCTCTATCGCCTCGCCTACACAGTCCAAGTCGACGGGCAAACCATACACTCGCGCGTGCCCATGACGATGAACGTGGTCCGGTGGTTGCCCCGAGATGAGCATGACTGCCAAGACGAGGCTCGCCGCTGGCACCTCGACGTCACAGGCCCAGACGCACTGAGCGCGCTGCTATCATCCACGGGGCCGCTAGCCCAACTGACGACGCGCACCCGACTGAAGTCCGTCGAGGTCAACCTGCAGAACGCACGTTGGCCTTCGACGGTCCGCCCCAACATGGCCGGCCATGCGGAGTACTTGATGCGCGTCTTCACTCGTGATGGCGATCACCTGAGACCCGCGACGCTGGAGAACACGCCAGATGTTGCCCGCCTCGTTGGCGACCCCGACTTGCAGGCTCGATTGCTGCGATGGCTGCAACGGCCGGAGGTACTTCGAGCAATCGATCGGGGTACCGCTCTGCTGCCGGAAGAGTTCTTGGCGCGGCGAGCCGTGAGCGTCGCGCCTCACGGCATGGCCCGAGAAGCGAATCGTCCGTTTTCGCAAGTACTGCAGGCCCAGGACCTCGGCCTGCTCACGTCGAACGAACCTCGGACGTTTGCGGGCAAGTCGAGCCTGTTGAGGCGACTGGACGGTTTGAGCTGTCCGGGATGCCATCAGACCCGCAGCGTTGCCGGCTTTCACTTCTTGGGCGACGACGACTCATCCCGGCGTGCCGATATCATCGCCGTCCCCCATTCTCCCCACTTTGGCGACGAGTTGGAGCGACGCCTGCAGTACAACACCGCTCTCGCGGCAGGACACGACGCAGACTCACGCCGAGCGCCGGTGGAACGCATGGCGGACGGCGGCTACGGCGCCCACTGTGGCTTGGACGCGACCGGCGAATTCGCCAAGTGGACCTGCAACCCGGGGCTCAGCTGCGTCGCGATCACGAGTCCCGACATCGGAACGTGCATGCCCACGACACCTGGACCTGGGGACGTGTGTGAGGTCGGTCGCATGCGAGCCAACGTGGATCGCCGCCGCGACTACGTCGCGCTAGGCAGCCCGACGAGCTGCGGGGGCGGTCACTGCGAGCGCAACGCCGTCGGTTTCCCGGGGGGCATGTGCTCCACTGGTTGCGGCAAGTTGGAAGCAACCGCGACCTGCGGCGGTATCGCACAATTGGTGGAATTCAATAGTTGCCTGGCGAGGCGCGTCCCTTTCGAGCAGTGCATTTTGGACAACAGCCGCCCAGGTGCGCTGCGCGCTTGCTCGCTTTCGGCTCCTTGCCGCGAAGACTACATCTGCGCTCGGTTGCCGCAGGGCGGGGGCGGATGTATCCCACCCTACTTCCTGTTTCAGATGCGCGTCGACGGACACGTGCTTCCCTAAGCGTCGCTCCGCGACGGATCCCCCCGCCTGACAACAAGACCTGAGCGGGCACGCTGTCGGGTTTGTTGGTAAGCTCCGGGCCATGACCGACGGAGCCGCTGCCGAGACTGCCGCCCCCGTCTCCTCGCGCAGGGAGATCCAGGAGGCCGAGCAGCAGGAGGAACAGCGTCTCTCGCAGTACTCGGCGCTGACCCAAGACCTCGACAGCGGCAAGTTCGGCACCTATCTGGGTGTGTACCGCCCCACCATCCTGACGCTCTTCGGCGTCATCATGTACATCCGCATGGGATGGGTGGTCGGCAACGCCGGGCTGCTCGGTGCGCTCGGCATCCTGTTGCTCACGTTCCTCATCACGGGTACGGCGGCGCTCGCGCTCTCGAGCGTGGCGACGAACATTCGCCTGCGGGCGGGTGGGGTGTTCGCCCTCGTGTCGCAGTCGTTGGGCTTGGAGGCAGGCGGAGCCATCGGTCTTCCCCTCTATCTCGCTCAAGCGATGGGGGCAGCTCTGTACATCTACGGCTTTGCCGAGGGCTGGCAGTTCCTGTTCCCCCATCACCCACAATGGGCCGTCGTGCTCGTGGTTTTCGTTGCGGGTGTCTCCCTCTCGCTGATTTCCGAGCGGCTGGTCCTGCGCTTGCAGCTGCTCGTGCTGATCGGCGTCGTCGTGGCGCTGGGCAGCATGTTCGGCGGCTTCTCCACCAATGAGCTGCACGAGCCGAAACTCTTCGGTGGTTTCGAAGCGGGCAACATTTGGCTCCTGTTCGCCGTGTTCTTCCCCGCCGGCACGGGCATCAAGGTGGGCGCCAGCTTGTCCGGCAAATTGAAAGACCCGCGCAGTAGCGTTCCCGTGGGAACGATGGCCGCCTGGGGGACGGCGCTCGTGACGTATGCGGCGCTCATGGTCTGGTACAGCATGACCTGCAGCCCGCAGGAGCTCAGAGACAACTACCTGATCGCGGTCGAAAAGGCGGTGTGGGGTCCTGCCGTTCTGATCGGGCTGCTGTCCTCGTGCTCGTCGGCCATGTTGAGCAGCATGGTGGCAGCGCCCAACGTGCTAGCGGCATTGGCCAAACACAAGGTCATCCCCTTCGGGCGCAAGCTCGTGCCGACCACGGCAACGGGTACTCCGCGCAAAGCAGCGCTGGTCAACGGCGTCGTGGTCGGGGGCACTCTGCTCCTCGGCGATCTCAATGCCGTCGCGCAATTCATCACCATGTTCTTCCTCATCACCTACGCGACGTTGAACCTGGTGGTGATGATCGAGCAGAGCTTGGGCTTGGTTTCCTTTCGTCCGACGTTCAAGACGCCAATCTGGGTTTCGGTGTTGGGCGCCATCGCCAGCGTGTTCGCGATGACGATCACGAACCCCGCCTTCGGCCTCGTGGCACTCGGCGTCGTGGTCGGGCTCTACGTCTATTTGGAGCGCAAGCAACTGGAGACGCCCTGGGAGACGGTACGTTCCGGCATCTTCCTCGCGATGGCGGACTGGGCTGCCCGTCAATCACAACGTGTCGAAGGCTCCAACGAACGAGCGTGGAAGCCGGACATCCTCTTTCCCATCGAGCGGGAAGAGGAGCTTAGAGGTGATTACCGCTTGCTGTTGGACATCGTACGCCCCAGAGGCTCGATACAGGTCTTCTTCCGGACCGAGCAACCCGACTCTCCGCCCCCCACCGGCCTGAGTCGCTTCGTCGACGGCTTGCGTCGCGCCAGGCTCTACGCCACCCTCTCGCCGGTTCCAGCCAAGAACATCGTCGCGCTCACGCGCATGAGTGCGCGTGTCTTGAGGAACGTGTTCTTCCGCCCCAACCTCTTGTGTTTGAACATCGAGGGGCGCACGGACGAGGAGCTGAACGAGTTGCTCGGCGTCGCCAAAGAAGCGGAGATGGCCGTCGTATTCTTCGTCATCCATCCCACCGCACGTCTCGGCAAGGAACGCGACGTGACGGTCTGGGTGCGCGATCAGAGCCCGCACTGGGAGCTTGGGCTGCGCTTGGCCAACCTAGACGTGCCCCTCTTGCTCGGTTATCAGCTCAACCGCAATTGGCACGGCGACTTGCGCCTACGCACGGTCGTCTCCCAGGAGGAAAACCTGCAGCACGCCAACGTCTTCCTGCATCGGCTGATCCGCGACGCGCGCTTGCCACGCGGCCAGGTCTCGGTCGTTCACGGCTCGTTCGAGGAAGCGCTCCTCGGCGCCGAAGACACCGATCTGAACATCTTCGGCCTACCCAATCGTGTCTCAGCGGCGCAACTGCGCGAGCTGTCCGAGAAGACCCGTAGCTCATGCCTGTTCGTGATGGACTCCGGCAACGAGTCAGCACTGGCGTGAGCCAGGCACCCGCACACGGAAGCACTCGAGCGCGAGGCCCACGGCCAGCGATGCCACGAACGCGGACTATCTAGCGCAACTCTTGCCAGCTCCCCGACGGGATGGTGCTGCCGGCGATGGGCTTGGCGATGTTCGCCTCCCAAACCGTGACCATGGGCAGGACACTCCGACTGTCAGCCTCGACGACGACCTCGTAGTAACCGCCAACAGAGAACACGGACCCGACACTGTTGGCGTTGTGGGTCGACTCGTTGGGCCCCAAGGTCTTGGTGATCGTGGCCGACACGACCGTCTTGGCGCTGCCCGTGTTCACCTTGTAGACAGTGACCTTCACCGTCTGCTCGCTCGAGGAATCGTTCAAGACGACCCAGTCGACGGACTTGGCCCCCTCTGGCAACCCAAACGGTCCACTCGAGAGCTTGACGCTCGTCGGCACCGTCGTCTGGCGGTCGATTTTGGCCACGCGTCGCGCGAGTTGCTTGAGCAGTGAAACGACATTGTCGCCGGATTTCGCGCGTTTGCTTTGCGCGAGAGCTGGTGAGCCCAATGCCAAAGCGAGCAGAGCAAGCGAAAGCAATCCCAATGTGAACTTCTTCATCTGGAAACCCTCCTGATCGAAGGCGCGTACTGCGCCGTTTGGGCCAACATTTAGACGACCCGAGCAACACCGCATAGCGCAAAAGGTGCGTAACTTGCGGCGCTCCGTTGCGTAGTGTCGATCATGCACAAGGCGTGGTGGCTACTCGCGATCCCGATGTGCCCGCTTCTCGTCGGGGTAGCTCATAACGAATGGGCTGCGAGTGAGTCGTTGCAGGAGATGTTGTCGGCGTCGCTCCCAAGCAAGACGACATCGCTCAAGGTGCGGGCTGCCATGCTGCCGCCCAGAAGCGATGGCTCTCAGTGTCGCTTGCTCGCCGCACAAATGGTCGCGACCCAGCAAACGCACCAGGCACTACTCGGCTTCTTCTCCGAGCGGTCCCGGACCGAAGCGCGCGCCTACACCATCTCCTGGCCCAGCGGCACCCACGCTACCGGGTACGAAGTGAACGCCGGCGAGCTCGGTACTACCATCTCGGAGGTCCCGCCTGTGGTCGAGAGACTACTCATCCAGTATGCGTTCCTCCCGAAGGGTGTAGGACGCGCCGTCATCTTCACGACGAAGGATCTTCCCAGCCGGCTCGATCCTCG
Organism: Polyangiaceae bacterium; assembly: GCA_050301735.1. GTDB lineage: Bacteria > Myxococcota_A > Polyangia > Polyangiales > Polyangiaceae > SZUA-265. Next base: position 3,534 of record JBNKZR010000335.1, on the reverse strand, counting down.
GTGTTGGTAGTGGCATGCTGAGGCCATGTGGCTGAACCCGGCTCAGCGTGAGCACCTGGGCGCGACTCCCTACCAATTCGCGATCTACCGGATCGTTCTGGGGCTGACGGTGCTGTTGGCGTTGGCCGCTTCGCCGGCTTCGGAAGTTCCCGCAGAGGCCTGGTTGGGATTGCCGCGCGTGGTGCGAGGGAGCTTTCGATTGGTAGCCGCCGTGCTCGGACTGGCTCTGAGCCTGGGGGTGTTGCGGCGAGCCGCCGGGCCACTCGCTTCCGTGTTGGCCGTTCTGCTGGCTCTCTACGATCACACGAGCTGGGCAATCTCGGGCCCGTTGGCACTGCACGGTCTACTCGTCGCGCTCCCAGCTGGAAGCGAACCGCTGGCGGTCGTGCACAGGGACGACGCGAGGCCCATCCCATCGCATTGGACGACCGCAGCTTGGGTCGCGCTCGCTGCCCAAGGGGTCTTGCTCGGTTTGTTGGGTGTCCCGGGTGCACTGGGTTGGCTGCTCGTGGGCGGCGTGCTCGTGCTGGTCGCCGTTGGGCTCGTCTACGGGCCGAAACTCGAGCTCGTGATTCCGACGTTCTTGCTGCTGACTCTGAGCGCCGGGCTTGCCGCCGGGGCTTCAGCCGTCCTGGTGATGCTGTTGCCTTCGGCCGTCGCGTGCATCACGCAGGATTGGCTGCCCGCGCGACGTGCACCAGCACAGAAACCGATCGTCTTCTTCGACGGGGTATGTGCGGTGTGCGACCGCGGCATGCAGCTCATCATCACCGAAGACGGAAATGGCACTCTGCAGTTGGCCCCCCTGCAAGGCGAAACCAGCAAGCAGCGGCTGCAACTTGCGGACGGCTTCTTCGAGTCCATGATCGTGCTCGATGATGGAGAGCGCTTGGAGCGCTCGAGCGGCGCCCTGCGAGTGGCGGAGTATCTAGGTGGCATTTGGCGCCTCGCCGCGCTCATTGGTGCGCTGCCCGTCGGGGTTCGCGACGCCCTCTACGACTGGGTGGCGCGCAACCGCTACGATTGGTTCGGCAAGATGGAGACCTGTCGCATCCCGACACCCAAGCAACGCCAACGCTTCCTGGACTGAGCTGGGCCGGGCAAGCCCTGGAAAGTACTGAAGTCGCCCCCGCCGGCAAATCACGTTGCCAACGCTATTGCCGGACACTAGCTTCCCCCAATGGCCAATTACAGAAGTCGCACCAGTACCCATGGGCGAAACATGGCCGGCGCCCGCGCCTTGTGGCGCGCTACCGGCATGAACGACGCGGATTTCGAAAAGCCCATCATCGCGATCGCCAACAGCTTCACGCAGTTCGTACCCGGCCACGTGCACCTGCACGAGATGGGGCAGCGCGTGAAGAAGGTGATCGATGCGGCGGGCGGCTACGGCGTGGAGTTCAACACCATCGCTGTCGACGACGGGATCGCCATGGGTCACGACGGCATGCTGTACTCGCTCCCGAGCCGGGAACTGATCGCCGACAGCGTCGAGTACATGGTCAACGCGCACTGTGCGGACGCGATGATCTGCATCTCCAACTGCGACAAGATCACGCCTGGAATGTTGCTCGCGACGATGCGCTTGAACGTCCCGACAATCTTCGTCTCCGGCGGCCCGATGGAGGCGGGCAAGACCGCAGGAACCCGCGATCGAGATGGCAAGCAGTTGGTGCGCAAGCTGGATTTGATCGATGCGATGATCGCCGCTGGTGACGACAAGGTCGGAGACGCGGAGCTGCTCGAGCTCGAACGCTCCGCTTGTCCGACCTGCGGCTCTTGCTCTGGCATGTTCACCGCCAACAGCATGAACTGTTTGAACGAGGCACTTGGGCTCGGTTTACCTGGCAACGGCACCATCGTGGCCACCCACAAGCGACGCTGGGAGCTGTTCGAACGTGCCGGAAAACGCATCGTGGAGATGGCTCGCCAGTGCTACGAGCAAGACGACACCTCCATCTTACCTCGAAGCATTGCGAGCTTCGAAGCCTTCGAGAACGCAATGACGCTGGACATCGCGATGGGCGGCTCCACGAACACCGTGTTGCACCTGCTCGCGATCGCACAAGAAGCCGGCGTCGACTTCACGATGACGGACATCGATCGCTTGTCTCGGCGGGTGCCCAACCTGTGCAAGGTGGCACCGTCATCGCAATATCACGTCGAAGACGTGCATCGCGCTGGCGGTATCTTCACCATCTTGGGCGAACTCGACCGCGCGGGTTTGTTGAACACCGACGTCGGCACGGTGCACAGCAAGACCTTGAAGCAAGCACTGGACGAAAACGACATCCGGCGCCCCAGTGCGAACGATGCCTCTCGACTCTGGGCCAAAGCTGCCCCCGGCGGCGTGCGCACGACGGTCGCGTTTTCCCAGGACAAGTACTTCGACAGCACCGACGACGACGTCGCAAACGGTTGCATCCGCGATCTCGAGCACGCCTACAGCAAAGACGGCGGGTTGGCGGTCTTGTTCGGCAACATCGCCCTCGACGGCTGCATCGTCAAGACGGCGGGAGTGGACGATTCGATTCTGAAGTTCAAGGGCCCGGCCCGCATCTTCCACTCGCAGGATGCCGCCTGCGAAGCGATCTTGGGCGACCAGATCAAAGCGGGCGACGTGGTCGTGATCGTCTACGAGGGACCCAAGGGTGGCCCCGGCATGCAAGAGATGCTGTACCCGACGTCGTTCTTGAAGTCGAAGGGGTTGGGCAAGGCCTGCGCGTTGATCACGGATGGGCGCTTCAGCGGTGGCACCAGCGGTTTGAGCATCGGCCACGCCTCGCCGGAGGCCGCCGAGGGCGGCGCCTTGGGGCTGGTCGAAGAAGGCGATCTGATCGAGATCGACATTCCGCAGCGCAAGATCAACGTGGCAGTGAGTGACGAGGTTCTCGGACGGCGCCGCCAAACGATGGACGCCAAGGGTGCCGAAGCTTGGAAGCCAAAACGTGAGCGCCAGGTTTCGCAAGCGCTGCGCGCCTACGGACTGATGACGACCAGTGCTGCGCGCGGCGCGGTGCGCGACGTGAGTCAATTGGAGCGCTAACCGCCTGTGGCTCCGCTGAGCGGTTCGCTTCTCGAGTCTCCCGCTGGAGCCACCAGTCAGGCTACCAGCTCACGAGCCACGCCTCCGGCGTCGTCGCCGAGCACCAGGCCGTTCTGCGGCGCTCTCTTCCTCGACCGGGTCCAACCGGTTGCTGTCGGCGACTCTCGCCTCGCTGGATCGCAGCGCACAGGCACGTCTTCCGCCACTTGACGTGCCGCGGCATTTCGCGTCGGTGAGACGCCACCTCCCATCCGCCAGCAGCCACCGACCCGGATCTGGATCTCCTCGCGCCACCTCCACTAACTCCCCGGAGCAGACGTGGGTCCCCTCGTGCCACTTGCACCACGTGCGCGGAGCAGATCTGCGACCTGCGACTCAGCTCGCCACCTTCTCCAACTCTGTCGCACTGACCCCCTCCCACGCACCTCCGCCAGCTCGTCGCGACCGTCGTTCTCGCGACCGTGTCTGCTCTCCCCAACGACCAACGA
>JBNKZR010000334.1:0-8613 GCA_050301735.1 Polyangiaceae bacterium | reverse complement strand
TCAGAGGCGCTCGCGTGCACGCCAAGTTTCTGCGCCCCAAGCGTGCGCAGCGCCAGCCCGCGCTCTTGGAGTTTCACGGCTATAGCGGCGACAGCGGCGACTTCGTCGACAAGCTGCCGTGGGTCGCACGCGGTTTCGTCGTGGCGTCGATGGACTGTCGCGGTCAGGGTGGGCTCAGCCAAGACGTGGGGTCCGTCAAGGGTCCCACTCTTTCCGGTCACATCGTGCGGGGTCTGGCGGACGATCCCGACAACCTGCTCTTCCGGCACATCTTCCTGGATACCGTTCAGTTGGCACGGTTAGTAATGAACATGGACGAGGTCGACGAGCGCCGCATCGGCACTCGCGGGGCTTCTCAAGGTGGGGCGCTGGCGCTGGCGTGCGCTGCACTGGAGCCACGCATCACGAAGCTCGCTCCCGTCTATCCGTTCTTGAGCGACTATCAGCGCGTCTGGGAAATGGATCTGGCCAAGGACGCCTACCAAGAGCTGCGGGACTTCTTCCGCAGACACGATCCGACGCACGAGCGCGTCGGGGAATGGTTCACCAAGCTGGGCTACATCGATGTGCAACATCTCGCCCCGCGCATCACCGGCGAAGCGATGATGGCGATCGGCTTGATGGACACCATCTGTCCCCCCTCGTCGCAGTTTGCGGCGTTCAACAAGATAGCGTCGCCCAAGATCCGCGTGCTCTACCCCGACTACGGTCATGAGCACCTGCCCGGATGGGGTGACCGAGAGTGGGAGTACTTCGCCAATCTGGCCGAATGACGAAGAGTGTCACTCTCGTCGAGCCAGCGAGGCGGTTGCTAGGTTAGCGCCGTATTTGGGGTTCCACAGCACGACGGAACCCAACGCGGGGTCCGGTTTGCTCGGCAGCGGGATGATTTGCTCAGGCTTGCCGTTCTCCAAAGGTCCCATGTCGTATTTCAGCTCGACATCGTCGACGGCCCGGGTGTTCGGTGCCCGATCCAGGCCGACCAAATACACATGCGCCTCGCCCTCGTGGTTGAGTGTGACGCCGACCAGCCGAAGCTCGTAGTCGTCGCCGGACTTGCGTAGCTCGACGGCGCCTGACACTTGCTTGCCGACACTCTGGAACCGACCACTGCCAATCACGACAGGTCCGTCTTCGGCTGGGCTTTGGTCTGCAGGGGCCCGATCGTTCTTGCAACCGAAGGGCATCACGAGGAACAGTGTGAACACCCATACCAGCTTTGCGCGTTTCATGGTCAACCTCCGCGTAGCTTGCTTTCAGCGCTGAATCATCTTTCGATGGGTTGTCGTAGAGTCAGACCGAGCCCGAGGGCGAGGGTCGGGCCTCCGAAAGTGTAGACCTCGCGTTCGTCCATCCGAATGACCATGGCCTGGTCGAGTGCTTCCGCTTCCGCCTCCGCGAATACGCCGAAGGCCCCGGTTAGCCAGAAGGTGGAACCCAGCTGTAGAGCGCCCGCTACTCGGTGTTGAATGCTGTCGCGCGCTACCAGGCCCGGGGCCGTCCCGACGCTGGCGTTGATGGCGAAGCGGGCCAAGCCGACACCCCCCATCAGGTAGAGATTCCCAGTGTTGCCGAGTTGGACTTCGCCTCGGATTACCGCCATGTAACGCGTTCTGTCGAAGTCCGCGCTGCCTGCTGGAGACGCGACTCGGGGTCGCTGCAAGTCGCTCCCCATCCCGCCCCCCGCGAACAGTCCGGAACGACCGAAGAGAATCACCCCGCGCAGGCCCAGGTTGTTGCCAGCAGCGCCTTCCAGCGCCAGGCTCGGTCCAAGCGACAACTGGAGCATCCAGCGCTCGGTATCGAAGTCGGGTAGTGGCGGCAACTCCAGGCCGGGGCGCTGCTCGTCTACCGAAGGCGTGGTAGAGCGGGGGGAGGGTTCGATTGGGCGAGGAGGAGCTGGTTCTTCGTTCGGAGCTGGCGAGGGTGCCGGGGGGGAGGAATCGATGCGTGTGAACTCGCGCACCTCTTCGGGCAGGGTGGCGTCACTCAGCTCGCCGTACTCCAGCCACTTGGCCCTCAGCGCTTCCACGGCGCGGACCGCAATTACCTCGGCGTTCGTCTGGGGGCTGCTCGCATCGACATGTTGCGAGTAGGGCTTGCCACCGTCTGGTGCCCAAGTATCGAGTTCGATCCACTGACTCTCACGTCGGATCGCCAGCAGACCGTGCGTTCCCGCTTCCAAGGGTGGGAGTTCACCTTCCAGTACTTCGCTGCGGTGAAGCACTTCGACGTCCAGCCCCACGGCGCTGAGTTCGCCCAGGATCCGGATGACGGCTTCGTCGATCAGCGGATCCCCCTGCAAGGGTCGCTGGATGCGCACCCTCGGGGCGCTCGCTTCCGGCTGCGCGCGCGCGGCGAAACCGGACAGAAGCGTCGACAGCGCGATGGCGCACAACGCGAACAGCCGTGTAATCGTTCTCACCGATGGGCGAGGGTAGCACGTGCCGTCTCGGCGTAGGCACCCCGCGGGAAGCGCTCGAGATACTCACGCGCCAGTTTGCGCGCCCGGGGGCTGTTCGCGCCCGACATACGTCGGGTCAGCACCAGCTTGCGCCCGTGGGCTTCGGCGGCGTACACCCCGCCCGGCGCTTCGCGTAGATAGGTGTCCAGCCAACGTACGGCGTCAGCCTGTTGCCCTTGCCGCTCTTCCAGGCGCGCCAGGAAGAACGAGCCCCGGGTTCCGCTGGAGGAGCCGGGAAAGCGATCACGGAGCTTGTGCCAGGCGTTCTTCGCTAGTGCGTTTTCGCCTGTGTAGGTTGCGGCTTGAGCCAGAGCTGCCAAGTCCTTGGTCGATGCTGTGCCGAGAATGTCGTCGATGCCGCGTGACTTGGCATCCTGGACGATGCGTTGGAACTTGCCTGTAGCGAGCAGTTTCGACCAGTCGTCGCCAGCGGGGATTGCTTTGGGTTGACGCGGGCGAGGGACGCTGGCCACGTTGGTCGCGGCGACGGCGGGTTCTTCTAGAGCAGGGGCCGGCGCTGCTGCGCTGGATACGACACTGAGGGGCTTCGATTGGGCCGGAGGCAAGTCCAGATTCTCCCCTCTGCTCACGACCCAGACTTGCTGGTTGGGCCCGGTGACTCGCACCTGGCCGTCACGCATGAACAAAGAGAAATGTGAGTCTTGCCACGAGAGTTCGAAGGCGGTGCCGACCACGCGGACCTCGTAGGGCCCCGCGAGGAATGACCAATTCGTCGTCTCGGCGTGGTGTACATCTGCCGTGATCTTGCCGTTGGAGATCCTCGCCAGTGCGCTATGCGCGCCGAGCACGTTGACGTTCAGCAGTGTGCCTCGAGCCAGCTCCACGAGGCTGCCGTCGGAGAAGTCCAGCGCGACGTCCTTCGTCGTTGCGCGAATCCATCCATCATCCACGACCGCGCTTGCTTCGCCGCGTAGCTCGAAGGACAGATCCCGCGGCGCCGGCCAATAGAGCAGCGTCAGTGCCAACGCGCATGCCGCTGCCAGGGCGCCGACTTTGATGCGCCAATCCGGGAAGATCAGCCACCCTGAGCTCCGCTCTCTGACGCGGTCTTGCCACTTGATCTGTAGTCGTCGCCAAGATGCTTCTTTCGAACCCCCACCTCGAGTTGCGGCGTGGTCCTCTGCCAGGCTACGGAAAATCCGCGCCACCTGTTCTTCGGTGGGAGGCTCACGGCCCGTCATCTCAACTGGACCTCTCCCGGATGTAGTCGCAGAGTAACGCATTGCGACCGACTCGCTTCATCACGTGTTCGGTGGCTCGCCGCGTCCATCGCAAAGCTGTCGATTCGGAGATGCTCAGTGCTTCGGCGATCTCCACGTAGGCCATGCCCTCGAGGCTTCGCAGCAAGAACGCAGACCGCTCGTCACCATCCAGCTCGCCCAGAATGCGGTCGAGCTGGATCAGCGCTGCTTTGGCCTTCGGATCGTCATTGCCGGCCCGGTGGTCTATTTCTTCTGCTTTGCCCATGAGTCGCTGGAAGAGCTCTTGGCGTTTGCGTTTTCTGATCTCGTGCCGGATGCGGTTCATCGTGATCGAGACGACGTAGCTCCTCATCTTTGCGGAGGCTCGAATCCGGTGAGCACTTTCAAAAAAGCTCAAAAAGATGTCGTCCAGCACCTCATCCACCTCGGCAGCTGGGCCGAGCGACTTCAGCACCAGGCGGTAGACGAGCTCGTAGTACTCGTCGAAGGCCTCTTTCTGCCAGTCAGGTTCGTTACTTACAATCTTGTTGTAAAGCTCTTCCGATGAACGCCGCTCAGAGGCACGGGCCTTGGCGCTGGTCAGGTTGGGGCGTCGGGCGGAAGACACGGGGAGCTGCAGTGTAGCGGATCTGGTCGAACTCAGGAGCGGATCTGAAAGACACCGCTGTCCATGCGAAGGCCATCATACACCCGGTGTACCGAGATGCCTCGCCAAGCAGCTCAGACATCGTGGCGCTTGCAGGTCAACCGAAGAACTGTACGCTGCTTTAACGCCATGCTCCCACATGCGCCGCTCCAGGACACCGCCGTCGGGTTCGCCTTGCTGTGCTTGGCGCTGCAAGCCTGCGGCAAATCCGAGCTCGACGTCATCGTGCGGGTCGACGACACGTCCGCCGCGGCGACGACGGCGCCTCCCCCGCCATCCGCGCCCACAGGCGTGGTGGTGACGCCCCCGGATGCGGGGGTTGCCGAGCCGCCGGACGCGGCGGTGGTAGCTGCTCCGCCAACGCCGGATATCCCGCCTCCTTCACCCACCGTCAGCGCTGAGCCCAGCCTGCCAGCACCCACGGATGCTGGCTTGCTACCGATCGCCGATGCAGGCGAGTGTCAAACGGTTGGTGGCGTAGTGCTGGGGGAGCGCGTGCGGTTCTTCTTGAAAGCGGACGATCGATGCCTCGACATCGGTCCGCCGGTGACTCTTGTCGGCGTGCGCACAAACTATGTGCGTGCCGGCGACGAGTGGTGCGACCTATCCGGATCACTGTGGCAGTTAATCCACTCCCGTGAAGGATCGTTCGAGGTGCGCAACTCGCTGACGAACTACAATCTGGAAATCGAGGGTGCCGGTTCGGACATCGGAGATCTCGCCGTGCTATTTCGGCTGCACGAGTTCGACCATCAGCGGTTCCTGATTCGCGACCGAGGGCAGGGCTACGCTGCTCTATCGCCCCTGCACCAACCCGCGTTGTGCCTGTCCGCCAGCCCCGCAGGATGGGTGAGTCTGGCAGAATGTGTGGCGGGTGAGCCGACGCAGGAGTGGTTCTTGGAGGAGGAAGGCTGCGCGCCGGATGCTGCGGTTCCGCCGCCAAGTGCCACCCCGGCTCCGGCCAGTTCGGGTCTCTAGCGGGTCACTGAAGACGCAGCCTCAAAGAACTAGCTGGGCGAGCGCGAGTGGGCCTCGGTCAGTCGCCTCGCCAGATTTGGCGCCCAGCTTCGTGACGGTCCTGTCGACGTTGCTGCATGAGTTGTCGGTACTTCTCGAGTTGCTCGGCATCGAGCACCTCTTCCATCTTTCCGTCGGTGTTGGTGCGCATTTGGCGTAGGCGCTGTCTCCACTCGTCACGCCCTTGGGGACGTTGCTCCTGGTTGTTCGGGTTTCTCAACTCCGCAAAGGCCGCCATCTGCTCTGCGAGAATAGCGCGTACGCGATCCGTCTGAGCCGGTCTCAAGCTCAGGTCTTCGGACAACATTTCCGTTTGATGTTCCGCCCGGCGTCGTCCGCGCAACTGTCGTTCGGCTTGTTGTTCCTCGTTCTTCTCCCACTCTATGCGATCGTAGACCGTGCGCACCGCCAACTCGAAGGCGGGATTGTCGGGGTCGGGCTCGGGTCTGCGCCCCTGCTCTTCAGAGGGTGAGTCGGCATCGTCCTGTTCACTCAACGCCTCTGCATAGCGCTTCAGGTTCTCCCGCGCCGTCATCGAACGTTGCAGCGAACGGAGTCGCCCGTCGAGCTCGTCGAGCCTGTCTCGGACGTCGGCGTCGCTGGCCTTCTTCGTCTCAGCCGTCTTCGTCGATCCGGACGCCGCCCGGTCGATTCTACGTGCGGCCTCAGCGTCCTGCTCCGTGCCGGGATTGGTGGATGGGCCGAGCGTGTAAACCAGTCCGCCGCCGACCAGGCCCCCTCCGAGTGCGACCAGAGCGAATACCCACAGCGGTTGCGTGCTCATCGACCTATTGTTGTCCGACATTCGAGGTGGTCAACCCGAGGCTTTAGTGGCCGCTCGAGTTCGAGGAGTGATGACGCCCCTCAACGCAGCACGGTGAGATTGACCGCGGCCCAGCCACCGGGTGCGAGGTCCAAGGTACGCTCGAGGGTCTTTCCTCGCGCACCGAGCCGGATCACGTGCTTGCCTGGAGGTACCCTCACACGTCCGAGCGCAATGCGTCCGGGGAGGGTTGACCAGCTTCGGGTGTCGGGTGTGTCAGCGGCCGTCAGCGTGGCCTGGGTGGCGAGCGACAACAGAAAGCCGACCCCACCCTCACCGCCGGCCTTGTTCGCTGCCTGGCCTGCGACGACTCGCGAAATCATGCGTGTGATGGCCGAGGCGACGATTGGGCCCTTGCTGTCGTCGTAGGCAGCCACCGTCAGCTTGTCGATGGCCACGCCGTCGAGTCCGTGGTCCCGCTGGTCGACGGTGAACATGGGGTTTTCCATGTAGCGTTTCGGCTTTTCGAGCTCCGGGTAGTTGACCCAGGTGACGAGGCCTTGGGCTGCCAAGCGGTTGGCTTGGGCCCGGTCGGTGGGGCTGATGGCACCGCTCGCGTACGTGAGCGCCAGCCCGATCGGGACACGCTTGGCAATCTTGGCGGGAACGCGACCGAAGCTGATGATGACGAGAACCTCTGCGTCTTTGGTCGGGGTGCTCATCGTCCCTGAGCTGTCGTCGGCTCCTGCGGTTTCGTTGCCGGCATCTGGCTCCGTACCGTCGCTTTCGGTTTCGTTGGGAGATTCGGCGTTCTGGGAGCTGCTTTCCGGTGCGCTGCCCGCTTTTTCGAGAATCGCCGTGATGCGCGGGGTTCGGTACGAGGCGCGTTTTGCCAGTTCGACGATGGTCGGTTCGAGGGTGTGGAATTCGCCCGCCGACAGGGCTTCGTCGTAGTAGCGCATGGCACTTTGAGCTTCTCCGCTTTGTTCGAAGATGAAGCCGGCGAGGTAACTCCCTGGACCCATCAGCTCCGAGCCGGGGCTGTCGTTGTCCTTGAGATACTTCTGCATGACGGCGAAGCGGCGAGCTTCGACGCGGCCACCGCTCAGGTCACCCTCCACGAGATAGTTGATCATGTTCATCGTGTTGATCATCAACTTCTCGTACGGCGGGCTCTTGTACGGACCCACGTCATCACTGAACAGATAGCGACCGATCTCGTCCGCAGTGCTGCGCGAGAAATCAAGTACCTCGACTTGCTTGTCCGCCGTCTGCAGGTCGCGTGCGCTGAGCTCGTTGTTCTCCAATTGTTGGAGCACCATCGCCCGGTCGAGGATCAACAGCGCGTTGTCTCCGCCGGTGTCTTTGGGGAGGTCTTTTTCGGAGTCGACCTCCAAGAGCTTGTTGTACAGCTCCAGCGCCTTGTTCGGCGCATCGCGGTCCAGTGCGGAGCGAGCATCCTTCGTCTGAGCGGAATGCCCCGCGCACGCGATGCTCAGCCACGCACACAGCGCGACGAACCATGGTGAGAACCTGGACCGCGACATGGACGAGCGACGCGACGTGAGACTCAGTTGACGAGCGCTTTGGTAACGCTGGTCTTGTTCTGCCACAGGATGTCACCCGTCGCGGCTTCCAGCACACGCATGAAAAGGAAGTACTGCACGCGACGTTCGCCGTCCATGCGCTCGTCGACGGTGTATACCTTGCCGGTCACGAAGTAGCGCGCGCCCACTTGCTGTCCCCAACTCGCCACTTGGCTTTGGTCGAAGGCATCCGTCTGCTGTGCGCGGACCTTCTCGATCAGTTCGGGTTGGTCCTCGGCGCTGATCACTCGAACGTGGCCTGCGTTGATGAGGGAGGTCTCGATGTCACTGATCAGCGCGTTGAGCGCGCCTTCGATATGTTCACTCGTCTCGTTGCGGATGGTCAACACGGCGACCGTGGGACGGTTCTCGCTCTCCCAACGCTGGACGGCTGCCGACGCCTGCAGTGCGTCGAGATTCGTCTTCAACATAGCCTGCAGGTCTTTCCGGTCGAGACCTGTGCTCATCGCTCCGTCGTCCAGGCCAGCGACGTCCGAGCCGCGCACGGCTTTGGGGCCGCAGCCGGTCAGCGCCGTGGTCGAAGCCAGGATCCAAGGGGTCAGTCGAATGAGAATGCTAGGAATTGCCATGCGTTGTCCTTTCCCGAGACGCGGTAGGGGAACATTGGTGCGTCCGCGCCGCCAGTGCAAGAGGGGCTGCTGTCACACTTTCGACGCACCGGGTCAGTGAATGATTCAGCACAGCTCGGCGTCCAAGCACACGGGTCTCGGGGTTTCATTGGGTTCCGCCCCCAGAAAGAGGCCCATTCAGTTGGCTTTCCCCGGTGCGCGCACTCGAACGCTCACCGGGGCAGCTACTGAACCGTACTCCGGCCTCCCGGCTTGCACCAAGATGCTCCGACTGGTGGGCCATCGATGGCGTCAGTCGGTCACCGAGCTGCGCAAAGGTTGCGG
>JBNKZR010000333.1:0-8647 GCA_050301735.1 Polyangiaceae bacterium | reverse complement strand
CTGAAGTAGCAGATGGTCAGGATGCTGGCGCGGGCGACGGCGAGCTTGGGGGAGGCGGAGCCGGCAGTGAAACCGAAGAAGGCAGCGAGGCCGGCGGCGCGACTGGGACGGACGAGAGTGGCTTGCTCAGCAGCTGCGTCGGTGAGGCTTTGCCTGCCGCCGATCCGACGAGGGCGGGCCCGTTTCAGGTCGCGGCTGACAAGAACGTGGGGCCTTTGGCGGGTGTCGTCCCCGATCCGATCTACGGGGATCAACAGCAACGCTTCAACGTGTACCGTCCGGCGAACCTCGCCGACAGCGGGTACTGTCACCCGGTCCTCATCTGGGCGAATGGGTACAGGGACAACCCCGAACAGAACCCCCCGGATTGTATCGTCGACTCGGGCGCCAACCGCTGGTGCGGGCAGTATTCACCTCTGTTGAATCACCTCGCCTCGCATGGTTTCGTCGTGGTTGCTTCGCTCAGCACGGCTACCGCCGAAGGTGACCCTCTCCCCACGATTGCAGGCCTCGATTGGATACTCGAGCAGGCTGAGGACCCGAGCAGTCCCTACTACAACCGCCTCGATACGGCGAACATGGGCCAACTCGGTCACTCCTATGGCGGAATGTCGACTTGCATGTCTGCATCCGAGCCGCGCTACAAAGCTCTTGCAACGATTTGCGGGACTAGGGAGCTGAGCGGTGTTCATACCCCGATGCTGTTCTTCTGCGGCGGCAAAGATACTACGGTAGATTGTGCTGGCGTCAGAAACACCTTTCTCACGGTGACGGACCAGCCTGCCTTCTTCCTCGACGAACTGAACGCGGATCACGGTAGCTGGGTGTACCAGGGAGCGGGAGGCGTCTCTCTTTCTTCGGCGGCCGCGTGGTTCAGAGCCCACCTGATGGGAGATACCGAGAGCCGCAAGTACTTCTACGGGCCGAACTGCACGTTCTGCTCCGACAACCGCGTTCAGGTCGAGCAGAACAGCCTGATGACTGAATGAGCGGCACCCGCTCTCGCGACTCGGTTCGGTTGTCTCCCACCGCGCAGCGTGAGATGGCGCAGCCAGGCGTCACGAGAGCCTCTCTTCAGTGGCTCGGTCCCCCACGGACTCTGGCTCAGCGGTCGCTTCGGCGGCGCGGCTCAGCTCGAGTACGCGTACTTGAATCAGGGCGACTGCCTCTACCGGCTGCGACTCCGCGATGATGGCGCGCGCACGCTCTGCGCCGACGTGGCCCCAAAACGCGCGGCGCCCGGGCAAGTGGCACGCACAACCCGTGGTCGCCTTGGGCGGCAGCCATCGCTTCTGATCCTCCTAAACGGGGTTGGAGCCGTTTGGACTTGCTCGGGTTTCCACCCGCGGCGTGTCGTGGGCACTTGCGGAGACGGGCAAACCGAGCGCGTTCATCAGTCACATTTCGTCTCGAAGCTCTCCGCCGGCTTCTGCGCCCACCGCTCGACGTCGGTCTTCAGCGCAGCATGCGGCTTCGTCTTCAGTCGCGGGATCTGTGAGTCCGTGAGCTTGGGCTTTTCGTACGAGCCCTTCAGCTCATTGCACTCCAGGATCGTGGCGAGTGGGGCGCAGTCGACGGCGAGGTCGTCCGCCTTCAGGGTGACGATTGGTGCGGCACCTTTGCCGGGGAATGTCCAGCGGATGGTCACGACCGCGGCGCTCTTGACCTCACTGGTCTCGAGGTGATGGACGTCGGTGGTGGCTTGCGCGTGCGCGCAGACCAGGAGCGCCACGAACTGTTGCACGAAGGTTGACCGGTTTTCCGATGACGCGAGCTTGTCGTACAACGTCGGAGGGATGCCGGGCGCATCGATCTGGAGCAGGCCCTTGCCGGGAAGCTCCTGCGTCCCGCCAGCGGAGGAGGTTTGCGGCGTATCGGGGAAGGCCGGGTCGTGATCCGCACCGTTTTCTGCCTTCTGCTTCTCTGACTGCGAGGCATCGAGCTTCCAGTCTTTTCCCTGCTTGCTGAACTCGCCTTCGGTGTAGGCACGCGCGAACTGAATCACGCGGTACTTGCGGTTTCGCTTTTCGCAGCAGGCGTTGAGCGGTCCAGGGACGCTCCAGAACGTTACGACGGGCGTGACGTAGTAACCCTGGTGCCGGTAGATCGGCCGCGGGTTATCTTCGGGAAAGACACGGGTCTTGCGCTGCCTCGTTGCGTCAGGGCGTTTGCTTTCGTTGATCTTCGCTTTCGCTTTGCCAACTTCGCCACCGAGGTTCAGCCGTTTCGTCGGCCCTTTTGGCGGGTCGGGATGAATGATGGTGAATTCGCGGCTCGCTTCGCAGGTTGGGACGTCCTCGTCGTCGGGATCCCAGTAGGCGGTGAGCTTGACCTTCAACAGTGCGCGGCGGCGCCCGAGCTTCACCTTCGGATACTTCTTCTTCTGTTTTGACCAGGTGTCTTTCCAACGCTCCTCGAGCTGGTCTGCTTGGTCTTTCGTTACGTACGCTCTGGGACGTTCACCGTTGGTGGGCAGTACCTCTTTCAGCTCGTCCTGGTTCGGCTTGCTCTGCTCTAGCCCGAAGGAGAAAGTGCCGCCCCAAGGAGCGATGCGATCGGGGTTCGGCTTCACGTCGAACGATATCTTGTGGCCGTATGGCAGGTACACGCTTTGGGTTTGCGCTAGGTTGGCCTGCCCCACCTCGTTCGGGTCGTAGTCGACCGGCGCGGACGCACCGGTGTAGGCTTTGAAGTGCGCGATCATCGAGACGCTGCACGGACCCTTCGAACCGTCGATGGACTCGTTGGGGTCGGCCTCATCAGACTCCTCTTTCTCTCTCTCCCGCGTCCCGCCATCGTCCTGACAGAAGATCGGCGGATTGCCGCCACCCGCCTCGCCAAAGCGGCAGGTGCGGTCCCCCTCGCAAGCGTACGTTCCGTCGCCGAGCGGCTCACACAGGCCGCCGCCGCACACCACTTGGTCCCCCTCCGCCTGGCAGTCCGGCGCGGGAGTGAACCCATCTTCCAACCCATTTTCCACGCTGTCGTCCGTCTCGGGCGCTGGCACGATGGGCGTCGGCGCCACCGGCGGGGCTTCCGGCGGGAGGCGGGAAGCCGCACACGCTCCCATCAAGACGAGCCCACAGACGACGCTGCCCCAAACCCCGAATCGCATCATATCCAGCAGCATACCGGTTTTTCTCGGCTTGCGGAGAGTGACGGAGGTTGCGGATAGCGCCGCTCGAACGCGAAATGGGCTAGCGCGGAGCCCTGGTGCGCGCCGGCTGGCAAGCAGCAGTGTACACTGCGCGAGTGATTAGCGTCACTGCTCCTTGTCGTTCTTCCGCCAGCCAATCCCCGCGCAAGTGCCGCGCGCCCGCCATGGCGTCGAGGATCTGAACATGGGGGCGCTCTGGATCGCGCTGTGGCTGATGTTGGCCGGCCTCGCCCTGGTCGGCTTGTTGGCACTGTACTGGCTGCTCGAATCTGCTGGATGGTTGATCTTGGCCGGCGGCTTGCTCCTACTGTGGCTGCTGGCTGTGAACCTGGGGCAGCGACACGCCCCGCTCGACCGACTTGGTCCCCGGACGATTTCGGCGCTGACGCAAGTGATCCGTCCAGCAGTCTTCGTGGTGCTGGCATTGGTTGGACTGGTCGTGGCGTTCAACGTCGTCGTGACGCTGCTCGCGGGGCCGGCATGGTGGCTCCTGGCATTGACGGCAAGCGAGGTGCTGGCCGTCGTCGTTGCAGCAACGTGCTCTCGGCGCTACTTCGGCCGCGAGCAGCGAGTTCGGTCGACGTCGGAGAGCCTTTGGATCGGGCTGTCGTTCACGGGGCTGAGCCTGTGTGGCCTCGTCGATCACGGTGTCAAACAGCTGGACTGGCTCGACGTGGAGAGTCAACGGGTGACTCAACTGGTGTTGAGACTTCCGGACGCCGTCACGAACGCCCAGCCCGAGGGCTGGGCGCTGGGCCGTTCTTCGGCACGTCTGCTGGGCGGTCAGTGGCAGCCGAGCTCCGTGCGCTTTCCGTACGACCTCGTCGATGCCGTGTGGCCCGAGCCCGCCACGTTGCTCGCCTTGGATGCGCGCGGCGGCCTTTGGCAAGTTGACGAAAGTGGCAAGCGAGCATGGGATGTCGAACTGCCTTTCCAAGCTCGCGCGATGTCCAAGATGTCCGACGGTCAGTTGCTCGTCGTCGGGGGTGAACAATCCGGCGCGATGGCACGGCTTGCAAGTGATGGCTCACTCGTGTCCATGTCGAAGACCGAGGCGCCGCTCGCGGACGTCAGCTGCGACGCGGGTACTTGTTGGACCATTGTCGAGAATCGGCCGGGACTGCAAACGATTGATGAAAATGGCGGAGAGCTTGCGCTGCATGCCGTTGGCGCGGTGGCGGCTGAAATGCTGACGGTGGTCGAGACGCGCAAGGATGTGGTCGTCGCTTTGGGACCAGCGCGTTGGGTTCACCTGCGGGGCGAGACCGTACAGGTCGTCGACTCCCCAGCGCCCGGCCCGGCACGCGGGTGGCAGCGGGGAGCCCGCCCCACTCAGAGTCCGGAACCACCGCGGCAGGTGTGTTTACGCGACGACGGGACCAGCGGCTGGGCCATCACCAAACACTACTTGTTTCGATTGCAGGGAGAAACCTGGACCGAGCGTGATTGGACCACGCCAGATCTCTACACCGCGATCGCCTGTGACCGGAAGGGCGGGGCATGGGTCGCAAAAGCTCCGCAGCACGCCCATCGAGTGAGCTACTACGCGCCCTGACCGGCGAGTCTTACTAGAAGACTTCCAAGTCTGTCAGCGCCTTGCCCGCAGCCGGGAGAAGTCGCTGGTCCGGAGCGTCTTCCGCAGGATCGATGCGCAGGAACTGTCCCAGCTCGTCCACGATGATGTCACCCAGGTCGAGGGAGAAGTACCCGTAGAGGATGGCAAACGCGGCCGGAGGTACATCGTCGAGGGTTACCGCATTGGGGTCGGGCAGCGGAATCGGCACCACCGGCGGAATGAATGGCGGTGTCAACACCTTGCCTGCGGTCACCAGAATCGACAAGATGGCCCGAACTTGCTTGATGAACCGCGAGTCGAGGGTCAGGGCGTAGGCGCAACCGTGGTGGAAGCCGATCTGCCAGATCCCGGGCGCCATTGCGGCGCGGTCGCTGCCATTGACGGCCACACGATAATGAAACCCCTTGTTCGAGGTATCTGAGATCAGGGCGGTGGTGATCGTCTGGTTGTGCGGTACTTGCGGCGCGCCGCTGACCGTATACGGGTGCATGGCGTTGTCCCAGCCGTTGAGGTGCTTGCCGCCGGACAGTACCTTGAACACTTCTCCCCAACGCCAGTGGGTGTGAAGACAATCGTGGGCGCAAATGGGCGCCATGTTGCTCTCGAAGGTGCTGCGTCCGGGGATCCGCATCTTCGGGGCGATGTGGATGTTGTCGTAGGCTCCCTGCCTCGGCACTTTCTCCAGATCCTCCTGATCGCGACTATCGAAGGTGATGACGGGAATGGGAGAAGGGATCAGACCCGGGTCGTGAGGGACATCCAGAGCATCGGACATGGTTCGACGGCTGCCTCGAGAGGGGTCGACCACGACCTTGGGAGATGTCGTTTCATCGTGCCTTACGTAGTCGAAGATGCGCTCCCACACGGGCACTGGAAGGCCCAGGAACGCGCCGAGGTCTCGGCTCTGGTTGGTGTCCGTGTAGTAGCCGATGGATACCTCCGAGGCCATGTGGGGCTCGCCGTCGCCGTGGTCGTGGTGATGGTGGTGGTGTGCGCTGGCCCGGGGGCGGCGCAGTGCGAGTTCGAACTTGATCTCGCTCACGGGCTCACTTGCCGTAACCATCGTGTGAGGGTTCAGGCGGCCGGCACCCATGATTCCAAACGGTTCGAAGTCGTTCGCCTCTTTGCAGCACACCAGCTCGACCGCGACCAATATCCTCAGATTCCTCACGACGGTGGCATGCCCTTCACCATCAGGAACGCTGACTTTCGGCGTGCCGCTGGGGAAGAAGTTGTCCGCGTTCAGCGGCACGTTCGGAGGTTCGATCTTGTCCTCGCCCGTGCGTTCGTACGCAAAGATCATCAGCAGGCTACGGTCGACCTTCTCGGGTAGGGGCCACAGGGGGTTGGCTCCGTCGATTGTGCCGTTCTCGATGAAGCGTCGTTCCAGCAAGAACTTCTGGTTCAACTCCAGAGTGAGCTTCTTGCCGCGATGGGTGAGCTCGATGTCTGAGAACTCGATGTCGTTGCAGACTCTCTGCTGCTTGAAACCAACGCTGTGCACCAGGCACTCGATGTCGGTGATCTTGTTGAGTGTTGCTGGGTCGTGCTTCCAAGACCAAATGGGAATGTCGCTGGCGTCGAAGCTCGGATCTTTGGACTTGTCGATCACCGATTGCGGGACCGGCGGAGCCTTGGCCTCGAATGACCCCGCAGGCCCCAACGGCTCCAGACCACTCGGATCGGCCTTGATGGCCTCCATGAACATGGTGTTCTTCAACAGCTCTTCTATGCTGGGCATGGCTGACGTTCTGCTTTGGCGGCTCAGCTTCCGTGCTGTGCTTTGAGTGATGTCGATGTCGAATCGTCGAGTTCGCCGCTCTCGGAGAGTTCGGCACATTTCTGGAACAAACGCAGCGCTGCAGTGGCAACATCTGCCAATTCGCCGTCCTCCCGACCACAACTGAACCCCAGGTTGTTGAGACGCTGCTGGGCACCCAACGCTTCGGTCTCCGGGGCCAGGTTGCCGAACACGAGTTCGATCTCGGTATCGTCCTCGACGATTCGAAGGACGGCCGTCGTCGTCGACTCCGGAAGGAACACTTGCACGAAGCCATCGGCCGTAGTCACTCCGGTTGCCGTTCGACCGTCGAACTCCAGGGCAAATGCTGTGTTCGCCTGGGGTTCGCCGTCACGAATCAGCAAGACACGACAAGGCCGCATGCCTGGAGGCGCGACGATGACGCTGTCAAAGGCTCGCTTTGCCAGCTTGCGCCAGGTGGGATACTGAGTGCTGCCCGGGGGGGAGTTGTCCCCTACGGGAGCGGGGGCGATGCCGAACTCCGTGTCGAAGAAGAACAACTCGACGCGCCGATCCAACGCGTCTTCCTTGTCGTCCTCTGGAGCGGTGTCCAATTCTTGCCCGGTGTCGTCCACGGGGAAGTTCTCGCCGCAGCCATGCGCCTTGGCTTCGATGTCGAACTCGCCGGAGTCGAGCTCTTCGCCATCGAGCGCCATGTAGCGGGTGATCAACGCGCGGCGCGTTTGGGTACCCACGCCTTCTTCGTCGACGTCGTTTTGTTCCTTGAAGCGCTGCATGTCGCTGGAGGTGACCACCGTCGAATCGCCGAGCACGGCGGTCAGCATGTGGTTGTCCTCCGGCTCCCCCCAGCGGCGGCTTTCGCGCACGCTGGAGTCGTAGAACTTCAGCCAAGTATCGACGTCGTCTTCCAGGTAGGCGAGGGTTGCCTGAGCTCGCTCCAGGCTGAGCGAGTCATTGATCGATGCGTCTCCGGTCGTGTCGGTGTGGCCAACGACGAGCAGCTTGCTCGGGTTGTTCTGTTCGTAGACCTTCCGGACCTGTTTGAGATCGGCAATGGCGGACGGAAGTAGAAACGCCTTGTTCGTATCGAACAGCATGCCTCGGAGTCGCGCCAGCTTGCAGCGGGGAACGGCGCCGAGCAAACGCACCTGAGGTGGGCCGCCACCTCTGAGCACGATGACTGGCGAGGTGTATTTGTCGACGACTTGGTCATCGCCTTCGAAAAACTCGAGTGTGAGTTCGAGGGTGTAGTCACCGTCCAGCACGTCGCTGTGGTGCAGTTCGCCAAGTGAGTTGGTGGTGCCGGCGAAGTCCTCTGGTCCTCGTAGCGTGTACTGTCGGTTGGCGTGGCGGACCGTTCCCGTCTTGTCCAACAGCACCAGCGACAACTCCGAGCCCGCCGTCTGACCGCTGTCTCCTGCGCGCACGACTTGGTTCAGCGTGGCTTTGGCAATCCACTCCAGATACTCGGGACCGGAAACCGCGCCGGGCGCGGGATCCACACCCGCCTGACTGAAGAAGAAGAAGAAGTCGATACGCTCGTCCTCTGCGCTGGCCGCCGCATCAGCGCTTGCACCTTCTTCCGCTTCCGCTTCCGCTTCCGCTTCCGCTTCCGCTTCCGCTTCTGCTTCCGCTTCCGCTTCTGCTTCCGGCTCGGGCGTCGCGCTCCCTTCCTGGCTCGTTGCTGGCGCCTCGTCGCCCGGTTCGGTCTGCGATTGGCGTGCTTTGTCCACGTCCGCCAGACTGAAGGCAGAGGCCGCACCGTGAGAGCTGAAACTCTCGGCAATCTTGGGCTCGTCCGAATCCTGCTCCGCCTGCTCAGCCGACGTCTGATCGGTCAGTTCGCTATTGCGGGTCAGTGCGAAGTAGTCCTTGATCAGTTCGCCGCGGGTGATCGGCCCCGCGATGCCATCGACGCTCAGGCCTCGCAGTTGTTGATACTGGGCGACCAACTCGTCTCTGGGTCCGCTGCCACTCTGGCTCGCGCCAGGTTGGCCACCCTCAGCGACGCTGGTGAATTCAGCCATACGCTGACATCGGGTGCGCAACTCGCCAGGTGTCTGAGGGCCCCGCAATAACAACAGACATACGATTGCCCGTTGTTGCTCGGTCAGTTTCAGGTCGCCGAATTCGGTATTGCAGAAGCGTTGCT
>JBNKZR010000332.1:0-8742 GCA_050301735.1 Polyangiaceae bacterium | reverse complement strand
CAGGGGTAGCAAGAAGAATGGAAGCGACCAAGCTTCGCAGCGCGAGGTGGCCCGCTGGGATCCGGCACGGCCCTACGCGAGGCGCCAGTTGATCTCCGAGTTTGTGCAGAAGACCGGTATGAGGATGGCGACGGAGCTGCCGTCGGGCTGCAGGAGCGACCAATCGGAAGACTCGATCAGGTCAGCAAACTGCTCTTCCTGGCTGGCAACCTCGTCATAGCGGTCCTGCTCGATAAGTGGCCAAGTGCGGACGCTGAAGTCATGGTACTCACGGACGCGAGCTACCACGGGGTCGGCGCTACTGTCATCGACGAGCCGGTAGTGTCCGAAGTAGGTCGGAAAGTCGGCGTCGTCCTGCTCGACTTGCGCGATGGGGACGCCTTGAAAGAGGAGAGTCGACTTCATAGTCCGGCTAACGACCTGCCATTCACCCGAGGCCGCACTGGCGAGGAGGTACCAGGACGGGAAGGTGGAGTGATCCCCGTCTGGCGGACAGGTTGATAAGCAAGTTTAGGCGGCGAGGGTCAGATGCTGTCGCTCGTAGCGCAGGGGGCTGAGGTATCCAAGTGCGGAGTGCAGGCGGGTTGGATTGTAGAAGCCCTCGATGTAGCGTTCGACGGCGTCGTAGGCCTCGGTTCTGGTCAAGAAGCTGATGTGGTGTAGGCGCTCTTTTTTGAGGGTGGCGAAGAAGGATTCGGCGACAGCGTTGTCGTAGCAGTTGCCGGCGTCGCTCATGCTTTGAGACGCTTTCCACTTCGCGAGCAGCTTGCGGTACGTGGCGGAGGCGTATTGGCTGCCCCGGTCCGAATGGTGGATGAGGCCAGGCACTNGGGCGCGAGCGACCAAGGCTCGTTCAAGCGCTCGAAGCGGCAGGTCTGTGCGCAGGTTGTCCGCCATCGCCCAACCAACGACACGGCGCGAGAACAGGTCGACGAGGACGGCCAGGTAGCACCAGCCTTCGGCAGTCCAGATGTACGTGATGTCGCCAACCCACACGCGGTCTGGGGCGCTTGTGGAGAAGTCCTGCTGGAGCAGGTTGGGCGCGAATCCGAGGTCATGATTCGAGTCGGTGGTTCTGCAGAATCGCTTCACCTGAACGGGCCTGATGCCGTGCTGACGCATGACTCGGCGCACCACCTTTCGACTGAAGTTTTCACCACGAGCCAAGAGCTCCCGATGCATGCGCCGAACACCGTAGGCGCCTTCGTATTCGGCATGAATGGCGCGGACCAGTGCCAGCAACCGCTCGTGGCGCGGTGGCGTTGGGCGTGAGCGCTTGGAGATGTGCTCGTAGTAGCCTGACCGAGACACTTCGAGCAGCCGGCACAGTCGCTGAACCGAGAACTCCGCCGCCTCCGCGCGGATGAGCTCGAATGTGCTCATTTGCGCTCCTTCACGAAGACGGCGATTGATTTTACCAGGACGTCGCGGTCCTTCTTCACTTCGGCGAGCTCACGTCGCAATCGGCGTACCTCGTCTTGGAGGCTCTCCCCACGGTCGTTGCTCGTGTGCTGAGCTTTGGCCCGGCTCTTCCACGAGTGCAGGAGTTGCTCGGGCACACCCAGCGTTTCGGCGACCTCTGCGATGGTGCGGTTACCCCGCGTGTCCAGTGCCCGGAGCGCCTCGGCCTTGAACTGCTCCGTGTAGCGATTTCGTTTCTTCTTTCGGGTCAATTTCGGACTCCACTCGGGAGAGTAACCCCCTCCCAGGGTGTCCGCTAGTTGGGGACCACTTCACTTGCCAACCAGCGCCGTCGCTCCACCAACAGAGCCTGCCGCTGCGACAGCAGACTGCGCAGCAGCCGAACGGTTCCTGTCGGAATGTAGACTGGGTGCGGAGTCATGCCGGTCTACAATGCTTTGGCTAACCAACTGGCTACCTCGAATTCGTCGAGCGCTGTCTCAACGGCACGTGAACGTGCACTTCGGAAAGTTTAAGGCATGCCGGCGTCGATCCAGGCGATGAGGCGTTCCCGCTCCTCTTCCGTCGGCTGGGGGCCATTGCCCGCAGGGAACTGGCCAGCACTGCGGCCGTAGTTGCAGCCGCGCTCCTCTCGATACTGTTCAGACAGCGTGGTCCCGCACGCGATGGGATCGGCGTCTTCCATCACGTCTTCCAGGTTGGCGTACAGGCCGCCGCCCGCTCCGGCGCCGCCCTCTTCGTGGCACGGGCCGCAGTAGCTGACGAAGAAGTCTTGAGCGAAGTTATCCCAGGTGTCGACCGCTTCCTCCGCCGGCGTCTCCTCGGGTGGGTCCTCCTCGGAGCCTTCGCCCGGCATGTCACCACTCATCTCTTCGCTTTCCATCGCCGGGACGGCGGGCATTTCGTCGACGGGCATCTCACTCGAAGCCGGGGGCGTCTCCTCGGGGACGACGTTGGAGGCGTCTTCCGTGGTTTCCTCGGGATCGTCGCCCATCGTCCCCATTTCCGGCGGTAGTGTTTGCTCGGACTCGACTGGGGGTTCTGTCGTGGCCGCGGCGCCGGCCGTCGAGGGTGGAGTCGCCTCGCTCGGAGGTTCCGCCGCGCCGGGGCCCTCCGTCACCATTCCCACCCCAGGGGGCGTCGCGTTGGGTGTCGGGGTAACTGGGGTCGACGCCGAATCTGACCCATCGCCGGGAGGCAGGGGGTTGGCTGCACCCGCGCTCATGCCAGCAGAGCTGGTCGGCCCCATCTCGCTGGCGGCACTCGTACCGCCGGAGCTGCCGTCCTCGCTGCCGCAGGCAGCCACGGTCAACAGTGCTGCGGTCGTGACGCTCGTAAGTCTTGCGAAGTGCTCTTGTTTCATCGTTATCCGTCCTCGTCTGGTATTCGGACTAGAGTAACACTCCCGTCACTACAAGAGAACGAGTCGGTCGCTCAAAGGGGCGGGGCCGAAATGGCCGGCACGACTCATCTCCTCTTCGGCCTTCCGAAGTTCGCAAATTACGTGCACTGCGCACCTCGGGACCAAGCCTGTCCGTACCCGGTCGATTTTTGCCGCTGTCCTCGACATGGCGGTTTCAGCAGGCCATCAATCGTGCCCTCTGGTTCGATAGGTTTCGCACAGCGCCGACGCAGGCCGAAGGTTCAACGCCTCGGTTCGCCGTGACGCGATGCGCTCATTCGTCGCCCTCGCGCCACTTGCGGGTACCGCGCCGAACCCTTTCGCTCTACAACCAAGGCAAGTACTGGTACTCGGCGTTGTCGAACATGGCTGACGACAGGCGTGATTTACCCCTTGAAGCCTATGCGCTCGAGTTGCTGGAGCACTCATTCACCAAAGAGACGTTTGGCGTGTTGTGAAAATGAGAGGATACCTCAGTCGTCCGGGACCTCCTCCGCACTGAGTTGAGCGGGCCTTCGAGGGGTACCGCCCTCCAGGGCGCCGCCCGCCACTGATCGCGGCGCAACCATCGCGCCGCGCCAAGTCGGGTGCGCCACCACGACGATGGAACGTGTCAGTGGCGCGTCACGCTGCCTGCGCCTGGTGAATGTGTCGGGCGGAGCCCTGGAGGTCAGTATGGTTCATCGGTCACGGTCAGTCAGTTCACATCAGCGCAAGGTTGTGAGGCAGCGGGCACGGCGCATGCGGCATGAGCCGTCGCGCGGAGAGTGGGTGTTGTGGCAGGCGCTTCGGTGCTCGCAGCTGGGTGTTGCCTTTCGTAGGCAGGTGGTGCTTCAGGGATACATTGCGGACTACTACGCCTGCGTCGCGCAGTTGATCGTGGAAGTCGATGGCGGCTGGCATGCCCTGGCTCCTCCCACGCTGCCATGGCAGCGTGGGCAGGAGTCAGGGATCTTGACGTGGGTTGGATTCACGCCAGTTGTGCGCACGTGGGCAGCGATGACGTTCGCCGCGCTGGGCGCTGCGATTCTGACCGCCTGGGCGACCCTACGCCACCGAGCCTATCGGCGTGACTTCGATGGCAAAGAGGGTCGACCGCTGTATCCAGCTCAGCGCCGCGCCTTGCTCCCATTCGTGTACTGACGGTAGTCAAGCGCGCGGGGATGGAGCGGCTCCACTCCTCGGTAGCCTGGCGCGAAACATCGCCATGCAGAGAATCCCCACGTCGCCCACCGTGCAATGGCGGCTCCCGTGAGGCAGCATCCGCGTAATCGGTCAGTTCTATTGGAATGCAGTCAGAACGCGGGTGTTCATCGCAGGATCTGTGCTGAGAATTGCGTCAAGCCCCGTCATGCTCAGCTTTCAATTGCCAGGTGCCAAAGCCCGATACCGGCACGATGCAGATATCGATGCGCTGCCCCGCACTCCGTGCTTTCCGGTCATTGCCCTCGTCCTGCTCAGCTGCGCTGAGAAGGGCGCACCAAGCGACATGAATGGGACGCCGAGCATGGCCGGGGGCACTCTGAACGCCGACGCCGCGCCCGTCGGCGAGGAGGGGCCATCGCTGGCGAGCCCCACGGGTGCCAACACAGCGTTGGATGCCAGTGGCGCAACGCCCGCTCTGTCAATGCCCGTCGCTCCCTCCACCGATGCGCCGCAGGCCCCGGCCCCCCCGAAGAGGAGCCTCTTGGTAGCGAACCTGCCGACACTGTCCCAAGCGGGGATGCCAGCGGAGCCGTATTCGTCGAGGGGGTCGACGTGGTAGTTCACGACGACGTCAACACGTTGCTGGTCGTCACTTGGGAGCAGGTGCTTGAAAGCGAACAGGTGTGGCTGGAGTTCGGCATCGCAGGAGAGGACGTCCTGCGTTCTCGCCCTGGTTCTGGCCGTACTGGTCCGCACCGTGACGTCGTACTTGGCGTGCCCGGAGGAATGGAGGTGGAAATCCGAGTGGTCAACCTCGCGGAGGGCGAGGAGGTGTTCTCGGCGCCGGTCCTCGGTGGGACCGATCCGGTTCCGGCTGGAATGCCTGTGCCCGAGATCGTGGCGTTCGACCAAGGTGCGAGTAGCCCCGAACGTTGGATGCTAGGCTCCGTCGAAGACTCGAGCGGTAACCTCCCAGCGGACTATCTCTTGGGCAGTACGACGCGTCCGACCAATTGCGGCAGTTGGATGCACTATCGTTCACGAGGCATGGTCGTGAAGTCAGCCAACGGGAACTGTCTCGGGAACTACGGCACCCACGGTGTCATCCGCGAGCTAACCGCAAACCACCAAACCGTCTTTGACGTCAAGCTCGATCATGATGGGGAGGACGACCACTACAACAAGCTCGTCGGCAACAACGAATACATCGCCGATCCGTACGCTCTCAACGGCGCGCCAACGCCAGGAGGCGCTCAGTGAACCTCAGCATCCGACGTGTCAGTCAACTCAGTTGGTTGCTCGTGCTCAACGCATGTGGCGGCGATACTTCCCAAGATGATGACGCGAGAAGCGAATCCGATAGCCCCGCGGAGCCGACTGAGACGACCGAACCCGCCCAAGAAGTGCGGATAGCGCTGAGTGACGACAACAACTATGTCGCTCAGTCATCGCTTTCGCTGCCCAGCGTCGTCGCAGCGCCGGCGGTCGACCTCGAGATCTGCTGGAACGAAATCGTGGATGACTTGTTGTGCCATGACTTCGATGCGCGAAGTGAACTGGGCAACGTGGCTTTCCTGCGCCTTCTGAACACCAGCCGCGTCGAGGCGGAGGCCAAGTTGGCGAGTGGACAGCTCAACATGGCGGACGTCGATGGATACCTGGAGTACCAGCCGGATGCGGAAGAAGACTGCGCGCACCTTTCCGACCTGACCCTATTTGGCACCGAGGTCGACTACGCGGAAGAGTACGTCGACAGCGAGGAGCACACCTACATGTTCGTCCTGTCCCGAGGATCGGTGCCAGGTCGCGGCGCAGTCACGATGGTGTTCGTGGAACCTGACGCAGAGTCGGACAACAACAGCGTGGAGGCACCTACCGGGTGTGGCCTACTGGACTTCAGCGCGGACTTGTCATCCGGTGCGACTGTCAAGCTGCCGGCTGAACAACCTTGGGTATTGGACTACCGTGAGTTGACGCGAGATGGGTTGGGCAATTCATTCCCTCGCGGTGCCGCCGACCAAGCGCTCATCGCATTCTACGCGGGCATGTCGGTCGCTGATCTGGAGGAGCGGATCCTCGACTTGGAAGTGATTGCGACAGAGATGTATCGGGTTGAACTCGACGGCACCGGGCGCTTTGACCTGGCAGCCGCCGAGGAAGAGAACAGTGGCGAGCTGTTCTCCGGACTCGAGTCTGATGAGGACGGCACGTGGGTGGTCGGCATGATGTGCGGCGGCTGTCAGAATCCCGCCCCCGCGTTCTTGTCCGTCATCGAGGTCGGCGAGCGTGAAGGGGTGATACCCCAGGAGACTGAATGAAGAAGGCTAGCAAGCAAGACACGCTGACTCGGGTTCTCTTGACCTTGGTAACCCTGACCCCACCGATGCTCGGTGCCGCGGCTTTGTACGGGGCGTGGGCGCTGGGCGCCGCGGCCGCCCTCACCGCGTGCGCAAGCAATGACGATGAGCCGGAGGAAGAAAGCACCAGCGAAGGCGAACTGAGTGGTGGAACCGACCCTGGCCCGGGCAGCTTATCGCCACAAAGCATCGAGGCCCGGGTCAGCGACAACATTTCCACGGTCGTGATCGTCAGTTGGGAGACTGAGGAGGCCAGCACTGGCTATGTCGAATATGGTCCGACAGAAGAGCTCGGCCTGAGCACTCCGCTGTCTTCCGAGTCGACATCTCACGAGGCAGCACTCTTGGGATTGACCGCGGAGACTGATTACTTCTACCGAGTCGTGGTGGTCGCCGATGACGTCTCCCTCGACGGCAAAATCCAGAGTTTCACTACGGGAAGTCTCCCCCTAGGCCTGCCAGACTTGGAGGTCACTGGAGACGGCCACGACCAATTCACGCTGGTGCCGGTTCTTGGGGCCACGACCGCCATCACCATCATCAATCCCGAAGGGAAGATCGTCTGGTATCACACCGATGACCGTGACTTGGACTTCTATCGGGCCCGTCTGTCTGCGGATGGCGAACACCTGATCTACAATGCCGGGAGCGTGTCCGGCGATCCGTCGGACGAATCGGAGATTGTACGCGTTCGGCTAGATGGCTCCGGTTCCAAGTCCGTTCCCGTTCCACTGCTGGCTCACGACTTCGTTGAACACCCGGACGGAACCATCGGGGCAATCGTGGTCGAGTACCGAGAGGTGGATGGGGTGACGATCCGTGGAGACCAGATCGTGGAGCTGAGCGGCGATGGTGACATCGAAACGGTGTGGTCCGCCTGGGACTGCTTCGATCCCGAACAGGACAGAAGCGACGACCTGGAGCACGGTTGGACGTTTGCTAACGCGCTGGATTACGATCCCGACGAAGACGCGTACTACCTGGGTATGCGCAACTTTAGCAGCATCGCCAAGATCGATCGCGAGAGCGGCACTTGTGAGTGGGTGCTAGGGTTCTCGGGTTCAACCTTCGACTTCGCGGACGGGTCTGACAGGTTCCTGCACCAGCACCAATTCGAGGTGCGCGGAGACCATATCTTGGTTCTGGACAACGACGGCAGCTCCGGCAGTGAGTCTCGGGTCCTGGAATACGAACTCGACTTCGACAACAACCTGGCAACCCAAGTTTGGAGCTACGTGGCATCGCCCCCAGTTTACACGTTCGTTCTGGGAGAACCGACTCGACTCAGCGACGAGGATGTATTCGTCAACTGGTCTGCCGCGGGGCAGCTCGAGCGAGTGTCTGGCGACGAGACCACGTGGAAGCTGAACACCCGAGCCGGCTTCATCTTTGGGTTTCATACACTGGCAAGCTCCCTGTATCCGCAG
Source organism: Polyangiaceae bacterium (assembly GCA_050301735.1). Taxonomy (GTDB): domain Bacteria; phylum Myxococcota_A; class Polyangia; order Polyangiales; family Polyangiaceae; genus SZUA-265. The sequence continues at coordinate 988 of JBNKZR010000332.1, read as the reverse complement.
TGAGCCCTGCAGCGAAGGTAGGTATCTGATGCAATTGTTCCGACCACTACGAGCCCTGCTGATCAACATCGTTCTGTGCGGCTGTTCGGGCTCGGACTCCGGCCAAGGGAGCACTGACGCTCGAGTCCCAGGACCGACCGCCGGTGAAATGCCAACGGATGGCGCCAGCGAGACGGACGGTGGAGAGGCAGAGTCGGACGAAACGAGTCCCGGAGAGCCAGCTGAACCCACTGCTGAGGGGCCCGGTTCGGAGATGCCTACTGGGGAGGAGCCCACTGAAGACACGCCTGAGGATGCTGGCTTCGATGCGGTAGGTGTCTGCGGTGAACGCGGCGAAGCAACGGTCGACGAATCGACCTACGATGGCTACGTCGAGTACTACATCATCGGCGACGAAGGGTTCGGGCTCGACATCTGCATCGTGCGCTTCGAGGTTTCGAGAGTGGGCGACGCCCCGGGAGGCTGCGATGATTGCCTGTGGACTCACCTGCTCGAGTACTCCAACCCCGCCGTGTTGCTCGACGAAGACGGAGTCTGTGCTCGCAGCGAGCTGGGCCTCTCTCTAGAAAGAATGGCAGAAATCGCGGGAACACAGGTGGCCGTTGGTTTCGTACGCGAATATGCGGGACACAACAGCGTCCTGATGAAGTACCAGCCGGAGACGGACAGTTGGGAACCCAACGGCAATGCCTCCTGGGACGACGAGAGCAGTGCGTCCCGCTTCGATCGTCGAAATGGGTTCTGCGACTACGCTGCCAGCATGGAGTGAGTGCACCGACAACGCAGTGTCAAAGGTATAGGAAAGGTCAATGATGGTAGATGGCGTTGATGGGACCGGGCTTTCGGAGCGATCTTGTCGCCGCGTGCCGCAGGCGGGCAGACGCTCTGGTGCCCTGACACCTCCACTGATGGCGCTGCTGGTCGTTTCACTCAACGGCTGCGATTCAGGTGATGCTGGAGAGAGAGAGGCAACACCAACTTACCCTAC
>JBNKZR010000331.1:0-8755 GCA_050301735.1 Polyangiaceae bacterium | reverse complement strand
CAGGATCCAATCGTCGCTCACCGTAACGTTGTCGATCGTCAGGTCCCCTTGCCCCGTGTTGCCAACCGCGAGCAGCATGGAATTGACGTCACCGCCGAAGTCCAAGATGGTGGTCGAGACACTGAGACCGGGCTCGAGACTCACCTCCTCGCCGGATTGCTCGATGGCGAAGGTCACCGCGAGGTTCGCGTTGATCAGGCCGTGACCAAAGATGGGATCCTCACCCGGGTCACCGATGTCGACGGTGATGTTAGGCAGAGCGTTGCGGAACTCCTGCGCCCCCATCTCGGGCCAAATCGACTTCATCAGCGCCGCCACGCCCGCAACGTGTGGGCAAGCCATCGAAGTGCCCTGATAGGCTGCGTACTGCGTATTGCCACCGTTCTTGAAGACGAGGCTCACCACACCGTCGGGTTGCCCGTCGAGGTTCGCATCCGCACCGGTGTCTCCACCGGGAGCGGCGACGTCGACCGTGCCGTTGCTGGAGCCGAAGTTCGAGTAGAACGCCTTCTCCCGGTTGAAGTCAGTCGCGGAGACGGTGATCACCCCGGGAATACCAGCAGGGCTGAACAGCTCGGCAGGCGCGTTCGAGTTGCCCGCCGCAGCTACCACGATGACGCCTTCGGCGTTGACCGCAGCCACTGCTGCGGCCATCGCGTCGCTGGAGCCAGGACCACCCAAGCTCATGCTGATGATGTCCGCAGGTTCACTCGGCACCTGCCCCGACGAGTTCTCGAGACCAGCTGCGTAGAGCACACCCTGACGGATGTCTTCCAACGTCCCGCCCCCACGACCCAACACGCGGATCGGCATGATCTTGGCGTTGGGCGCCACGCCGGCAGCCCCTTCGCCGTTGTTGGTTGCGGCGGCAATGGTGCCGGCGCAGTGCGTACCGTGGAACGAACTATCCCCAGGCGTTCGCGCATCGCCGGGATCGTCGGGGTTGTCGTCCGGACCATCACCGTCTGCCGCCACATCGGGATCGGAGATGAAGTCGAAGCCGGTGTCCGTCAGCTGACTGCTGCCGTCAGCGTTGACGAAGTCGGGGTGACTCAGAGCAACGCCCGTGTCGAGTACGGCGACGACCACCCCCGCGCCACGTTTGCCGCTGGCGGTGAGATCGGACGCTGCCCATGCTTCGGCGAGATCGATCTGCTCGTAGTGCCACTGGGAAGGCAGCAGCGGATCGTCCGATGCGGCTGCCGTTCCCAAGGTCTTGTAGATGTAGTTGGGAGAGAGCGACTGGAAGCCACCCCACTTGCGCAGCCACTTGATCCGCAAAATCGTATCGAGCAGACCCGCGCGCCCTTGAGCAGCGACGTCTTTCCTGACCCCGTTGAGCTCCAGCAGCTGGAAGCCAGTCGCGTCGGGAGCGTTTTTGGGACTGACGGCTGCAGCGACGTCTGCGCCTTGTGGCCCGAAGCCCATAGCACCCACCGCCTGTCCGGGAACGGCTTCCCAGTCCGTCGTCAGACGCTGCATGTTGATGCTCTGCTGAACGGCCGTCGGTTGCGCGATACCGACCGCCAGCGAGTAGATGGCCTGGCCATCTTCGGGCTCGTTCTCATCGACGTAGCGCTCAACCACGACCCAGAAATCGCCCGTGGAGGGAGCGATGACTTGCTCCTTGTCGCCCGCGCCCTGGGAGTCGGAGACGATGGTCGCCGTGCTCGTCTCCAGGAGGAACAGGTCCAGGTCGGCCGCCGGCGTGGCCTCGTCGGGTTGCTCCGCGGTGAACAACGTCACGACCTGCCCCTGGGCCAGGGTGACGCGGTAGGCATCGCGGTTGTCGGGTGTCGTCTCACCCGTGGGCTCGCCTTGGTCGTCGAGCACGGGCAGCGGCCCAATGTATCCGCCGACCGTACTCGGGCTGGAGATCAGCTGGGCTTCGTCAGCGGAGGGATCGTCCGGGCTGAACTCATTGTTGGAGATGATGGGGTTGTCGATGTTGGGGGTATCCGTGTCGACGAACAACGTGTCGCCCACCTTGATACGACCCGTGACGGAGAATGTCGGACCACCAGCTTCCACCTCGATGTCGACGCCACCTTCGCCGGAAAGCGCCTCGACGCCTCCGTCGGGCACTTCGTCGTCGGTCCCTTCGGCGCCCCCGTCGGGCGGCTCTGCCCCGGAGTCCGGTTCTTCGCCATCCATGTCGGTGACGGCGGCCGTTTCCGTGCCTTCCGTTTCGCCCGCCATATCCGTTTCATCGGTCGCGCCCGCGTCGGGCTCGCTCACCGGATCAGAACTCTGGTCGTTCGAATCGTCGCTCGAACAAGCCACCAAGCCGTGCACCCCGGCCAAGAGCACAAACCCCAACTTTCGCATCATACTGCTAACTCCTTAAGCAATCGCCGTCCCCCGCCTGAGCGGAGCCCAACTCTACATCACTGAGACGTGCGGCGACACGCGAGAATTCAGAGGCTGACGCGGGCACGGGCATACTCCCTCCGCCAAGCCAGGCCGAACCTCCGTTGCCGACTGCAGTCTGGTTGAAACGGGTGGGCACGGTTGGCCCGCATCGGAAAACGCCGCCATGTGCGACACTGTACGCCCAGGGCGGCAACAACCCGCGGTCAGCTGTGGCGCATTTGGAGAGCCCGCACTACAACCGCACCGTGCTGGCAAGAACTTGCTCCGTCCCGCCACTCCTTCGTACGGCCGCACCGAGCAGCGCGCGCTTTCGTCACCCGACGCTTCGTGCGGGAACGCCGCTTTGGCTGAGTGCAACGCTACTTTTCGCGTGTCCGCTTTCCGCCGCGCCGTCGGATGCTGCGACGCGAGACGGTTCCGTGCAGCAGGCCGCAGAGGTATCCTTGAACCCCACCGCCACAGCCGACGGCATGGCGTCGTCCGACCAGGGTTCTGCCGGCGAGATGAACGCTGGCGCACCAGGTGTCGACGCGCCCGAGCCACCGCCGGATGCGGATCTGCCGGAACAAGGCTTCGAGTGGGGTCTGAAGCTCGGTTTCGAGTTACCACTCGGAGACGCCGATGGCGGGGCGTCGGTGCTCGGTCAACAGATAAGAAGCGGGGCTCTGTCGGGTATCGGCTCTTTCCGAGTCCCGATTGGGCTGGACCTCGGTTACCGCACGAGCCAACGCTGGTGGTGGGGCCTAGAAGCGGGCGCCGGGCTTGGCCCGGCAGGCGACGATTGCGTCGACGGGGCCACCTGCGAGTGGAGCAGTCTGAGGCTGGGAGCCCAAGCCATCTATCACTTGGACCCGGCGAGCAGCATCGACCCGTGGCTGGGCGCGGTGCTGGGCTGGGAGTGGTTGCGCGGCTCGGCAGCGCTTTCCGTCCCCTACGTGGACGCCGCTGGCGAGGAGCAGCTCGGAGTCGCCAAAGCTCGCGAGCTCTTGGGCGGCCCACAAGTGGCACTCGAAGGCGGCCTGTCGACGGCACTCGACGACAATCTCGCCCTCGGCTTGTTCGCCGCGGCAGCCGCCGGCATGTATCTGAGCGACGACTTCGATTGCCCAGCGCAGCTAGGCTGCCCCACCGACTCGAGTGTCGACGACAAGAAGGTTCACGTGTGGCTCGGGCTCGGCGTGCGCGGCACTCACGGCCCGTGAACGGTCACGACTTGCGCAACTCGTCGTCGTAGCTTTCGAGCACCCGACGAGCGGCTTCCATCGGATCCACTGCACCGGCAGCCACACGCTCGGCTTGAATCGAGAACTGTTCGGGCACTTCCTCGGTCACGGCATCCACCAGAGCCATCTCGAGCCTCCGCCGAGCGGCGCCACGACGACGATCCTGACGGCGCGCCCGGCCCGCGGGAGTAGCAAGCCAAACCCGATGTTGCTCCATGCTTGCCAGAAGCTCGGCTAGCCCCTCGCCAGTGCTCGCAACCGTCTGCAGTACTTGGGGCCTGGATCCACTGGAATTGCCGCGGGCTCCGTGAGGAGAAGAGGCGTGGTGAGCCGCGTGTTTCGTTGCGCTTGGCCCGCCGTCGACCAGCGACAGAGCGCCCTCGATGGCCGTCACCACGCGCGACGCCCCTGGCAGATCAGCCTTGTTCACCGCGAACACGTCCGCGACCTCCATGATGCCGGCCTTGTTCGCCTGCAGCTCATCGCCCAAGCCTGGGGCGAGCACCAGCAGCGTGGTGTCCGCCAGCAGCATCACGTCGTGCTCGTCTTGACCCACCCCCACCGTCTCGATCACGACGACGCTCGCCCCCCAGATGCGCATGACCTCCGCCATGTCCGCCGTGGCGCGAGACAACCCGCCGAGCGTCCCTCGGCTGGCAACCGAGCGGATGAACACACCGTCGTCGGCACTGTGTCGTTGCATGCGGATGCGGTCGCCCAAAATCGCCCCACCGCTGAAAGGACTGGACGGGTCGACCGCAATCACCCCCACCCGATATTGGGCTGCTCGCAACTCGGAGATGAGCGCTGCAACCAGCGTGCTCTTGCCCACGCCCGGACTGCCAGTGACCCCGATCGTCCATGGTGGCACGCCAGGGGCCGAATACAGCGCGCGCCTGAGTCCTTCTGGGGCCCCCTCCTCGAGCAAGCGGCAGAGCCGCCCGACCGCTCGACGATCACCAGCGCTCACTGCCGCCAGTAGCTCATCGCTCATGGGCCCGAGCGAGTGTGCTGAGTCAACGCTCGGAGTGCCAAGTGGTACGACTGAGCGCCGAAGCCGGCGACCGTACCCAGACAGGCGGGCGCCACGCAGGAGTGGTGTCGAAACTCCTCACGCGCAGCCGGATTCGAGATGTGCACTTCGACGACAGGGATGCCGGCCGCCTTGATCGCATCGTAGATCGCCCAGCTGGTGTGAGTGTACGCGCCAGGATTGATGGCGATGCCTGAAAATCCGTCGTCGGCAGCGGAGCCGATCCAATCGATGAGGGATCCCTCGTGGTTCGATTGGCGTGCCTCGACCTCCACTCCCAGGTGCTGGGCGAGCTGCGCGACTTCGGCTTCGATATCCGCCAACGTCTGGCTACCGTAGACCCCTGGCTCGCGCTTGCCGAGCCGGTTCAGGTTTGGGCCATTGAGCAGCAGGAAGCGACGAGCCATGGAGAGGCCTTTCCGAAACGTCTCGCCCGTCTGGGTCAAACGAGCTCTGCCAGAATTTTCGGTGCGGACACCCGCAAGAGGTAGCGGGCCTTGCCCAAGTTGCCGCTGGGCGTGAGAGTCACAGCGAGGAAGTACGTCTCGTTCAACACGCGGATCAGAGTCACCATCTTGTCGCTGCGAATGGAGACTTCTCGGGTGTCGCCAGCGTCCAACATCTCCGTCGCTCGCTGGATCGACTTGACGAGCACGCTCGCTTCTGCCCCCACTGCCTCGATGTCGAAGCCAGCATCATCCCGAGAGTAGGAATCCACCGGAATGCCTTCGAGGTCCACCAGCATGCCCGCCAGCCCGCCTTCGACCCCCTCGACCACGCTCTGTATCGCCTCGCGGAACATCCCTCCAAGGTTAGTCCGAATCGAAGGAGAGGGGAATGTTTCTGCAATTTTCGCCGTGTCACATGGACACGCAGAAAGGCTCACATCAGTGGCGCTCGTAGCTAGTTACGGGAACGGCGAGCATCAGACTTGGACTCCCGACGGGGTACAGCGGGAGCTCCCCAAGCGCGCCTCCGTCGCGGTCGCCAATCGCACGACTGAAGTCCAGCGCGACACTGCGCAGTCACAACTCGAACGAGTAACGTGCTCCTCGCGCACGGGTTGACTCACGACGCCGCTTCCGCGACGCCGCTCGAGCTCCAAGGCGACGGCCCACCACTCGCGACTGGAGCCCTCAGGAAAACGCGCTGGGACAGACATCGACAACCTCTTACCGAAGCATTTATGAGAGCCTCCTTGCTGTCGGCGCTCGCGGGGGCCTGGCGCACGCCGCGGGCTAGGTGCAGGACAGCGACGCAAATGGTGCGTCGGGCCCCCATGCCAGGCTCACCGAGCGCCCGAGGGGCTGTCGTCTGCCTTCACGAACGCACGCGGGCACCGACTGGGCCAGCTCGTGGTGCTCGAAACCGAGCCTCAGATTTGCTGCCGCCGTTCACCTGGGAAAGCGACTAGCGCCCCTTCCCAATGTGACGGGGCCGCGTTGCGTCAGCGCAGCCGGCACGTGTCAATCGCCGTCGAGCGTCGACCCCATGGTCCGCGCCGCAGCGATGTTATATGGTCGGCGCCATGGTGAGACGGATGATGGGATTGCGAGTGCTGTCGGCCTCGGCGGTAGTCCTGATGGGATGCCTCTGCCCGGCCCTGGCAAGTGCCGAGGAGACGACCGAAAGCGAAACTGAAGAAGACGCCGTCCGGGCGTCCCCAGAGGTGCAGTCACAGGTCGGCATGGGCACGGAGAAAGAGGAAGCCACGCCAGAACCCGGCAAGCAAGCCCCGCCCCCCGCGGAGGAAGGTGACCAAGCAGCCGCGCCAGCCGAAGAGGACTTCGGGCATTTTGGCCAGTTTGGCATCCGAATCGGCTACTCGCCGGGCTACAAAGTGCAGCTCCGGTTCGAGGATTCTCCCCCCTGCCCGCTTCAGGACGACGGTGAGGGAGAACTCGACGTTTGCGGCTATGGCACTGCGGGCGCGTTGGACATGGCCGTGAGCTTCGCCTTGCTCGACGCCATCGAACCCTACCTCTGGATGCGCCTGGGCTTGGGCGAAGACGACACCACCATGACGCAGGCGGCTCAGTACTTCGGCGCGGGCGTGCGCATCTACACGATGAGCGACTCCAAGCTGAAGCTCTTCTTCGAACCCGCGCTGGCTATGGAGACGGAAGGAGCTACGGACGATGCCCCGAACGACAGAAAGTACGACACGGACTTCGTCGTGCACCTGCACTTCGGCCTGCAATACGACTTTGCCAAGTATGTAGGTCTCTACGCCAGCCTGGGCCCGAACGTGAGCTTCGTACGCTCCATCGGCACGGAGCTGGGTGGCACCATCGGTGTGCAGGCGCGTTTTCCGTGACAGAGCCAGAAGCGGAGGACCGCATCGAGCGGACCTATCGCGTGCTCGGCGTGGCGCAGATCGCCATCGGTGCGCTCGACCGTCATGACCTCCGGGCGCTCTGGGTCGATGTCCTAGGCTTGCGCCCACTGAACACCTACAGCAGTGAAGAAGAGAACGTCGACGAAGAGACGTTGCTGGCTGGCGAGGGTCCCTTGGCCGTGGAAGTGGATCTGATGCAGCCGTTGGATCCGAACCGCTCGCCCAAGGTACATCAGCCGGCGCTCAACCACGTCGGATTGTGGGTGGACGACCTCCGAGCGGCAGTGCGCGCGCTGCAAGATGCGGGTGTTCGCCTGGCTCCCGGAGGCATCCGCAAAGGGGCGATGGGCCACGACGTGTGCTTCATTCACCCGAAGTCCAACGCCGAATACCCAATGTCCGGATCGGGTGTCTTGATCGAACTGATCCAAGCTCCTCCAGAGGTCGTGCGAGCTCACGAGCGCGAGAGCAACCGCTCCACGACGAGCTGAGCCGCTCGCGGCGCGCGCAGCTCTCCGCGTTCGACCTGCTGCACGACGGCCGCGCAGCCGGCTTCGAAACGCCCAGCACCGATGGCCTCCACCAACGCATTGGCCAACACGCGCTCGAAAAACGCCCGCCGTTGATGACGACGCACCTGCTTGCGCTCGGCTGCCGTCGCCTCCACCGCCCGACGACTCAGCCATTGGCAAAGGTCGGCGATGCCCGTGCCTTCCGACGCACTGATTTGCAGCACTTCGGGCTTCTGGCCGTGACAAAGCCCGAAAGCGGCCTCGTACTGCCCCGCCACACGACGTGCTTCGAGCAACCGTTCACCATCCGCCTTGTTGACGAGCACGAGGTCGCACACTTCGTTCAGCCCACGCTTGAGAGCCTGTAGCTCGTCGCCCGCTCCGGGCGCGACCACCAGCACGACCGCGTCCGTCACCAGCGCCGCGTCCGCTTCGCTCTGCCCGACGCCCACGGTCTCGACGAAGACCCGATCGTAGCCGGCAAGCTCGCACAGCTCGATGCTCTCCAGCACGTGGAGCGCCAGCCCGCCGAGCATCTGCCCAGCCGCACTGGGACGAACGAACGCTCCCGGGTGACGGCTGAGCTCCGCCATGCGCGTCTTGTCTGCCAGAAGACTGCCACCACTGACTCGACTCGACGGATCGATGGGAAGCACCGCAACCCGATGCCCCGCTTCGAGTTCAACCATGCCGACGCGCTCAATCAGACTGCTCTTACCCACGCCCGGCGCGCCAGTGATGGCGACCCGCAACGAAGCCGCCGCACTTTCGCCGACGTGCTTCCACAGCGCGTCGAGCCACAGGCGATCGGTCGCGTGGTGACTCTCGGCGCGACTCAGCGCCCGAGCCAAAGCTCGCCGCTCACCTCCAGTCAGCCGGGCAACGAAGTCCTCGATACTCTCTTCATCAGCCATCGGAGGACAACAGCCCCAACACGCGACGGATACACTCCACGACGGGGGTCCCGGGGGTGAACACGTCGGCAACGCCTTGACGTCTCAGCTCGGCCTCGTCGGCCTCCGGCACGATCCCACCGCAGACGACGATGACGTCTCGGGCCCCTTCTTGGGCCAGCTCGCGTATCAGCTCGGGCACCAACCGGGTGTGCGCCCCCGCCTGCGACGAGACGCCCACGACGTGCACGTCGTGGTCGATGGCGTTCTGCGCCACTTCTCGCGGGGTCTGAAACATCGGCGCGAGATCGACGTCGAAGCCGGCGTCCGCAAAACCGGAGGCGATCGTCTTGGCACCTCGGTCGTGGCCGTCTTGCCCCAGC
>JBNKZR010000330.1:0-8812 GCA_050301735.1 Polyangiaceae bacterium | reverse complement strand
CCCCCCACCACTCCGTCATCGGCATGCGACTACCGCCGCGGAGCGGCTTCGTTCTGGCTCCGCGAGAGGTGACCCCCGGTCTTCGGTGGCCTTTGGTGTCGCTTGCTGAACAGCCTGCCAAGACCTGCCTGGGGTGAATCGCACGTCGCTAGGCGGCTATGCTTCACCTCGTCTGCCCAGGCCGTCTTCGATTTCAGCAGCCTCGACGTGGACGTGGGAAAACCCCGCTTGTTGGTATGCTTCTTCAAGTCCAGAAGGCGAGCAAATCGGGAAGCGTTCACCCTCATCGTACTGAGGCGCGGAAGGATCGAGTTCGACAGCAGCGTCCCAGAAGTGACGGAAGAATTCTGCGACGCGCAACGAGACTCGTTGGCTCAGTGGCGGCGTTGGGGTTGTAGCGAGATCAGGAAAGGACCATCTGCCCGCCTGGCGGGACCGCAGCCTGCCGCCGTGCGGATCATGAGAGGTTCACGGAGCCGCTCGATGGGAGTAGGGCGTGGGGGATGGCTGTTGACGGCAGAACCTTCTGCCATCACCAAACGCGCGGTTCGTATTTGACCGTGTCGAATAATCCGCCCGCTCCCCCGAAATAGTTCGACGCACGGGCCCCTCCGGGCCGGGGTCTGGAGGCCCGATTGGCGCCGCGTTCAACTATTTGGCTTCACGCGGCTCGCAGTCGTGACCAGCACAGCTTTGGCGGGTTGGCTGCTTTACGGGGGTGATGACCAGAGCTACTCCAGCCACATGGCTCGCATGCGTACACCCCACAGAACGTTTCTCCTCATCGTCCTCGGCGGGATCGCCGGCTGCGCGAGTACCGACACCGACGGTGAGAGCACCAGCTCCGACCGTTCACTGGACACCATGGGCGGCGCGGGCGGGACCACGGTGCCCGCTGGCGGCAATACCGATTCATCGACTATCAGCGCAGCTCAGAACGCTGGAGGCTCGGCCCAAGCTGCGGGCGGCGTGGCGAGTGAGATGACTGAAGGTGGCGCGGGGACCGCCGGTCCGACGCTCAGCACTGGTGGTGGCTTGGCAGCGAGCGGCACCGGAGGAGACGTCGGCGGAGCTGAAGCCGGCGGCGTTGGAGGTGCCAGCGGGCCTGAGACGGGCGTCGCAACAGGAGTCGAAGGGTCTGGGACGGGTGGCGCGGCAGGAGTCGATGGCCCGCAATCCGATGGCGGGACAGGAGTTGGCGGATCGGAATCGGCTGCTGCCGGAGGGACCGATCCAGGGGAAGCAGGTGGTGCTGTATCCAGCGGACCCGCCGGAGCCGATGAGCCGTTCGATGGCAAAGAGCTGTTCATTCTAATCGGTCAGTCCAACATGTCGGGGATGTCGCCCATGCCGAGTGAACCTTGGCCCATCAACGAACGAGTGACTTTCATGGTGCAGTTCGATTGTGAGAGCCTGGGACAAACTGCCGGCGAGTGGTTACCCGCGGAGCCGCCGCTGCACGGCTGCCAATGGGCGACCGGCGGAATCGGCCTCGGGCTGGCCGACTTCTTTGGAGCAAAGCTGGCTGAGGAGTGGCCCAACTCCCAGATCGGGTTGATTCCAAACGCGGTCCCCGGGCAGCTCATTTCCATCTACCTCAAGGAAGGCGGCACCCAAGCTCCCGTACCTCCCGAGTACGCCAATGCCTACGAGATGACGGTGGAGCGCTCCCGGATGGCCCAAGAACAAGGCCGGATCCGGGCCATCCTGTTGCATCAGGGGGAGTCCGACGACAACCAAGGGATGAGCGATCAGTGGCTCGATCGAGTAGCGACGGTGATCGCCGATCTTCGCGCCGATTTGGACCTCGGGGAGGATGTGCCGTTGTTGGCAGGAGAAATCGGGCCGAGCCAGTGGGAGAAGCACAACGTCCTGGTCGATCAGATCCCCGACTACGTCCCCAACTCGGCCGTCATCTCTTCCGAGGGCACAGCCATTCACGACATTGCCCACTTTGACGAGGCCAGCGCCAAGATCATGGGGGAGCGCTACGTGGAGAAGTTTCTGGAAATCGTGCCCGAGCCCTAACGGAGCCAAGGCGGGGAACGACGGTGAATGCTGAAGGTACGCCTCCCTCTCGTACCCCTCACGCCAGCTACTAGAAGCGGAGGGTGTCGTCCTCGCGATGCGGAGTTGCTCGACTGGTCGGCACGAGAAACGGGAGCGCTCGAGCGGCCCGGACACGCCTCGACGTTCGAAGCGTTTCTCGCTTGCGAGCAAAAGACGTACGTATTGTGGGATTCAGAGTTGCCAGTCGCGTTCGGTAGCAGGTTGATAGACACAGAAGGTGCCCGTCTGAATACTGCCGCTGAGGTGTTCCGCTAGCTGGGGGTGAGCGGCCTCGATCTTCTTGATGGCGGCGCGGATGCGCTGGGTGACGGCTGAACGTGCGCGTTCGGTCGGCGCTCCGAGCGGGCGCGCGCGGCCGCCGAGCGCCAACGACGTGCTCAAGTGCTCGCGAATTGCTTCGAATTCTCGTTGGGCCAGCTCGTGGCGCCCCAGGTCGTTGTTGTCTTGGGCATCGTCGAGCTCCGATCGTAGCTCGCGTAGGCGCTTTTCGTAGGCTTGGCGCGCCGTCTCGTCCAGGCTTGCGTCATCGGCCTGAGATTGAATCGAGCCCATCAGATCCGCCGCGTGGACTTCCTGCCCGGGACTGGCGATCAGTTTTCGCAGATCGATGAAGCCCTTGATGTGAGGTAGCCACACGTCGCGTCCCTCGTAGCTCAATTCCCACAAGGAGCCGACCCGTCGAAAAGCGTTGCGAACGGGGTCAGGAGCGAACGGTTTTGGGTGGTCGGAGCGCGCATCGGCGAGGACACGCACGGCGGACACGAGTCGTTCGGCGTCTTCGGGTCGTTTCCACGGATTGACGTGTTTGAGCCAGCGCAGCGCCTCGCCCGGTTCGGGGTCCCGGCCTGCGAGGATCTTCTTTTCGAATTGTCGGAGGTAGGTCTCCAGCTTTTCCCGCGCGAGCTCATCCTGCCCGGTGTAGTGATAACCAGCAGCCATGTACGCTGCCAGGTCGACCATCACGTCGGGTTCGACGCGTCCTGCGTACTCCAGCCCCCGCGCGTAGTCTTCGGCGGCGAAAGCGACCAGTCCGCCATAGGCGTAGTACCAGGACTCGTGGTACGGGTTCAGTCTCACGGAGCGCTCGAACGCCGCGTTCGCGTCGGCGGCGCGGCCGAGAAAGGCCAGAGACATGGCGATCTGCACCAGACAATCCGCATCGTTCGAGTTGAGCGCCAGCGCGCGGTCGAACAAGCGTTCGGCGCGGTCGAATTCCCGACGGAAGAGCAGGATGCGGCCGAGTACCATCTGCGTGTAGTGGTCGTCAGCGTCGAGAGCGTGGGCGCGCTCGGCGTGCGCGAAGGCGAGTCGCTCGTTTTCATCCCAGCGCTCCCACAGTTGGCAACTCCATTCATTGAAATAGGTCAGTGACAGGCCCAAATGCGCTCGAGAAAAATCCGGATCCTTCGTCAGCGCCTCTTCGAACAAGCGACGCGCCTGTTCATCCGCAGCGAGTGAGCCCTGCTTGAGCTGATCGAGCCCGCGCAGCCAGTAGTCGTAGGCAGCCAATTCGGTTCGCTGTTTACGTCTGGCGGCCGTCAGCAGTGTCGCATTGATGCGATTGGATACGGTGGCCACGACCTGCTCAGCGATGCGATCTTGAATCGAGAAGACGTCCTGAAGCTCCGCGTCGAAGCGCTCAGCCCAGATCACGCTGCCCGGCTCTCGCTCCACCAGGCGCGTGCTGACGCGCAGGCGGTCCCCGGCTCGTCGTAGGCTCCCACCCAAGACGAAGTCCGCCCGCACCGACCGCTCATCCCGGTCGTCGCGGGCGGCGATGACCAGTAGATCCGAGAAGCGGGCGAGATCCGTGACCAAGTCGTCGACGAAGCCGCGACTGAAGTAGTCGGGTGCTCCGTCGTCGTTCAAGCTCTCGAAGGCGACGACGGCCAGGCTGGGATGTGTGCTGTCGGAGGGCACGAACGCTAGGGTAATGGACTCAGCCGCGCGGCCCAGCCCCTTTTTGGAGTCAGCGTGAGAAGGTCGTGTCGGGGCCCAGCTCGATGCTCTTGTTCAGCTCCTCTTTCGTCAGAGCGGCATCGTAGATGCGGAACTCGTCGAAAGTAGCGTCGAGATCGTCGTTCCCGACCAGCGAGCGTCCCAGGCGATTGATTCTGTCGTCGAGCTGAGACAGGGACCAAGCGAGGGGCGTTTGTCCAACTAGCTCACCGTCGAGGTAGAGGCGTATCTCGCTTGCGGCATCGTCCACGACGAGGGCGAGGTGTACGGAGCGATTCGCCGGCAAGGGACCGGCCGTTCGCAGGAACGTGGCATAGGCCTGCCCGTACAGGCTGTAGCTTGCCGTCAGCGGTGCGGCATTGGAGAAGCCACCCGTCGGCGCGCTCGGGGAGAGGAAGATGTAGCTTTGTGCAGTCGGTCCTGCGAAGCCACTGGACATGGTCGCTCCAAAGGCGAAGACACGTTGGTCATACGCTCCTCCGTGCCAATCGACCCAGGTTTCGAAGGTGGCATCGTCGAGGGCTGAGATGATGCCGGCCGGCAACTCGACGTAGTCACCCGCGCCGCTGAGCTCGAGCTGACCGGAGCCATCGAGCTCGGTGCCCACGACCTCACCATCAGCGCCGCCGATCGAATCGACCGCGACGCGGCCGTCGCCCCCGAAACCGTAGCGGTGTCGCAAGGCGAGTTCCAGCACCTCGCAGGAGGGATCTGGCTCGAAACCGCAACCGCAGGAGCCTTTTTCCGTTTGCTCGGGCCAGTCGGGGCATTCGTCGATGGGCGCCGGAGAGCCAGCATCCGCTCCGCAGTTCGACTTGCATTCGTCTGTCGCCGAAGTTGGATCGGTGACGGACGAGGAGCCACCCGCGCCCGATGTTACTCCGGGGCCAGCATCGACGACGTCCACCGGGGCAGCAGCATCGGGATCGACGCCAGGCTCGTTTGGTGTTTGCTCGCCCGGATCGGTGGTGGGCGTCTCGTCTCCCGTTGGGGCCGGTGGAGCGCCACCTGTGGAGCTTGCGGCGGGCGGCTCGCCGTTTGGGCTCCCTGCATCGGTCGGTTCATCCACGCTCGGAGCATCCGTCCCCATGGCCGTACCGTCGATCACGTTGACGAGCTCGGAGTTCTCTTCGCCCGCGGCGGATGGTTCGCTGCTGGTCGGTTCGCTTGGAGTCTCGTCCGGGCCATTCACTGTCGAACCGACGGACGTTCGTTCCTCGTCGGTGCCGAATCGCTCACCGCACCCCGGGTGGAGCAAGAGCGCGGCGAGCGCGAGAAGGGTGGGAGGGCTCAGGGATCGGAGATGCTGCATGTGTAGGCGTTACCCATGTCCCCCAAAGTCAGTTCTAGGCCTCCTTGGGCACGGACGCCCGAGGCGAGTTGCGAGTGGTTCGTTTTGGCACTGGTCGCCAGGGTCCAGCTCTGGGCCCACGCTCCCCGCGAGCACGCAACGTTTCGTTCCAGTACTGCTGACGCGCCGCGACCGTCAATTCACCGAACGCAGTAGCTCGAGAAAGCGCTGCCCATAGCGTTCCAGCTTCGTCGGGCCCACACCAGGGACGCTCAAGAGCTCTGCTTGAGTGCGGGGCGCTCGACTGGCCATTTCTTCCAGCGTTGCGTCGTTGAAGATCACGTACGCGGGCACCTTGCGTTCTTTGGCGAGTTCTCGTCGCAGTTCCTTGAGTCGCTCCAAGAGCTGGGGATTGTCGCACACGCTTTCTTCGATGGCTCGGCTGGTGCCGATGGCTCGCCTCGAGGTGCGCGCTTTGACGAGCACGGTTGGGAGTCCACACGCGTCGCAGGATTGGCCGCAGGGTTCCATGGCCTCGCCGAAGTAGGCGACCAAGCCTTGGTGTCGACATTGCTTCGTTTCTGCCCAACGAAACATCTCGCGTGCCTGATGCCGCTGTCGTTCGGCGGCCTCGAAGTCTTCCACCCCGTCGGCGAATTGGTCGTAGGTGCGCACTTCGCTCCACGAGTAGAAGAGCACGCAATCGCTCGGCAGGCCGTCGCGCCCTGCGCGGCCGATCTCCTGGTAGTAACCTTCCACCGATCGCGGCATGTCGCGATGCACGACGTAGCGCACGTTGCTCTTGTCGATACCCATGCCGAACGCGATGGTTGCGCATACTACGTCGAGCTCGTCGTCGCGGAACTGATCCTGCACCCGCGAGCGGTCGTCGGCTTCCATGCCGGCATGGTAACTCGCTGCACGGCAACCGTGTTCGTTGAGGTACTGGGCAAGAGTCTCCGTGCTCTTGCGCGAAAGACAGTAGACGATGCCAGATTGCCCCGCGCGCGCTTGAACCATCCCGAGGATGGCCTTGCGTACGTCTTTGACACTTCCGTCTTTGCCCTTGCGGTGGACGTGCACGCGAAGGTTGGGGCGGTAGAACGAACCACGAAACAAATCGATGTCGTCCATGCCCAGTTGGCGCACGATGTCCTGGGTGACCAGCTCGGTTGCCGTCGCGGTGAGCGCCAAGATGGGAACGTCGGGGAAACGGCGCTTCAGCCCCGCCAAGCGCCGGTACGCTGGGCGGAAGTCGTGGCCCCATTGGCTGATGCAATGGGCTTCGTCGACGGCGATCAAGCGTAAGTCGACGTCGCTGAGCACGCCCCCGACGCTCGCTTCGACGCCTTCGGGCGCTGCGTAGACGAGCTCGTACTTGCCGGCACGTAGGTCCGAGATGCGTTGCCGGCGCTCGTCGAGATCGAGGGACGAGTTCAGCGCCGTGGCTCGGAAACCGTTTTCGATCAGTGCGTCGACCTGGTCCTTCATCAAGGCGATGAGGGGTGAGAGGACCAGAGTGGTGCCTCCGAGCAGGCGCGCTGGGAGTTGATAGGTGAGCGACTTGCCGGCACCGGTTGGCATCACGCCCAGGCAGTCTCTACCTGCCAGGACTGAGCGGATGATCGCTTCTTGCCCGGGGCGAAAAGTCTCGTAGCCGAAGCACTCGCGGAGCGCCTCGCTCAGGTCGCGCTGCTGCGCCGCTTTGGCATGTGGTGCTCGGGAAGCGTAGTTCTGAAGGTCTTGTGACAGGCGTTTGAGCATGTCGAGACCGTCGGCCGGGAACAGGTTGGAGTTGTGTCGGAAGATCGCGCGTAGCCGCTGCAGCTCACCCGCGCAGCGGCGGCGAAATCCGGCGTCGTCGGCGTGCTGCGTCCAGCCGTCATGCAGCTCCCGAATCGTTTCGGCGATCCACTCCGCTGAGGGGAGTCCGTTGAGCGAAGGGGAGAGAGATTCAGCCATCGGCGTTGCTCGTCGGAGCAGCGGGACGCGCCCGAGTTCGATGCGCCTCCGGCACGGGTTCGGCGCTAACACGGAAAAAGGAGCCCCGGCAATGGGCCAGGGCTCCTTCAGGCTCAAATCAACGCGATCGCGCCGAGATGGCCGGCTTTGCTCACGGGGATTGCTCCCACAGCGCACGCGCCGTCAGCGGGCGGAAGAGTCCATCATCGACTCGGCCAAATTGAACAGCGTCAGAAACTCCGTCCGATCCTCGTCCCGGTCGGCTTGCTCTTCGGCGATCACGCGGATCGACCCCAGGCTGGAGTCGTCGGCGTAGGGACTGCCCTTGAGCAATTCCGCGAAGGTGGCCACTGCGACGGCCCACTGAAAGTCGTCATCCAAGTCGCGATGGCTCGCGGCGACGTCCTCTGGGGACAGCGATGCGGAGGTCTCGTACGCCTCGTCGAGGGCCGTGGCGTCGACGTCCTTGTAGCGCACCTTGACCAGCACCAAGTCGGCGGGGTCGACCTCGACTTCACCGTCGTAGGCGTCGCCAGCGAGCATCTCCGGGGCACCATCGATGTCGGGAACCATTCCATCTGCCAATACGAGTTCGTACAGAGCGGTCACGCGGTGGCCAGCTCCGATCTCTCCGGCGTCGACTTGGTCATCGCGGAAGTCTTCGTCTGCAATGGCTCGGTTCTCGTAGCCCAGCAGGCGGTAGGCGAGGACCTGCTCTGCGTTGAACTCGACCTGGATCTTCATGTCTTTGGCGATGAAGGTGAGGTTGGCGAGCAGACGCTCTTCGACGTAGCGATCTGCCTGAGTCTCGCTGCTGATCACCCCGTACACGCCGTTGCCCGCGTTGCTGACGGCTTCCATCATGGCGTCGTTGCTGTTCGCTCCGAAGCCCAGCGCGGTGAAGGTGATGCCACTTCGGCGCTCCTCCTCGATCAGGTCGACCAGGCCGTCCGTGCTCGAGACTCCGACGTTGAAGTCTCCATCGGTACACAAGATGACGTGGTTGATGCCGCCTTCGATGT
The DNA here is from genome assembly GCA_050301735.1 of Polyangiaceae bacterium. GTDB lineage: Bacteria > Myxococcota_A > Polyangia > Polyangiales > Polyangiaceae > SZUA-265. The sequence continues at coordinate 508 of JBNKZR010000330.1, read as the reverse complement.
AGGCGCTCGAAGCCTGCTCATAGGCGAGTTGGATCCCTCCAGCTCCGTTGGTACTTCCGGAGGCGCCGAGCGAATTGATGACGTCGCTGATGGTGCCGGAATCGGAGACGGGGGTGGGCTCTAGAGCAACAGCTGTTCCGCTGGCGTAGGTCACGATGGAAACGGTGTCTTGCGGGTCGAGCTGGTCCAAAGTCGAGGTCAACACGCGCTGAACCAAGGGCAGCTTCTCGGCGCTCTGCATGCTGCCGGACGTGTCGATCAAGAAGACCAAGTTGGCGGGCTTCTTTTCGAATTCGGGAGGTGGAGTGCCTTGGATGCCAACACGCAAGAGCGTCGTACCGCTTTCGAGGAGCGTGGGGGCTGCGGCCAGATCGATGGTGTTGGCCGGAATTTTGCCGGCCATATTTGCCACCATGCGGCTGACAAGATCATTGGGGGTGGCTCTCACCGGCAAGCGATAGGTATCGGGAAACAGATATCCCTCGTACGATGCCTGCGTTGGTCGGTT
>JBNKZR010000329.1:0-8817 GCA_050301735.1 Polyangiaceae bacterium | reverse complement strand
GGCGTCTTCAACAACGCTGCTCAGGTTTACAACCACACCTTCTTCTGGCAGAGCCTGAAGCCGGGTGGGGGTGGGGCTCCGCCCGCCGGTGACCTGGCAGACCTGATCCAGCGAGATTTCGGAGGCTGGGACGAGTTCCGCAAGCAATTCATCCAGGCAGGCATGACTCGCTTCGGCTCGGGCTGGGCTTGGTTGGTGCTGGACGGCGGCAAGGCCAGCATCACCAGCACTCCGAATGCCGAGACTCCGCTGACGACCTCCGCCAAACCGCTGTTGACCGCGGACGTGTGGGAGCATGCCTACTACCTGGACTACCAGAACAAGCGAGACACCTTCTTGGAGGTGTTCTGCGACAAGCTCATCAACTGGGATTTCGTCGCCGCCAATCTCAAGGGCTGAAACCGGACGCGTCGCACTCAGCGTGCGGCGTGGTCGGCACCGAATATCCGAAGAGCGTTGCTGCAAGGCAACGCTCTTCGGCGTTTTGTCCAACGGCAACTCCCCCCTAGTGCGCGCTCGCTCTCTGCACTATAGGGGGATTCATCGATCGTACTCCCAGGCCATCTTCCATGGAAAAGACTCTCACACCGTTCGATTCGACGGTCGTCAAGAAGGCCGCGCTGGCCGTCAGCGGAACCGTCCTGTTCGGTTTCGTGCTCGGGCACATGGCGGGCAACCTCATCGCCTACGCCGGCCCCGAAGCTTTCAACGCCTACGCTGCTGGCATCAAAGGCACCCCGCCCTTGCTTTGGGGCACACGGTTGGTGCTGCTCGTGTCGGTCGTGGTTCACGTCGCCATGATGGTGTTGCTCTACGATCGGTCGTTGAAGGCCAGGCCTATCGCGTACCGGGTCAAGCAGAGCGTCGCCACGCGCTACGCCTCGGCCACGATGCGATTCACCGGTCCGCTTCTGCTGTTCTACATCGCATTCCATTTGGCGCACTTCACAGTGCCGGGGCTGGCGTTGGGTAACTACGAGCACAGCGCCACGGACGTCTACTCGAACTTCGTCAACGGCTTCTCCATCCCGTGGGTTGCGCTGCTCTACATTGCAGCGAACCTGTGTCTTGGGCTGCATCTGTTCCACGGGGCGTGGAGCATGTTGCAGTCGTTGGGCCTGAACCATCCCCGCTACAACGCGCTCCGCAAGTCCGCAGCCAGCGTCCTGGCAGTCGTCATCACGGTCGGCAACCTGTCGTTCCCGATCTCCGTGTTGATGGGCATCATCGGATGACGGAAAGCACGGAAGGACGCAAGCCATGGAACTGAAATCACGAGCACCCTCAGGCCCGATCGAATCCCGCTGGACGAAGCACCGCTTCGACATGAAGCTCGTCAACCCGGCGAACCGCCGCAAGTTCGACGTCATCGTCGTCGGTTCGGGACTCGCTGGCGGAGCCGCAGCGGCGACGCTGGGCGAGCAGGGCTACAACGTCAAGTGCTTCTGCTATCAGGACAGTCCGCGTCGCGCGCACAGTATTGCTGCTCAAGGTGGCATCAACGCGGCCAAGAACTACCAGAACGACGGCGATAGCGTGCATCGCTTGTTCTACGACACGGTGAAGGGCGGTGACTTTCGGGCTCGCGAGTCCAACGTGTATCGACTCGCCGAAGTCAGCGTGAACATCATCGACCAATGCGTCGCGCAAGGGGTTCCGTTCGCTCGAGAGTACGGCGGCCTGTTGGCGAACCGATCCTTCGGTGGTGCTCAGGTATCGCGTACTTTCTACGCCCGGGGTCAAACCGGGCAGCAGTTGCTGCTCGGTGCCTATCAGGCGCTCAGCCGGCAGATCGGCGCCGGCAAGGTGCAGATGTTCCCTCGCACGGAGATGCTCGACCTGATCGTCGTCGACGGTGTGGCACGTGGCATCGTCACACGCAGCATGGTGGACGGCAAGATCGAGGCGCACGTCGCCGACGTCGTCGTGCTGTGCACCGGCGGCTACGGCAACGTGTTCTTCCTGTCCACCAACGCCAAGGGCTGCAATACGACGGCCACGTGGCGCTCGCATCGTCGCGGCGCGCTGTTCGCCAACCCCTGCTACACGCAGATCCACCCCACGTGCATTCCCGTCAGCGGCGACTACCAGTCCAAACTGACGCTGATGAGCGAATCGCTGCGCAACGATGGGCGCGTCTGGGTCCCCAAGAACGCCGAAGATTGTGACAAGGAGCCGAGTCGGATCCCGGAGGCGGATCGGGACTACTACTTGGAGCGCATGTACCCGAGCTTCGGCAACCTGGTTCCGCGTGACATCGCGTCGCGTCGCGCGAAGGACATGTGCGACGAGGGCCGCGGCGTCGGCCCCAAGGTTGCGGGGGTGCGGCGTGGCGTCTACTTGGACTTCGCCGATGCCATCCAGCGCTTGGGCAAGGGTCCGGTGGAAGAGCGTTACGGCAATCTTTTCGAGATGTACGAGCGCATCACGGGCGACGACCCGTACTCGACGCCGATGCGTATCTACCCCGCGACCCACTACACGATGGGCGGCCTGTGGGTGGACTACAACCTGATGAGCAACGTCACCGGTCTGTTCGTCGGAGGCGAAGCGAACTTCTCCGACCACGGGGCGAACCGCTTGGGAGCCAGCGCTCTGATGCAGGGGCTTTCTGATGGCTACTTCGTGCTGCCCTCGACCGTGGGCAACTACTTGGGCTCCGCCAAGCTCGCCGAGGTCAGCCTCGACCACGCGGAGGTCAAGGGGGCGGTCGAAGGGGTGAAGGCTCGCATCGACAAGTTCCTGAGCATCGGCGGCAGCCGCACGCCCGACTCGATCCATCGCGAGCTGGGCCAGATCATCTGGGACTACTGCGGCATGTCCCGCACGGCGGACGGGCTGAAGACGGCCCTGGAGAAGATCCCCGCGCTGCGAGAGGAGTTCTGGCGGAACCTCAAGGTCGTCGGCTCTGGCGGCGAACTGAACCAAACTCTGGAGAAGGCGGGCCGAGTCGCAGACTTCCTCGAGTTGGGCGAACTGATGTGTCGTGACGCGTTGGCGCGGGAGGAGTCGTGCGGCGGTCACTTCCGCGAAGAGCACCAGACTCCGGAAGGCGAGGCGCGCCGTGATGACGAGAAGTTTACGCACGTTTCCGCGTGGGAGTGGAAGGGCGAAGACCAAGCGCCGACCATGCACAAGGAAGCGCTGAACTTCGAGTACGTCAAACCCACGCAACGCAGCTACAAGTGAGTGGCTCAGCCAGGAGCGATCTCGCGTGGCCGCTTTGCAAGTGGTGCGCGGTAGGCGATAGAGAGGACGAACAATGTCGGAAATGAACCTGACCCTTCACGTTTGGCGCCAAAAGGATCCCAAGTCGTCGGGAGCGTTCGAACGCTACGAGGCCAAGGGAATCTCTGAGCACATGTCCTTCTTGGAGATGCTCGATGTCGTCAACGAGCGCCTCATCGAGGAAGGCAAAGACCCGATCGCGTTTGACCACGACTGCCGCGAAGGGATTTGTGGCATGTGCGGCATGGTCATCAATGGCGTCGCGCACGGACCGCAGCGAGCTACGACGACGTGTCAGCTTCACATGCGGCAGTTCAAGGACGGCGACGAACTGTGGATTGAGCCCTGGCGGGCGGCGGCTTTTCCCGTTGTGCGAGACCTGGTGGTCGATCGCAGCGCGTTCGATCGAATCATCGGCAAGGGTGGCTACATCTCCGTCCGAACCGGAAGCGCACAGGATGCGAACGCGGTGCCGATCGCCAAGTCAGACGCGGATCTGGCGATGGATGCGGCCGCCTGCATCGGTTGCGGCGCTTGTGTGGCTGCGTGTCCCAATGCGTCCGCGAGCTTGTTCGTCGCGGCCAAGGTGTCTCACTTGGCGCTGATGCCGCAGGGAGAGCCCGAGCGAAAAGACCGTGTGCGCCAGATGGTTGCCCAGATGGACGATGAGGGGTTCGGGCATTGCAGCAATCATGGCGAGTGCGAAGCGGTCTGCCCCAAGCAGATCAGTACGGACTTCATCGCGCGTCTGAACCGCGAGCTGTTGACGGCGACGGTTGCTTCCCGCGACGCCATCAAGCGCTAACCCGCAGCGTCACTCGATGGGACTTCGCGAGATGCCTCGCAAAGTCCTCGTGTGTGGCTGTCGACTGCTTTGAGAGCAGCCCCCGAGCTGCGTCGACGAGGCGACTGCCCGAGCCGCCGCACCTCTCAGTTGTCTCGGACGGGCAGGATCGGCGCCCAGCGCAGGCGAGCGAGCATGTCATCGTTGATTCGCATGCCTTGAGTTCCGAACTTCAGTACGTTCTCGTCGGTGGATTCATGGCGTTCTCCGACGAAGATGATGGCCTCGCCGGACCCGTTGTAGCCCAACTGAACGATCGCGTTCTCCACCCAGCGGCCCCCGCTCTCCCATTCGATGGTCTCCGGCAGGGTGTAGAAGCCTTCGGTGGGGAGCTTCTTCAGCGTCTTGCTCCACGTCGGGGAGCGCAGTGGCGTCGTCGGCTCACCCCAATACCATCGGTTGTTGCGGTTCTGACCCGGGCGCACGATGAAACGCTCCTCGCTGTTGGGCTTCTGCCCCACGAAGACGAGGACCCCAGCCGGGAAGTCCGTCTCATGGTCGGGCAGCGGTTGAGTGGTTCGGTATAGTCCTGACTCCGGTAGGTCAAACATCGTATCTTTCCTGTCGTTCGCGTGCTCCGCGCGCACGCCGCCCCGGGGCATAACTCAGGATCCTGGCTTCCGAAACCCCGAAGCTCGCCACGAGAGTCAAAAGTGGCGTTGCCTCAGCACTTGCAGGTAGACTCGGTCTCCACAGGAGGAGTTTCTAACGATGGCAGCCAAGAAGAAGAAGGCGACGAAGGCCACTTCGAAGCGAAAGACGAGCAAGAAGTCCGCCTCGAAAAAGAAGAGCGCCAAGCAGAAAGGGACCAAGAAGGTCACCAAAAAGAAGGCGTCCAAAAAGGCCAGCAAGAAGAAGGCTTCTGGCAGACCCGCAGTGAAGAAGGCCAGCAAGAAGACCTCGAAGAAGTCGGCCAAGAAAGCAACGAGCAAGAAGGCGACGGTCGACAAGAAGCGCAGCAAGAAGAAGGCTGCCACGATGAAGGCGAAAAACACTGACACGGCCACGAAGAGCGTGACGACGCCCAGCGCCAAGGCGAGTGCCAGGCGTGCGACGCCGGCTGTCGCCAAGAAGAAGAATGGGACTCGCGGAGCGCGTAAGAAGGCCAGCGCCAAGCTCGTCTCGAACGAGCCGAAGCAGGCAGTGCTGCCGGAGGTCGAGACGCACCGCCACGTACCTTCGGTCACCGACGCGGCGGCCTCAGTGGATCTGAGTGAAGGACATGCCGTGCCCGACTTCTCGCTGAAGGATCAGGCTGGGAACGTTCACTCGTTGGGCGACTACTTGGGGTCGCCTTTCGTTCTATACTTCTACCCCAAAGACGACACCCCCGGCTGCACCAAGGAAGCCTGCGGTTTCAACGACGAGCTCGCGCAGTTCGAAGGTCTGGGTATGCGTGTCATTGGTGTGAGTCCCGATTCCTCGGCAAGTCACGCGCGATTTGCTGAGAAGTACGGACTGACGTTCACGCTTCTGGCTGACTCCGACAAGGATCTGTCCAAGGCCATGGGCGTCTACCAACTCAAGAAGAACTACGGTCGCGAATACATGGGCATCGTTCGCAGCACGTTCCTCGTCAGCGCCGACGGCAAGATCGAAAAATCGTGGCACGGCGTTCGCGTGACTGGTCACGTGCCGGAAGTGCTCGAGAGCGCACGACAGCTGTGAGGTGCGGGTGTCGAGTGACGCTGGTCGTCACTCGACGCGCAACTCAGTCACTGACGTCGCCAGGCTGCCAGAACACAGCCGGTCGGGGGTACGCCGGTCGGGCGAGTAGATACCCCTGGCCGTAGTGTGCCCCAGCATCGCGCGCGGCGAGGAACTCGTCCACCGTCTCGATGCCCTCGGCCACGACCTGCGCTCCCAAGTCCTCACACAGGCGAACGACGGCGCTGAGTAGTCGCTGCTGCCGGGGATTACTGCCCAGACCGCGCACCAAGTTGCGATCGATTTTGACCAGCTTGGGCTCGAGGTCGGCGATGTGCTTCAAGTTCGAAAAGCCAGCGCCCAGATCATCGACGACCAAGTGAATGTCTGGACACTTGGCGATCGCGTCGAAGAACGGCTGGTGGCGGGAGGTGCTCGCCAGGGGCACAGCTTCGGTGATCTCCAGGTAGACCTCCGCGCCGTGCTGGAAAATCGGGTCGTCATCCCTGGGAAGCCAACTCTCGCTCAACTCGTCCGGGTGAACGTTGAGGAACAACGGCACGCGGCGTGGAGCCAACGGAACCGCCAATTGTCGAATGGCGCGTCCGAGGGCACCCGTTCGCTGTTGCTCCGTTGCCTTGCGCAGCAATTCGTGCGGAGTGGGGTAGCGCGGATCGGCGCAGCGCACGAGCGCTTCGTAGCCGAAGACTTTGCCCCGCTCCATCTCGACGATGGGTTGGAACACCACGCGCAGCTGGTGGGACTGCACCAAGTCCCTCAAAGCGGCTTGGGCCGTCACGTGCACCTCGGTGACCGAGGTGAGCTCGACGTCCGCATCTTCTTCATGGGGCTGCGCTTGCTGCTTGAAACTCAAATCAGCTCTCCCGACCCGCCGCGCGGGATTTTGCATCTAACACTCGTGTGGGTGTCGGTAAACATTTTCCGACATCAGAGCCCAATCGGGCAAACTCGTTGGGGTCCAACTCGGAGCGGGTTCAGTGATCGCGCCTGGGTGGAGCTGGCCAGCGCGGCCTTTTGCGGCGCTGGACGCAACTTCTCAGAATCGTTAGCGTGTGGCCCTGATTCCGGCGTTGCCACTTGGGAGGAGTTTCTGTCTTGAGCAATTTTGGTTTTTCCTTCAGGCGCGCGGTCTCCCTGGCGGCCGTCGCTTTGGTGATTGCCATCGGGTGTACGGCGAACCCCGAGGTCAGTAGGAAGCTCGCCGAGGAGCATGTCACCGTCCTCGCGGTCACAGCGTCCAAAGATGTGGAAGAGGTTCGGGAAGGGTTGCCTCAGGGGGTGGAGCACCTGCGCAATCTCTGGAAAGACGATGCCGATCCCAAAGCGGATCCGGAGGCCGCCCGGGATGCGTTGACGACGGCGCGAGGCAAGACGCAGGCACTGCGCGTCGTCAAGTCGACGTTCTTCGCCGTGGCGACCAAGGACGGTACGATCGTGCGCAACGACCAGGACCAGGACTTGATGGCGGGAGCGGATCTGTTCTCCGCCTTTCCCGCACTGAAGAAAGCTGTTGCGGGCAAGTACGTGGAGACCGTCGGCTCGATGCACGAGGCGCGTGGCGTCGAGGGCAAGCCCGACGGGCAGTGGGTCGCCGCCCAGCCCATCGAAGTAGACGGCAGCGTGCGGGGGCTCTACGTCACGGGCTGGGCGTGGTCGCTCTACACCTACCGCTTGGAAACCGCACTCAAGAGCCACGTCTACGACGCAGACAAGCCCGACAAGTCGCTTTCTTACGTGTTCGTCGTCGTTGGCGACAAAGCCTACGGCACTCGCGTCTCGCCCTTGGTCAATGCCGAGGCCATCGAGAAGCTGAACCCAATGTCCCATCTCGACGAGCAGGGCAACTTCGGCGCCGTTCTCGAGATCACGGGGCGCAGCTTCGGGCTTGCGGTCAAGAAGGTACCTGCATTGGGCGCCAACGTCGCAGTGGCAGTGCTGCGCAGCGAAACCTGAACCCGACGTCGCTGCGGTTTCAGGCGCCTGGATCCGCGCCCGAACGACCGAGGCGATGCAGGCCGAGTAGCGTCAGCACCACGCCGCCGACTAGCATCAGGCCCCCCAACGTGGGCTCGACGATGAGCGCCGTCGCGATGCCCACGACGGTGGCGGCCGCGCCCCACAAGATCCAGCTCCGGCTCTCGTTCACGGCGTCAGGGCCACCCCTGTCGGCTGGCTGCCGCCAGGAAGTCTTTGACGTCCCGCTGCAGGCGGTGTTCGACCATCACGCTCGTCACTTCGCGGTCGTCCCCTTCCTGTTCGTCGGTCATGTAGGCCAGGTCGTGAAGGATCAGAATGCGTGTGTCGGTGTTGCTGGGGTCGCGCACGAGCGATAGGGCGGTGCTGCCCACGTCGTAGGCCGGGATGGCGGAGCCCAGCTGAGTGCGTTCGTCGGCCGTGATGAAAGCGATGGCGAGCTGCTTGCCCTGCACACCGACGTCTGTTCGAAGCGTACGGTCGCGTGGCATGACGATGGCTCTGCCGGTGGTCGGGGTGAGCCGCTCATCCGATACGGCCTTGGCGATGAGCTCGATGGCACGGGACTCCGCCAATGGGCGTTTGGGATGCGGAGCGGCGGCCGGTTCTGGGCTACAAGCGGCGAGCACCCCAGCCAAGGCCACGCCGAAGAATCCTCGCCGCCGCCAGTCTGGCTTCGGGCGGCTGGCCCGGAAGCGTCGGCGACGCGCGGCGTTCTCAGCCGACATACGCGAAAGCAACATGCGGCGAGGCTAGCCAAAGCCTTCGGCTTTCGCTAGGTCCAGAGCGAGTCTGATGCGTTTGTGGCACTCGATGCTGTGGTGCGGTTCGGTCGCGTTGGGTTGCGCAGCCCGGCCGGTGCCCGATCCGAAGGAGGCCGTCGCTGAGTACCGCGCTGCGCTCGAGCGCGGAGATGCGGCTCGGCTCCATGGGCTGTTGAGCGCCGAGGCTCGGGCGGAGCTGACGCAAGACGAGGTTCGAGCTCTGCTCAGAGGGTCGAAGGCGGAGCTCGCTGCAAGAGCCAAAGCGCTGAGCCAACCCTCTGCCCAAACCCGCACGGTCGCGCGAGTCCGCTATCCGGACGGCGAATGGGCCACACTGGA
>JBNKZR010000328.1:0-8864 GCA_050301735.1 Polyangiaceae bacterium | reverse complement strand
CTCCACCCGCATCAGCGGAGCGCGCAGGCCCCCCGCGGTTGCCAATCGGGCAACTAGCCGCGTCATCTCGCGAACGACCGCGTCGACTAGCAGCTCTGCATGCATCGTCTCGAACCGAACATCCCTGACTCTGGGAACGCCCAGGTGCCGCGCAATGTCGCACACGCCAGAACGATTCACCATAGGCGCGGCACCCCATCCGGCGTGTCGGACGAGCCTTCTCGCTCTGCTCGATCTCGATGATTGCGGCAGTCGTCGAGACGCGAGCGTGTTCGGAAGTGAGCAGCTTTTGCGCGCCCGTGCCCGCTGGAGCCCGGGCCGGCGATGGCACCGACCCACCCTGGAAGGAGTGCTGTCCAGGGCCGTTTCTTCCGACCGTTTCATGCCGTTTGAGACTCGTCGGGCTACGTCGTCCTGCCTGAGACACCCCCTTGCTCTGCGGCCTCGAGTCCTGGCGTACCAGTGACGTTTGGGTCATCCCGCGCTGCAGCAACGCAGAGCCAGTCGGGGCACGCGGTTCGGAGCGCTCGCGGGTGATGTCGGGTTGCGATAGGCAGCATGCCAGTGCACGAGGTCACCGAGGGGAGTCGTCGCTTGGATTCGTCCAAAGAGGGCACACGTCGCACCGACGAGTTGGTCTAGGCTCGCCATCATGACAGATGCCGGCAAATCCGACGCAGCAAGGGGCACTTCGCTAGCGAGCTCCTGTGTGCTCGTCCCGCGGTGGGGTGGCAAAGCGAGCTCCGATTGGTACCCGTGGTTCGAAGAGCAGATCCCCGAGGTGTGCATCATGCCTGCGGTACCCAAGGACGCGCCGCCGGAGGCCTGGCAGCAGGCCGTCACCAATGCGCTTCCAACGGACCCCGAGCAGTTTTCCGAGACGGTCGTCGTGACTCACAGTCTCGGCATGCATGGACTCGTCATGGCACTGAACGCGGCGCCGTCTGGACCATCCCTGCGTGGCGCGCTGCTCGTTGCTGCTTGGTGGGACGTCGACCGCGCGTTTTGGGATCGGATCGAGGAACCTTGGAGCGCCATCGAACCGTACCTCGACTACTCATTCGACCAACGAGCGGTGCAACGTCGTCTCGGTCGCGCTGTGGCGCTGATCTCGGATGACGATCCGATCGTCAGTTCGCCTGTCGACAGGACGAAGCATCTCTTGGAGAGTCGGCTGGGCTGTGAGGTGCGCATCTGTCCTGGGCGAAAACACTTCAACCAGCCCCAGGAACCGGACGTGGTCACTGTTCTTCGAGAGCTACGTCGAGCCGTCACGAACTGAGGGCAGTTCAGGGCTGGGCCTCATGCTCGCTGCGGCCCCCGGCAGCGCGGTCAGTGTGGGTTGCACGGATTCGCCTGGCAATCCGGGCACTCACCCAGCCGAAACAGGATTTCGTCCAGTTCGCAAGTCGGCAGGTTGTCGTTGGTGTGGATGGTGATGGATGTGCTCAGATCGGTCAGTGCGGGCAGGCTGTGAATGGTCCAGAGCTCGGGATTCTTCCAGAACGCAACCATCTCCGCGCCCTCGAGTGCGGGCATCTCCGCAGAGAAAGCTCCCGAGTTTTCGTGCACGTCGATGGAGCTTGCCCAACTCAACAGGGGCATGTCGATGACCGACAGGTTCTCGTTGAACGCCACCGTGATCCCTGTCTCGTAGTCGTTCGGCGTTCCGGCGGTTTCGAGTACGGGGCAACTGACGACCAACGAATCCGTCACCGAGGAACCGTTCATTTCTATCGACAGACCGCCGTCGATGGTGCGCACTGCGGGGAGCACCGCTTCGGACAAGCTGGCGTTGTCGGCGATGGACAAGTCGTGCACCGAGGTCACGCCTGACAGCGCCGCGACGCTCGTGAGTAGCTGGTTGGAGGCAATGCTTCCGTCCTGCACGTCGGTGAGCGCCCCGAGTCCGTCGAGCGTCTCGAGCGCATCGTTCCACTCCACCGCCAACGTCCCGCCGACGGTGCGTAGCGCGTTCAGTCCCACGAGCGAGGTCAGCGTTCGGTTGACGGTGATCGTCAGGTCGCCCGAGACGTGCGCCAAGTTGTTCAACCCCGACAGCGTCTCGAGGTTGCGACTTCCGGTGATCACGACGTTCTCACGATAGGTCAGACTCTCCAGTCCTTCCAGGGAATCGAGGCCGTTGGAGTTGAGGATCAAGTCCCCCATTCCGAACTGCAGATCTTCTAGGGCGGCCAGCGAGCGAATGTCGGTGCTCTCGAGCTCGAGAGTCCCCCCCAGGAATTCCAGCTGCTCCAGTCCTGTGAGCGATTGGAGGTCTCCCGACGAGCGAATCGCCAAGTCGCCATCAATCCTCTCGAGGCCGTCCAACCCCGACAAATCGACCAAGCCCCCAAGCGCTTCGAACACGAGCGAGCCTTCGATTCTCCGCAATTCCTCCAACCCGTTGAGGCTGGTGACTTGGTCACCCGAGATGAACAGGGTGCCTGGTAGAGAGGTGCAGCCCAGTGCGGCGAAGTTCCAGACGTCCTCGTCCGACCGGAGATACAGCGTATCGGTGAAGCCCGCATTGGCGGGGGATACGGTGGATAGGCTCTCCGCGCTGCAGGCTTCGTCTGCCTCGCTCGCTGGCGCCTCGTCCGCGCCATCCATCGAACCGTCTTGCGACGGGTCCTCGTCGCCCATGAGCTCCGCGGTCAGCTCGGTATCATCGGCTTGGGATTCGCTCGCTTCGTCGTTCGAGTCCCAGCTTCCTTCGGTGTCGTCGCTCGGCGACTCAGGTGCCCCGCTTCCCTCCGAACCCTCGTTCGAGCTCGTGTCCGACCAGTCCTCGGCGGAGCTTCCCATGGCTGCTTCGCTTTCCCGCATACCGGATCCTATGTCCGCGGGGTCTTCGTCAGTCATCGTGTCTGGTTGTCCGCCGCACGCAGTGGCGCTAGCGAATGCCAGGATCAGAGCGCCGCTGCGGCGAGCGGAACGGCGGATTGGCTCCAAAAGGAGAACGGAAGCGCTACGAGTGTCTGAGTCCATGCCAGGCACCGTAGCTGAGCTCTCCAACCCCGACGGGCGAAAATATCTTCACCCGAGTGCCGGCAAGTGCGCTGCGTCAAGCAGATACACGCAGGCCGATGCCGTCGAAGTGCGACAAAAGTTGATAGGTCGTGCGGGAGGAGAGTCACTCGCGAAGCATGGCGGCGATCTTTGGCCGGGTCTGCTTCAGGTGTTCATAGTCCAGGCTGAAGCCGAGCGGAGCCAGATCGGCGCTGAGCTTGTCGTAGATGGGTTGGACGTCATCAAAGGGCGACGACACCGAGTCCAGTGGCGTGCGTCCCGCGTTGTTGGTTGCGGTCCTATCGGCGCCAGCGGCGAGCAGCGCCTCCACGATCTCGGTCCGACACAAGAACGCTGCGACGTGAAGGGGCGAAGAGCCTTCGCCGTTGGTGAGGGTTAGATCGGCTCCGGCGTCGATCAGGGCACGAGACGCCTCGACTCGTCCGAAGGTCACCGCGACCATCAGTGGAGTCGAGCCATATTGATCCTTTCGGTTGACGTCCGCCCCGGCCTCTAGCCGCGCTGCAATCGTCGCGGCGTCTCCCCTCAGCGCTGCGCTGTGAAGCGTTTCCGTGCTCGCCCCGTCGGACGGACTACGAGGCTGTGCTGTGGGCTGGACCTCGCCGGAGGGTTCTTTGGGCTGCACCGTTTGAGCATTGGAGCTGCAGCCAATGGCGATCGCTGCGCAGAGCGAGAGTGCACCAAAAGGAGCGAGTGCGATTGCGCGGACTCCGGAGACCGATGTTGCTGGGTGTGACTTCATTTGTTCTTCCTCGTAGGGGCTGGCTGAGGCAGAGACCGAATGAACTTGCCGACCAGGTTGTACGTTGCCTGCTCGCTCTTCCACGCTTCGTCGTCGTGCTGCATGTAGAATGGGTCTGACGTCGCTACGACGAGCATGTTCAGATCTCTCAACAGGATGACCAATTGTCCGCCGTGCCCGGCGGCGTAAGAGAACCTGCGCCCCTGCACCATTGCTGACCACCACTGGTAGCCATAGCCCAGGTCACGAAAGTATCGGCCCACGTGGTGTTGAGCAGGTTGGGCGATCCAAGCGTCATCGGAGTGCTGGCGGAGCGAATCTTCTACCCAAGCGGCGGGAACGACCTGGTTACCGTCGAATTGACCGCCGTCCAGGTACATCAAGCCGAACTTGGCCATGTCTCTTGCAGTCAGTTGCATTTCGCCCATGCCGATGGCGTAGCCGTCACGATCGTCGAGCCAATTGCCGAGCTTGGCGCCCATGGGCGCGAAGATGTGCGCTTCGGCGAACGAGCGGAGGTGTGTTTCGCATGCCCGCGACACGATGACACCCAGCCAATGGGAGGTGAGGTTGCTGTAGTTGAAGGCCGTTCCCGGATCATTGACGAGGGCAACGTCGACCAAGCCGTCGAGGTAGCTACCCGTGAGGATCAGGTCCCACAGCTCGGACTTCGTCTCCTCCCAGGGATAGCCGCCACGCATCTCCAACATCTGACGAATCGTGATGCGCCGCTTCCGATCGTCCTCGAGCCGACCAGCCTGCTCTGGAAAGAAGTCGAACAGCTTCTGATCGAGACTCGACAAACATCCCCGCTCCAAAGCGATGCCGACCATTGCCGACGTGAAGCTCTTCGTGACGCTCTGAACATTCCCTGGCGTATCGATCGCGCTGCCGTTGAAGTAGCGTTCGGCAACGAGCTGTCCGTCTTTGACGATCAGCAGACCCAGCAGCTTGTCCATGTGGGTGGCATCGGCATAGAGCTCTGCCACCAACCTGGGGTCCAACCCTTGTGCCTCTGGTGTAGAGACTCTCCAGTCGCGTCCACCGACGGGTGCATATTGGATGTCGCCAAGCTCGCTCGGGTCGGGTTCGAGTAATTTTGCGATCTCGGGACGTTTGGCTTTGATGGTGGCGTAGTCCAGCTTCAGTCCGAGGGGGCCGAGCGCGGCTGCGATACGATCGTAGACGGGCACGTCGGGTTCGAAGGGCGCCACGACCAAGTCGAATGCGGTAGCGCCTGAGCCGTTTCGCTCCCACTTGTCCGCACCATGATTCAGCAGAGCCCGGACGAGTTTCGGATGAGCAAAGAATGCTGCCAGGTGTAGGGGCGCCGAATCATCTCGAGTCACGATGGACGGATCCGCGCCCGCCTCGAGCAAGACTTCCGCAGCTTCCGTCTGACCGAACGTGATCGCGATGGCGAGTGGAGTCGAGCCGAACTGGTCTTTCGCGTCGAGGGCCGTGCCTGCCGCCACGTGCTGACGCACGGTCCCGACATCCCCACGAAGCGCCGCGAGGTGAATGCCTACTCGCGGCCGAGCAGGTTCTTCTCGTCTCGGCGACATCGACGTCAGCGGTGTGGCACAGCCGGCACACGCAAGCATGGCGAGCGCGGTGACGAGGTGGTGCGTCTTCATCGGGATTTCCGCCACTGGTGGCGGCGCCGGCTGCAGGACACGTGCCAGGGGTACGTTACAGACTGAAGCGCGTGCTCGACCGACGTCGCCTGTCGGGGCAATCAGCTTGCTTGCCGCAACAAGTCAAACATCGAGTGGCCTCGGACTCGCGCTACGCGTCAGCCTTTCGTTGCTCCCATGGTGCTGCGCAACGCGTGCGCGGGCGGATGCTCCAATGGTTCTCGGGAACGGCGGGTGACATTGACTCGGCTCACACGGGGCCGCAGTCGCTGCGTGGCACCGTTCCGCTGCCGACGAGTTGATCGAGGGCCTCCGCTTGTGCTTCACAGTCGATGGGATTTCCCTCGAGGTAGATGGTGCTCAAGTCTGGGAAGTCGGCCCCCACGAGAGGGCTCACGTCGCTGATTGCGTTGTTCGTCAGGTACAGGATCTTAAGTGCGGAGAGCTGAGCCAAGGGAGCGACGTCTTCGATCAGATTATCGTCGAGGCGCAGCCGCTCCAGCGCCGTCAAAGGAGCCAGAGGCGAAATGTCGCTGATGGCGTTCGCGCGCAACGTGAGGGACGTCAAGTCTCCCAGCGCTTCGAGCCCGTCGAGCTCGACCAGTCCGGTACCCGTCAGTTCCAAGTTCACCAATCTGCGGAGGGAGCTCAGCGGCTGAACGCTCATCACGCCGCTGCTCACGATGTAAACTTGCTCGAGTGCCCTCAAGCTGCTCAGGGGCGATAGGTCCGCCTGCCTCGCATTCTCGATCCGCAGCAGGTTGAGCTTGGTGAGCGAACCGAGCGGTTCCAGATCCCCCGAGCTGGACACCCCCAGCGTCAGTGCGGTCAGATTGACCAAGGGACTGATCGGATCGACGTCGAGCTCCATCTCGGTCACGCCACTGACGTGCAATTCGGTCAGCTGCACTAGCGCACGCACCGGCTCCAGGCTGCTCAAGCTGTCGGAATAGATGCGGAGAAAGGTCAGGTTCGTGTGACCGGCGATGGGGCTCAAATCGCTGACGTTCGCCGAAATCACCTCGAGCGTCGTCAACTTCGTCAGGGGCTCCAGTGGCGATAGATCACTCACCGCGTCGGAGGAGATGCGCAAGGAGCTGAGCTCTGACAACGCAGCGAGCGGGGAGAGATCCGCCACGGCGGTGTTGCGCAAGGCGAGGGTTTCGAGCTTCGTGAGCGCCCTCACCGGCGTCAGATCGACCACGCCCGGGTTGTACGAGAGATCCAGAGACGTCAGACCCACCAAGCACTCGAGTCCAACCAGCGAATCGAGGTTCCCGCCACTGACGCTGAAGGCACCTCCCTCCAGAGACGTCAGCGAAGCGACTCGAGCGGCCGTGAGCTCCCCTTCGACCAGGGCACCCGAGACGGAACTCAGTTCCGAGCGTACCAGGTTTTCCAAGTCCTGATCTTCGAACACCACGGGGCCATCGCAGGGGCTGAGCTCCGGCAGCATCGTATCGGGCTCTGGCTCCATTGCTGCATCCGGTTCGAGCATCGAGCCGTCACCGGTCATCTCGTCGGAGGGTTCCTCGGCGTCTGGCGGTGCTTCGTCGCCTGGCGTCTCATCTGCGGGAGTGTCCGTGGGTTCAGCGGCTGAGGCTTCGCCAGCATCCAGCGTCGCGTCAGGGGCGACAGCTTCGTTGGGGGGAGCGTTGGGCTCTGCAGCGACGTCGGGGGCGCTGACGCCGTCAGGCTCGCTGGGGTCAGTGGCAGTGCCGCCTTCGTTGCTGTCGGCTTGTGGCGAATCGCCGGCCGCCGCACCCGAAGTGGCGTCATCCATCGGGTCTGACGTGCCGTCGGTGAACGTGTCTTCCGTGCCATCTGTGGCGCTTGCTTCGTCTTCGGTGGCAACGGCGGCATCAGATGAAGCCCCGCAGCCGGAAGTCGTCGTCGCGACGAAACACGTCACGACGCACACGACCAGCGCACTCGTCCTGCTCTTGCACATTCTCATGTTGGTCTCTCGCTCCGCCCCCACGACGCTCTCGCGGGCCGTCTCACTCGGCGTCGGGTCGAAGCCAGGATAGCGCGATTCGAATGACCCCCGTATCCACATTTTTGGGATCGCATCATCCGGAAAATCAGGACTATCGTGACCCTCGCCCCGACTGACTCGTGGGCTGCATGTGCTTGAGACTACGAGCGGCTCAGCCTGGCGTTTCGCGGCCGCAGCGACTCATTGCCAGAAGCTGTCGACTTGAGTCACAGCCACCAGCAAGTGCGCCAGATCACCACCGCTCGCCGAGAACAGCGCTTGGACCTCGTCTGCCTCGCGTTCGTCCGCGGCATCGATCTCGACGCCCGTGCCGTGATGAATTGCGGTGCGTGCGAGGCAGCCCTCGACGGAGTTGCTCTTGTTCAACGCTGCCATGAGTTCGTCGGGGCCATCGACCGTGATTGGCTCGTTGCCGTCTGGGCTGTCTTGGAACAAGATCTGGCCTCTGACGACCAAGGGATGCCCGGCTTCTTCCGTTTGGGGGCGCCCCACGACGTCGAAGTTCTCCAGAGCAAAACCGTAGCCGTCGAATAAGCGGTGGCAGCCGGTGCAGACGGGGTCGCTCATCGCCGTCGTGTAGCTGTCCTGGAAGTCCTCGACGTCGGCGAAGGTTTCTGGCACGAGACCGGCCGGCTTGGGGGGTACCCGGACGCATTGCATCGTCTCGAGGATCCACCTTCCCCGGCGCCCGATGCGATTGAGCGAAGCGGTCACCAAACCCAGCGTCAACACGCCGCGCTGCTCCGGAATGACCATGCTACTCGGCAACTCGCCCACGTCTTTGAGGCCCAGGTGCTCCGCGAGGGCCGGGAACATTTGCGCTTCGGGCTCGGTCAGCAGGTGCTCCAGCGTGGTGTCGCTGGATTCGGCGAAGTCGACCAGGAAAGACTGCGCCTGAACTTGCATCTCGGCCCACACCTCGATGTCGAGTTTGGGGTTGGGTGAATAGGGCCACGACTGGAACTGCAACCACGTCTCCAGGAACGCGAGCAAGCCCCGGGAAGCCTCGGGTTGTCCGAGCAGGTCGAGCGCTGCGCACTCGACGTCGCCAAAAGTCTGAAGTTGGCCGTCGATGGCCATTTCCAGAAGCGTCGCCGTGGCGCCAGTATCGAAGAACAGATTGGAAAGACGCTCCGCGATCACCTCGGGCGGAGCAGGAACGGGCGTGGCGTCGGAGCAAGGCACGTGCTCTTCAGCGCTTTCCCCAGGGCCAGCCGAGTTGGTCGTCTCGACTTGGGGAGCGGCGGTTGGCGCTCCAGGGTCTTGTGTTCCACCGCCGCTGAGAGGCGGGTTGGTGGCTAGTGGGCCAGCGGCAGTGGGAGGCGGGGCCGTCGCGGTGGGGAGCTCGTCGGAAGGTTCATCCTCGCCCGCTGTATCACCGACGGCCGCGGACTCACCGGCGCCCACTGTTTCACTGCTGTCGTTAGTGTCAGCGGCAATGCCATCGGACTCG
>JBNKZR010000327.1:0-8901 GCA_050301735.1 Polyangiaceae bacterium | reverse complement strand
ATGATGATGCGGTCGCTCGGATCGTTCCGACGCACGACGTGCTGAGCGGGATCGGCCAGCACCGTGGGGACAAAACGCGCCCCCACGGCTTCGGACAATTCCGTCAACCAGCGCAACCCTTCGGGAACGGCGCCGCTTTCTTCGTCTTCCCTCGCTTGCTCGCGCGCGGTTTGAGACTTCTCTTTGGCCTTTTTCTCGTCTGCAGTCCCGTCAGTGGCAGCTAGTGACTTCTTGCTGGCCGCGGCGCCAGCTGATCCATCCGAGCCCTTCGCAGGGCCTTCGGCGGCTCGCTCCGAGCCCGCTGTCTGCTCCGGCTGTGCCGCCTGCCGCAAATTAACGGTTTCCCGCATCGAGATGCCGTCCGCGTCGAGTGCCATCAGGACTTTGCCTCCGCCCGCCGCATAACGTTTGAGGGCGGCGATCTCTTCGGGTGCGAAGGGTTGCGTCGGCCCCAGCACGAGCACCACGTCGGCATCGTCGGGCACCTCTTTGGCGAGCCCCTGGCTGAGTCCAAGTTCGCGAACTCGCAAGTTCTGGCGCTCGAGCAGCTCCTTGACGATCCTCGCCGAGCGCTCGGGATTCTCCGTGCCGCGGTCTTGATCATTCAACTCGCCGTGCCCCGCCGTCCAATAGACCGTGCGCCGCGAAGTGAGCAGCTTGACCAGCTGTTCGTAGAACTCGCCGTCAAACTTCATCAACGTCTTGCGCGCGCGTTCGATCTTGGTGCCGACCTTCAGCGACTTGCTCGCATCGTCCATCGAGATGACGACCGTGCCGTCACTGACCGCCTTCAGCTCCTTGGCCAAGGCGGGCTCCAGGTAGCGGTCGACCACACGCACCTCGACGTTGTCAGAGGCTTTGGCAAGCTTCGTCAGGTAACCTTCGACCTCTTTGCGGACCTGATTGACGCTGGGAAAGAATGCCGTGACCTTCACCTTGCCGGACGCCCGCTGCAGAAGCTTGATCGTCGCCTCGCCAGGCTCGGAGGTCTTGAAGTACGAGAAGTCCGCCTGTGCTTCCTGTTGGGCCGCCGTGTAGACGAACAGCGCGCCGTAGCTGGCGGCGAGAGCCAGGGTGGCACCGCTGATGGCGGCCGCCCGCACCCGCCCACTTTCGAGGTGTGAGGCGTCGCGCATCGGGTGCAGCGCGATCTCCGCGAACACCAGTCCGGTGATGCTGACCGCGAGCGCGACGATCCACCCCACTTCGAGCACGGTCAGGACATGTTCTGCGCTCTCGCCAT
Organism: Polyangiaceae bacterium; assembly: GCA_050301735.1. Taxonomy (GTDB): domain Bacteria; phylum Myxococcota_A; class Polyangia; order Polyangiales; family Polyangiaceae; genus SZUA-265. Next base: position 7,658 of record JBNKZR010000327.1, on the reverse strand, counting down.
CGAGGCCGAGCAGCGACGAGCCGGTGTCCGTCGTCAGCCCGAACAGCGCCACGCCGAGCAGTCCCAAGAGCTGCAGACCGTCGAGGATCCTCGCCACGTCCGCACGGGCGTCGCGGCCTCGGAATAGTGGCGAGAAACGCCCTGCCGTGCCGACCACCATCAGAGCCACACCAACCCAGGTCGCGAAGCTCGCCACGCCTTCCCACGTCAGGATCAGGCGCTGCCCGGCGTACAGCACGACGAGCCCTGCCAAGAAGGTCACGCTGAGCCAAAGCGGGGGCGCGGTCTCCGTGACGACGCGCCCCTGACTCGTTGTGACGCGCGGCGTGCTGTCTGCGGGAGATGCCGGTTCGCCGTTGCCTGTGGCGGCAGGGCTCGCGGCTGCGTCCGGCGCTTCTGCGTCGCTGTCCGCGACGCGGTCGTCGCCTCTGGGCGGGCCGTCGCTGTCGCCAACGCCGACCTGTTCGTCCGTTGCTTCGCGCACGGGCTGTTCGTCGTCGTTCAGTGCCATCGTCGTGCCTCCAGCACCTTGATTGCCGCCAGCAGGAAGAAGTAGGTCACCACCAAGTAGTAAGCGACGCCCTGCAGCTCCAAAACACCTGCTTGGAAAGATTGGAAGTTGATGTGATGAAAGGACATCGCCGAGACGAAGTCACTGACCGGAGGATCGGCGACTTTCGCCACCATCCACAAGATGATCAAGACGCCGAGCACGACCGCGCCCGCAATCGCGGCCAGCACCTGGTAGCGTGTCAGGGCGGAGGCGAACAGCCCCACCGCGGTGCTCGCGGAGCCGACCAACAACAGCCCGAGGTAGCCGACCGCGATGTGCCCGATGCTCACCTTGCCGTTCACGAACAAGAGCGCCGGCATGTAGACGGAAAGCAGGGTCAACAGCGTGACCATGGCAAACGCCGAGATGAACTTGCCCAGTACGATGTCGCGGTCCGTGATGGGCGACGTCTTGAGCAAGGTGAACGTCTTGGTCTGCCGCTCTTCGGCGACCAGCCGGAAGGAGAGCAGGAGCGACGCGATCATCGTCACGCCGCTGGCGTTGTAGAAGTAGCGCTGCAGGGCCTCTCCGGACAGCAACTGCTCGGAAAGCGCTTGGCTGTAGAAGAGGATGCCGTTGACGAGCAGCGAGACGGCGATGATGACTGATCCCAACGGGGAGCGAGCGTAGGCGCCCAGTTCGCGGCGCGCGATGAGCCACGCTTGCCTCATGCCGCCTCACTTTCCGCGGTCGCACCGCCAGCCTGTGCGAGCTTGGCAAACACGGTCTCGAGTTCGTGCCGGCTGCGGGCCAGCGTCATGAGCTCGTGGCCGGCTTCGACGACGCACTTGGCGATGGCGGGGCGCGCCTCGGCCGAAGCGACCACGACGAGATTGAGCGTGTGCGGATCTTCGTGCTCGGCGTCGTCGTTCACCTCGGTCACACCGGCGACACTGGCGACGAGTTCGCGCACGGCGCTGCGGTCCGTGCCGGCTTTGGGCCGCACTGAGAGCTCCAACCTCTCACCGCTCATGAGCCGGTTGACGAGCTCTTGCTCGGTGCCCGATGCGACGATCTGTCCTTGTCCGATGACGAGCAAGCGATCGCACGTCTCGCTGATCTCCGGCAGGTTGTGACTGGAGACCAGAACCGTGCGCTCGCCGCCGATGCCACGCACGAGCCTGCGCATGTCCTTGATCTGTACTGGGTCGAGACCGGAACTCGGTTCGTCCAAGACGACGAGCTTGGGGCGATGCACGATGGCCTGCGCGATGCCGACGCGCTGCCGGTAACCGTGGGACAATGCCCCGATGGGCGAACTGGCGACGTCGGTCAGAGCGATCTCTTCCAGCGCCGCCCCCACAGCGCGAACGAGATCGCCCCGTGCCACGCCTCGAAGCTCAGCGGCGAACTTGAGAAAGCTCTGAACCGTCATCTCCTCGTACAACGGCGGCGTGTCCGGCAAGTAGCCAATCATCGAGCGTACCCGATCCGGCTCTGCCACGACGTCGACGCCATCGACCTCCACGCTGCCGGACGAAGGCAACAGATCGCAGGCCAAGACACGCAAGGTGGTCGTCTTGCCGGCGCCGTTGAGGCCGAGCAGTCCCACCACCTCACCGCGCTCGATCTCCGCCGAAAGCGGCCCGACCGCACGATGTGTGCCGTAATACTTATATAGCTGCTTGATTCGAATCATGGTTTCGATCCCGGGGGACCCGCTCCATCCCCAACGACGGAGCGACCGCTGGACATTTCCGGCCGTCGGTTTATTCCAGAGTCGCCTCGTCAAAGACAACTCAAAAGCACGGTTGCCTCGGCGGGGAAGAGCCGAACACGAGGAACAGCGGTTGTCCCCCACTCCCCCCGTCCGCAATCACCCACTCGTGCTCGAATTCGCTCCGAGAGCCGGCGCGCATTGCGGGCGGGAAGCGTTCATCTCACGCTTGACTGCGCAGGCTCGCGGTCTCGGGTTTGCGCGGCTCGGCGTCGCCTCCGTGCACGCTGAAGAGGAGACGAGGACTCTCTTCGCCCGTTGGCTCGGCGCCGGCCACCACGGCACGATGCAGTATCTCGAAAGTCCGCGTCTGAGGCCGGAAGAACTCCTACCCGGCGCCAAGAGTATCGTGGTGGGGGCGATGAGCTACGGTGCTCGCGAGCTCGCCCAGCAGCCGATCGCCGCCTACGCTCGTGCCGACGACTACCACCAAATCGTCAAACAGGCGTTCGCCCGACTGGGACAAGCCTGTGCGGATCTCTTGGGGCAACGTCTGCGCGCTCGGACATGCGTGGATTCAGCGCCGGTGTTGGAACGCGCGTGGGCGGCTCGCTCGGGTGTCGCTTTCGTCGGCAAGTCGACGCTGGCGATCGCCCCCGGGGTCGGTACTGCGACGGTCTTGGGCGAACTCGTACTCGACGTCGAGCTACCGACGACCCCGCCGCAATCGGCGGGCTGCGGCACGTGTACGCGCTGTCTCGACGCGTGTCCCACGCGCGCCTTCGTCGACCCCTACGTCTTGGACTCGCGCCGCTGCATCTCCTACCTGACCATCGAGTACCGAGGTTGGATCCCGCGCGAGTTGAGGCCGCTGATGGGCACGCACGTGTTCGGCTGCGACATCTGCCAACGAACCTGCCCCTACAATTGGTCGCGTAAGCTGCCCGAAGCTGCGGTTCAGCTGAGCCCGCGTCCTGCGCGCACCGATGTCGGCCTGGTGGCGTTGCTGCAACTGACGAGTGGCGATTATCGACGTTTGGTCAAGGGCAGCGCCATGCGCCGCGCTAGCCGAGCGCAACTGCAGAGAAACGCAGCAATCGCCCTCGGCAATCAGGCAGATCCCAACAGCGTCGAACCCCTCGAAGCTGCCCTTTTTGAGAACGAGCGACCGCTCGTGCGAGGTCACGTGGCGTGGGCCTTGGGGCAACTGGCAACGCCGCGCGCTCTCGACGCCCTGCGACGTGCGGAGGAGCAAGAGCAGGATGGGGACGTTCTGGAGGAAATCCGTCTTGGGCTGGTCGCCAGCACTCAGGCGGGTTAGACCTCGCTCGTGACCTCGGATCCCGAGTCCTTGCGGCCAGAGCCGCGCCGCGAACCCTCTTTTCGGGTGTCGATACGACAGCTGGGCATGAACTTCTTCCTGCTGTCGCTTGGGGTGTTGTTCCTTGCGAGCATCGCGGCCTACTTGGTCACGCGCTACAACCATCCCGCGTGGGAGAGCACGGTTGCTTCGTTGCCGCCGTCGCTGCTCGCCTCCGGCATTTTCCTTGCGGGCACCAGCATCTCATTGCAGCGCGCTCTGGGCGCCATTCGCGACAACCGTCAGCAAGCTCTGCGGCTGGGGTTGGTCTTGAGCGGGGTCTTTGCTGGAGCTTTCTTGATTGGGCAGAGCATCAATTGGGCGACCATGATGCGCATCAACGGTACGGATGACAGTCGCCTGCTCTCGCTGTTCGTCTTCTACATGCTCACGGCGTTGCACGCGCTGCACGTCGTCGGCGGCTTCGTTCCGCTCGCGATCACCCTCTACCGTGCCCACCAACGCGAGTACTCGAGCTCACGTCACGAGGGCGTCAAGCTCTGCGTCCAATATTGGCACTTCCTCGGCGCCGTCTGGATTGTGCTGATGGGCGTCATGTTCGCCACCTGACGCGCACTCGGCGCCGACCGCCGGGGGTCAGGTGGCGAAGACTCGAGCCTGACGAGGGACGGTCAGCCCTTGGGGGCGGAGTCGTCGTCGCTTTCGGGTGTGATGGGCGCCTTGGAGCGGTCGTCCTGCTGCGGGATGGGATCTTGGGCACCATCCCGTCCGATGCGGTCGAGCTTCGCCGCGACCTCGAAGGCTTGACGGCCCAATTCCTCGCCGTCTTGGGTGCTCACCACAGCCACCCAGGTGCCGGGCTCCGTGATGCGACGCGTGTTGCCCCACGTGCGCCAGCGACGCGCCTTGCCCGGCACTTCGAGCTCGATGAAGCCCACCTTGGCATCGCTGCCCTCTTTGCTGAAGGTGATGACCACCTTTTGCGCCACCTCATCGGGGTTCTTGAAATCCAAAAACGCGACCACAGGACGTTCATCCAGCGTGATGGTATCGACGGCAGCGGGCTCCCGGTCGACGATCTCTTGGGTCACGACCAGGCGGCGCAACTGCAGGGGCTCAGTGGCGACCTGGGGCTCTTTCGATGCCTCGGGCTTGGGATTGGCTTCTGCTTTGGGCTCGTCGACTTTCTCTTCGACTTTCGACGCTTTGGTGTCCGCACCCGGCTGCGACACCACTGCGAGCTGGGTGTTTGGCGGTGGTGCTTCTTCCGTCACCGCGCTGACGCGTGTGGGCTGCACTTGCTCCGGGCCCAGGTCAGGATCGGCGCTTTGGCAGCCACCCCCGACCAACATCGACAACAGGGCGGCAACCGAAACTCCGAACGACAGTCGGGAAAACCACATGCATTGCTGACTATCCATTTCTTGCTCCTCGACTGGGGGTTGGGACCAGCCGCGAGACTAGAGTGCAAGCCGCTTGCCAGCCAAATTAGGTGCCCACCCACCGTTCGGGTCGCCGGCGAAAACCGGCGGCGACACGCGCTCACTCACGGACAAACAGGCGGCAAGCGGCTGACGATGCAGTTCCGACCCGCGGCTGGATACAGCGAGCACGCCCGGCAACAGCGCGCGTGGCTCACTACTCGCAGGACGGGGCCGTGTCGCCCAGCCCACTCGGCGCGGCACGCTCGACACGGCACGCTCGACACGGCACGCCGGCTCCCGCGCTTGGGGCCCGTGCGCAGCTTCCGACGAAGGCTCAGGCGCCGGGCAAGGCTTGTTGCATCAGGTGCCCCAAGCGCTTCGCGAACGCCGAAGGATCTTCCACCGGACTGCCTTCGGCGATCAGGGCCTGGTCGTGCAGCAGCGAGATCCACTCGGAGACGGACTCCTCTTTGGCGTCCTGGGACAGCGCCCGGTTCAGGCTTTCGATCACCGGGTGGGTCGGGTTGACCTCGAGGATGCGCTTGGTCTTGGGCATGTTGGGGTTGTGGGCGCGCAGCATCTCTTCGATGTGCGGCGCGACCCCGCCCTCCGGCGTCACCAAGCAGACAGGCGAATCCGTCAACCGCGTGGACGTGCGCACTTCGCCGACGCGCTCGCCCAGCACGTTCTTGAAGCGCTCGACCAGGGGCTCGACGGCTTTCGTCTTCTCTTCGCGCTCCTTCTTGGCGTCTTCGTCCCCCTCGTCGTCGATGTCGAGTTTGGCGTCGGTCGCGGCTTGCAGGGGCTTGCCCTCGAACTCCGTCAGGCTGGAGACGGCAAAGGGATCGACCGGATCGGTCATCAACAACACCTCGTAACCCTTGCTCTTGAGGCGCTCGAGATGTGGACTGCTCTCCAACAGCGCTTTCGAGCTACCGGTGGCGTAGTAGATCGCCTGCTGCCCCTCCTTCATGCGCTCGACGTACTGCGGCAAGGAAACGAGTTCGTCCCCGGCGGTCGATGCATAGCGGACGAGCTTGGCGATGCGCTGGCGATCCTTGTCCTCGTCCGCATAGTGCAGGCCTTCCTTGAGGACCGCTCCGAAGGTTTCCCAGAAGGTGCTGAAGTCCTCTGGTCGATTTTCGTTCAGCTCCTCGAGCATCGAGAGCGCGCGGTTTTTGACCTGCGTCTTGATCGTGCGCACCACGCGGTTGTCTTGCAGCAACTCACGCGAGACGTTCAGCGGCAGATCTTCGGAGTCGACCACGCCCTTGATGAAACGCAGGTAGGGCGGGACGAGGTCCTCGCAGTCGTCCATGATGAAGACGCGTTTGACGTAGAGGCGGATCCCGTGCTTGGAGTTACGGTCGAAGAGGTCGAAAGGGGCGCGCTTGGGCAGGAAAAGCAGTCCCGCGAACATCTGCGTGCCTTCGACCTTGAAGTGCTCGCGAGCTAGCGGCGGCTCCCAGTCGTGGCCCAGGTGCTTGTAGAACTCGTCGTAGGTCTCGTCGTCGATTTCTTTGGGGTTGCGTTGCCAGAGGGCCGCGGCGCGATTGACGCGCTCGAACTCGGCCTCCTTCTTGGGATCCTCCGTGTCGAGGGTCGGCATCTCGATGTCGTGCCCGATGTAGTCCGAGTAGCGGGTCACCAGCTGGCGCAAGCGACCACCATTCAGGAATTCCGCGTGCTCGGCGCCGATGTGCAGGATGACGTCCGTGCCCTGGGTATCGCGCTCGGCGGGTTCGAGGGTGTAGGAATCTTTGGCCTCAGAGGTCCAACGGAAAGCCTTGTCCGAGCCCGCGGCCCGAGACACGACCTCCACCTTGTCCGCGACGAGAAACGCCGAGTAAAAACCGACACCGAACTGGCCGATCAGTTGCACGTCGCCGGGCTTGTCCTTCGCCTTCTGCAGCTGCTCCAAGAATTCCCGCGTCCCAGAGTGCGCGATCGTGCCTAGGTTCTTCTGCAATTCGCCATCGGTCATGCCCATGCCATTGTCCGATATGGTCAGGGTCTTCGCCTCAGCGTCCGGCACGATACGCACGCGAAACTCCGTCCCCTCTGGCAGCAGCTCGGGCTTGCTCAGGCTCTCGAATCGCAGCTTGTCGAGTGCGTCGGACGCGTTGGAGACGAGCTCGCGGAGAAAAATCTCCTTGTTGCTGTACAGAGAATTGACGACCAACCGCAGGACCTGACTGACCGCGGCTTCGAATCGGTGCTCTTTGACTTCGCTCATGGACAAACTCCAGATGGACTGCGGCGCACCATTGACACGATTTGAGCCTCGTCAAGGCCTGGAGTGCGTTCGCGCGGTCCTGGCTCGGTTCGACGGCCCATGTAGGCTGCCTCTTTTCGCCTCGGGCTGGTCGCGTCGAAGTTCAACCGCGGGGCGACTTCGGCTACGCTGCCGGGCAATGGGCGACGAGTCGACTTGGCGACTGTGCAACATCTGCAAAACCCCAATCGCGTATTCGCAGAAGCACTACGTGTGCTCCGTATCGACTTGCAACCGCAAGCGGACGGGCATGGTCTTCTGTTCGGTGGCTTGTTTCGATGCGCACCTGCCGATGATGCGGCACCGCGACGCTTGGGGTGAAGAGGCGATCGCTCCGACGCGCGAGCAGGCTCGCCTGCAAGAGCAACAGGAAAAGGAGCCCGCGGTAGCGGCACCGGTGCGGCGCATGGCGGCACCGGCGCCAGGTG
>JBNKZR010000326.1:0-8947 GCA_050301735.1 Polyangiaceae bacterium | reverse complement strand
CGATTCGCGACGTCTTCGGGACCGAGGTCGATATCCAAGCGCTCGATGGCGATATTCAGACCGATGACTTCGCCACCATCGGCGCTTCGACGGTGCTCACGTCCGCCCGCGGCGTCGAACAGTACCAGGCCGCGATTGAGGCGGCGGTCGACGAAGTGTTTGCCGATCCGACTCGGCGAAACGAATTTCTCGGATGTGCTCTGACGGACGCTGGCGACCCGAGTTGCGTGCGTAGCTTCATCGAAAACATGGGCCGCACCGCCTGGCGGCGCCCACTGGATAGTGTGGAAGTCGACAGAATCGTGGCCATCGTGGATGACGCCACGCCCGACCTGGGCGCGATCGAAGGCGTCAGGTGGGCGACGGTCGCCCTGTTCAACTCACCCAACTTCATCTACCGACCGGAGCTGGGCACGGTAGCACCGGACGGATCGCTCCGCCTGATGGGCTACGAGCTCGCCTCACGCCTCGCATTCTTGCTCTGGAATAGTCTGCCTGACGAGACGCTGCTCGACGAAGCGCAGAGCGGTGCGCTGGATACGCCTGAGGGCCTGCGTTCTGCGGCGACTCGGATGCTGGATGCTCCCAGCGGACGAGCATCCGTCGGCGCGTTTGCCGAGGAGTACATGCGCCTGGACCGCATCGCCGTCCAAGCCAAAGACGCGGAGTTGTACCCGGAATACAGTCCTGCCCTGCAGGAAGCAGCGGTGAAGGACATGCGGGGCGTTTGGGAGTCGGTCGTGTTCGACGACCGCGCTAGCGCGTTGAGCCTGTTCACCACGACCAAGGTCATCGTCAATTCCGAGTTGGCGGAGCTGTATGGCCTCGACGCAACTGGGTTGACCCCAGAAACGTTCGAGGAGCGGGAGCTCCCCGCTGGCGGTGTTCGCCTTGGAATCCTGGGCAAGGTCGGTTTCCTTTCGCAGTTCGCCAACCAGAAGTTCGGCTCTCCGACACTACGCGGCAAGTTCATGCGCCAGTCGTTGATGTGCACGAAGGTCCCACCGCCTCCAGAGGACGCGGTACCGCAACTGCCTGAGGCAAGTCCGGACACCCCGATGACTCGGCGTCAGCAACTCGACCTACACCGGGAAGACCCGGCTTGCGCCGCATGCCATGCGCTGATGGATCCGTTGGGTTTGCCCTTCGAGAGCTTTGACGCCATTGGCCGCTACCGCACGATGGAACAAGGTCTCCCAATCGATCCGAGCGGAGAGTTCGACGGTACTGCCGTTGCAGACTCGACGGAGCTTGGCGCCGTACTCGAGTCCAGCGAGCTGGTCTCAGACTGCTTGGTGCGCAAATTCTACTCCTACGCCGTTGGGCATGAGCAGCGCTCCGTGGACGCCAGCGTGATAGCGGACCTCAAACAGTCTTTTTCAACGTCGGGCTATCAGCTCCGAGATTTGATCCTCGACATCGTGATGCATGACGCGTTCACTGCAGTCGCGCCTCAAGCGGAATAGGACGGCACTCCTGATGATCCAAAAGAAGCCTTTGAATCGACGAACTGTTCTGCGTGGCATGCTGGCAACCGGCGCGGCCGTAACGATCCCGCTGCCGCTGCTGGAAGGCATGCTCAACACCAGCGGCACAGCGCTGGCGCAGGACGGGCAGAGTCTCACCCCCCTTTATGTCACCTGGTTCTTCGGGAACGGTAGCCTTCCCGGGATTTGGAAGCCTGCTTCGACGGGTGCGGGTTCGGCTTGGCAGCTGAGCGAGCAGCTGGAGCCGTTGGCTGAGTTCAAGTCACACCTGACGGTGATTTCCGGCTTGGAGGGCAAGCTCGTCGTCGGGGGAAATGAGCACCCGACGGGCTCAGCTGCAGCAACGACCGGCGCGCCCATCAGCGGCGACGCCGTGCGCGCACCTTCAATCGACCAGATTGTCGCGGACATCATCTCCGACGGGGCACCATTCCGCTCTTTGGAGGTTGGAGTCACCCCTGCAACACCCAACGGCAATCCTCATTCGCTCCACACCGTTTCGCACAACGGTCCGAACTCCCGCAACGACGCAGAGTACGACCCGAAAGCGGTCTTCGATCGTCTGTTCGCGGACAACAACGCCCCCGCTCCGACGGTGCCCGACGACACGGCTTCGAACCAAGCAGCGGCGCGCGCGGCCGCTGAGGGCAGCATGCTCGACTCGGTGCTTCAGGATGGTGCGAAGCTGCAGGAGCGCCTCGGACAGGCTGATCGCGAGCGTGTCGAACAGCACCTGGAGGCAATTCGGAACATCGAGCAACGTCTGGACCAGATGGGGACCCCCCCGGGTGAGCAGGCTGCAGGCTGCAGCGGGGTGACGCGCCCCACCGTTGGTCGAGACAGTCAGAGCGAGGCTCCGCCGGAAGTGAACACCGCGATGGCTGAATTGACGGCGCTAGCTCTTGCCTGTGACCTGACTCGCGTTGCTACCTTCATGTTCTCGCTACCTGCGGCCCATGTGTACTACCGGCACTTGGGAGGGGACATGAACGACGACTTCCACGACAACATCTGCCATGCTGACGATGGCGACCAATCCAATCAGCCGCGGGTCAACACCGGCGTTCTATACGCGATGCGTTGCTTGAACGAGTTCGCGACGAACTTGGCAAACACGCCCTACGGCGCGTCCAACCTGCTGGATGAGACGCTCGTCTACGTGACGTCAGACACAGCCTGGGGCAAGATTCACACGAAAGAAGAATGGCCAGTGTTGCTGCTGGGCAAAGCCGGGGGACGACTCCGTGGCGACGAGCACTTCAACTACCCAGGCGAAAACCTCAGCGCGGCGCTACTGACCGTGGCGCAGCTGATGGGGTCGACCCAAACCGAGCTTGGGCTGGATGGCGGTCGCGTGACGGCGCCGCTTGCTGACATCCAGGGTTGAGTCGCCTCGTGGGGGACGGTCAACCCGCCTCGGCAGAAGGGGACGTGGCGGGCGTGACCATCCGGGGCAGCTTGCTCTGTCCGCGCTGCCAAAGTCCCCTCGATGGCGCTCTGTCGTGCTCGTCGTGCGAGCAGCACTACCCGCGTCTCGCGAGCATCGGTGTGCTGTTTCCCAACGCCAACGACCAAGTGGAGATATGGCGCAGGCAGCTCGGTCTCGTAATCAAGCAAGCGGACCTTTCGTGCCGTTCTCTCCGGGCTCAGGCGGCCGAGGCGGGGACGAGCGAGCTGACGCAAACCAGACTCCAAGGGCTGGCCAACGCAATCCTGGCACAGCTGAAAGAACTGGGAAGCGTCATCATGCCTGTACTGGGCGATCCGCTCCCGCCTAGGGGTGGGATTGAATTTCCGCCTGGAGCCTCGGACTACATCAGTTACCTGCATCGGGATTGGGCGTGGTGCGACGGACACGACCCAGAGAACGAACACTCACTTGCCGTGATTGAGCGCGTGACGCGCAAGCGCTCCGTTGGCCGCACCCTCGTGTTGGGGGCCGGGGCCTGCCGGCTTGCCTACGACGTTCACGTCCGCTGCGGCGCAACGGAAACTGCGGTCGTCGACATCGACCCTTTCTTGTTCATCCTTGCCGAAGCAGTGATACGCGGCGCCGACGTGCCGTTGACGGAGGCAAGCGCCAATGCGCCGGAAGTGGACTTGGTCAGTCGTCGCTGGACGCTCGCGGTTCCGGAAGCCTCCCTGGGCGAGGACGTCTTTCACTTCTTTCTGGCAGACGGAACAGCACCGCCGTTTGCCGACGCCACCTTCGACACAGTCGTGACCCCTTGGTTCATCGACCAAGTCCCGGTCGATCTCGACGCCTTCTTGCGAAAGGTGCACGACCTGCTCGTACCGGGGGGCAGTTGGATCAACCACGGGCCACTGATCTACCCTCCGAACGCACTGCCCCCCTCGCGCTGGTACTCTCGGGAAGAAATCTTCGCACTAGCGAAGGTTCACGGGCTCCGTTTGGGTGCTTGGGAGAGCGCTCCAGTGGCTGGGCTCGTCTCTCCCCTGACCGGGCGCGGGAAGATCGAAACTGTTCTCACATTCGAAGCATTTCGGGATCGGTAAGCGACCAAGAGCTGGTCGACAGAGCCGCGACCGAGGCCAGGCGACTCGAGCGACGGCGTGTTCACTGCTTTCGGCTACTCGAACCCACCCATTCAGGCATGCCTGAATGGGGCCCGGTTGCACGAGGCCGCGTGGGTTCCTGTGCGGGTGGCTGAGCAGGATACGCTGCCGAGCGTGCAGTGAGCTCGGATCTGCCATTTGGTGGCATAACTGTTGACACGAAATATGATTTGGTGTCACAGATGATGACAGCAAAAGCAGACCCTCCCCTGGGGGCGAGCCCGCAGCAAGCCATGAGCAAGTCCGAAACCCGCACCTACCAAAGCCCCAGCCGCGAGCAGGCCAAGGCGGAAACTCGCAAAAAGATCGTGCAGGCGGTCGTTCGGGTGGTGCTCGACGACGGCATTCATGCCTTCACCGTGCAGAACGTGGCCCTCAAAGCTGGGGTTGCGCACCGCACAGTCTACCGGCACTTCACCACCAAGGAAGAACTGCTCGACGGTCTAGCCACGTGGCTCGAAAGCCTCGCGGCAGGTTCTCCCGTACCCACGGTGCCACGAAGCGTCGAGGACATCGTGGTGACGGTGCTGCCGTCCTTCGTGTCCATGGGGGAGTGGAAAGACGCGATTCGGGCCTACGTGATCACGTCCCTGGCGCTGAACTGGCAGGACGAAAATCGACGCCAGCGCACCCGGGCCTTCGACAAGGTAGTCCGCGCGGCTTTTCCCCATTTGAAGGCGGCCGAGTGTCGGGAGGCCGCGGCGCTGATCCGTCACCTGGCGGGTACGCGCACTTGGTACGCGCTGACCGTGGAAGGCGGGCTCGACGATGCGGCCGCCGGGCGCGCGGCTGACTGGGCCGTGCAGAGCCTGTTCGAAGATCTGGGGCGTCGCAATCGTGCGGCTGCCAGAGAGAAAAAGAAGGCCCCAACCAAGGGGAGCTGATCATGCTCGTACTCCAACACCCGACTGCCAGCCACAACCATTCACCCTCTGCCCAGAGCAACCCACCGATGCTGACCCTCGACGACCCTGCCGCAACGGACGCGGATAGCTGTGGCCACAAGGCTGCGACTCTTGCGCTATTGCGCCAAGCTGGCTTCGATGTTCCCCCGGGCTTCGTTGTCCCGGCGACGCAAACAGAAAGCCTGGATGAGGCAGCCATCGCCGGGGCGCTGCAGCTGCTTGTCGGGCCCGTGGCGGTGAGGTCTTCGGGTTTGGCCGAGGATTTGGCGGAGGCGTCGTTTGCTGGGCAATACGACACCATCTTGAATGTCGAGGGACCAGAGGACGTGTGCGAAGCGATTGTCCGCTGCGCGCACTCCGCTGCGTCAGCACGAGTCCAAGCCTACGGCGGCGGCGACCGACTCGCCGTGTTGGTGCAGAGCATGGTGCGAGCCGACGTAGCGGGAGTCGCCTTTTCGGCCAACCCTCTGACCGGCGACCGGGACGAAGTGGTCATCAATGCCACGCAGGGTCTGGCAGACCGATTGCTCGAAGGTGAGGTCGATGGCGACGCCTGGTCCGTGCGCGGCGGTACGGCGACGGCCACCTCGAACCACCAGGGCTGCTTGGACGAAAGCACCGCAGTGCGCATTTCCGAGCTTGCTCGAAAGCTGGAAGCACATTTTGGCGTTCCCCAGGACGTCGAATGGGCGCTCTTCGAGGGGCGGCTGGTGCTGTTGCAAGCGCGGCCCATCGGCGTCTTGCCGATCGCGCCGCACATCGAAACACCCGAAGGCACTTGGCAAAAAGACACCATGCACTTTGCCGAACCCATCACTCCCTTCGGCGCCAGCACTCATCTCCATCAAGATGCGGCGTTCGATACCTTGGTCGAAGAATGGGGGCTGCTGCCGGACTCCGTGCGCGCCCGGGTGATCGGTCACGAATACTACCTGCACATCGGCCCGGACGACGGGGGCGCGAAGCCGCCGCCCTGGTGGGTACTGGGCTTGCTGGCGCGGCTCGTGCCCAGCTTTCGGCGCAAGCTCCGACAGTCGAAAGAGGCCATCGACCGTGGGCTGCTTGAGAGTCTACCGAAACAATGGGAAGAAGAACTCAAGCCGGCACTCCTTTCCCGTCTTGCCGATCTACGCTCCGTCGACTTGGGGGCTCTCGATGACGCCGCCCTATGCGAGCATCTCGATCTGCTGCAGGAGTTTTCGCGACAGTGCATGACGCTGCATTTTCGGCTGTTCGTGCCCAACTTGGTCGGAGTGTACGAACTTGCCAAAACCTGCAAGCAGCTCCTCGGGTGGGAGTCGCACCAGGCAGCCCAGTTGGTTCAGGGGTTGTCGACGACGTCGAGCGCGTCGGTGCGTGATCTTGCGGACATCGCGGCCCATGCGCGTGGCAGGCCCGCCGCGCGCACGTTGATCGAAGAAGCTCGACCGAACTTCGTGCAAGAGCTGCAAACCGTCGACCCGGAAGTGGGCGAGCGTGTCGCGGCCTATCTGCAAACTTGGGGCACGCGCACCTTCGGCGGCGACGCTGGGACGCCCAACTTGGAGGAGAAGCCCGAACTGTTGGCTCTGCTCTTGGTCGAGTTCATGAACGGGCAGGCCAAGGAATCACCCTTGGCGATCCGCGAGCGCGCGATCCAAAAGGCCCAAGACGCCTTGAAAACGGACGAAGACCGAAAGCGTTTCGAGCGAGCGCTGCGCTACGCCGAAACAGTTTACCCACTACGTGAAGACAACGTGCTTCTGACCGATCAGATGTCGACCGGACTGCTGCGTCGCGTCGGGCTGGAGTTTGGAAAGCGACTCGCAGGCCGCGGACTTGTTTCCAGCAAGCAGGATGCCGCCCTGCTGACCGCGGAGGAACTGCGTGAGGCCTTGTTGGGCACAAGCGACGGCGCGCTGAGAGATGTGGTCGGGCGACGCAAAGGAGAGATGCTCTGGGTGCGAGCCAACCCGGGACCGGCGCACTACGGCGCAGCCCCGGGACCGCTTCCCGATCTACGCGGATTCCCCGAAGCCTCGCGACGCCTGAACGAAGCGATACTGTGGGAGGCGGAGCAGGAGTTTGCTCCCCCGGCTCAATGCGAGGGCGACGCCTTGGGAGGACTCGCCGCCTCCAGCGGCACCCACCGCGGCAAGGTGCGCGTGGTGCGCTCCCTGCACGATCTCCACACCGTGCACCCGGGTGAAGTCTTGGTCTGCCCGACCACCTCCGCCGCATGGACCATGGTGTTCGCCCGCGCTGGCGCGCTCGTCACCGAGGCGGGCAGCTCGCTGTGCCATACGGCCATCGTCGCGCGCGAGTACTCCTTGCCGGCGGTCGTGAGCGTCAAAAGCGCCACCACGCTGCTAAAGACCGGTGACGAGGTCATCGTCGACGGCAGTCGCGGTGTGGTAACGCGCTGCGGGTGAGTTCGCGCGGAGAGTCTGCAGTTCACTGGCCGCCTTCGGCGCCGCAGAGGCGTCTCCGACCGTGGTCCTCCGTGAAACGCTCCACTGCGTGGACCTTGTCGTGCTCGACTGGAGCCGTGAGCGCCACGGCGCGAGGCCCGAGCTGTGGCTACTCGCAGCTCGTTGCGTTCAGCTGCAAACGTCGAGGGTTCCGTCCAGGCCCCCACGAGCCAGGACAGCCTCCAGCACCAGCCCCGAGGAAATGCATCGAACGAAAGACGGGGAGATCGACTGCTGCATGCGGCGCGGCACTATGGCCAACTCTGAGAAGTGAGACAGTTGTGAAACACCAGAGTCGCCCCTATGGACACACGCCGCCGTCATCGTTGTCCGTGGCGGAAGTGGTACTCCAGCTCGAGTGCGCGAACAGCCAGTCGACTTCACACGCCGGCAAGCTGGTGTTGCCGACGACAAATATGGAGCCGCCGGTCAGACCTTCCAGAACACGTAGGTCCGTGAGGGCGGGATTTTCCTCCACGTAGAGGGCGAGTTCCACCTGCTCCAAGTCCTGTAGTCCATCCAGGCTCTCGAGTCCGGTTGCTATGAGCGACAGGTCCTGGACCTGGGTCAATCCGCGGAGCGGCTGAATACTCTTCAACCCCGCGAGGTCGTATAGGAACAGATAGTCGATGGTGGCCACCGTCTCGGATAGCGGACTGAGATCTGACAGTTGCGGCATGCCGCTCAGTTTGACGTTCGCTAGCTCAACTCCTTCGAGCGCCTCCAAGCTGGTGAGTTCCGGGACATCAGCCAGACTGAGCGCGCCAATTCGTTTGAAGTGTGCAATGCCGGAAATGTCCGTCAGCTTGTGCGCGTCCGTGATGGTGAGCCCGTCGAGACCGCTGAGGTTGCCAAGCCCGTCCAGGGAGGTTAGCTCCGGGCAGGCCTGTAGTGAAAGGCCGGAGAGCGCCTGTATGCCTGCGAGCGGCGCGAGATCCGTCACCGGGTTGCTCGTGAGGTTTAGGAGCCCGACTCTCTCCAGGTTTTCGAGTCCACTGATGCCGATGAGTTGATTCTGGCTCAAGTCCAAGCTCCCAACTATGGCTTTCAGTGAGCTCAGGCCATGGACGTTGGCCAGCTCATTCCCAATCGCGTACAGATTCTCCGCAGATTCGAGGGCCGCGAGCCCGTCCAGATCGCTGAGCGAATTGTAGCTGAGCATCAGCTCGCCCGCAGTCTTCAGGCTGTCCAAGTCCACGTCGGTCAGGGCGTTCGCAGATAGATGCAACACGTCAGCCTCGAGGAGTGCGCTGAGATCGACGTAGGAAAGACTGGGGTTGATCTGCACCTTCACGGTGGGCGCTGTGGTCAATCCCGAGAGTCGGACTTCCGACAGCTCTGGGTTACTCTCGATGGTTACCGACTCCGCCCGCGTGAGGTACTGAAGGCCCTCGAGTGTCAGAAGGCCAGTTTCTTCGATGACAAGTGAGGACAGCGTTTCAATGCTTTCGAGGAGGGTGTCAGATTTCCTGTGTAACTTGACTCAGACAGGCAGTCTTCCGTCGAAAAGAATGTCCAGTTGAGCAAG
>JBNKZR010000325.1:0-8993 GCA_050301735.1 Polyangiaceae bacterium | reverse complement strand
GGTGAACACGCGATCATCATCGACCGCGGGAACAACGTCATCAGCTGGTTGAATCTCGAGAGCGCGGAGGTGGACGAGCAGCTCAACGTCGGGCCAGGAGGATTTGCTGCCAATCCCCAAGACTACGTCCCCTATGCCGAGGGCAAGGCCTTCGTCACGCGTTTCGCGAGCAATGCTGACCCCGGACAAGCAACTTTCGACGAAGGGGGAGACGTGCTGGTCGTCGATCCGAGCGAGCCCGAGCTCGTCGCTCGCATCGACTTGTCGGACGTTCCTGATGACGAGGCGTTGCAACCCCGCGCTGCCAGTGCGCAGCTGGTGGCGGGTCGCCTGTACGTATTGGCGACGATAGTCGACGTCGACTTCACGCAGTACGGCGAGTCGAAGCTCGTGACCATCGATCCCGAGACGGACGAAGTGCTCGACGTGCTCTCGCTCGATGGCATGCGCAATTGCGGCGAGCTCTCGGTCAATCCCTCCGCGACTCAACTCGCCATCGGTTGCGTGGGAGACTGGACTGGCGATCCTCTCGAGCAGACGGGCATCACGTTGGTCGAGCTCGACGGCGAACTGCCGAAGCTGGGTGATCAGTACTTTGCCGACGACTTGGCGGAGCTCCAAGTCGGTGCCGTCAGCTACTCGGCTGACGACGTCTTGTTGTGGACGGCTACCGGCAGCTATGACGACGACTTCAACGTCGTCTCGGGGGACTCCTTACGGATGATCGATCTCGAAAGTGGCGAAGCAGCAGGGGAATCCGTGCTCGCAACGGAGGCCCCCTTCAGCTTCGGCGGGTTGGAATGCGTCGCCAACGAACACGTCTGTTTGCTGGCGGACGCCGAAGCGGGGAAGCCTCAGCTGATCCAGCTCGACGCCGACGGTGGCGTCGACGACATCGAGAGCGTGACGGTCGACGACGGCGTCGGGCATCCTCCGCGCTACATCGGCTTGTGGTGAAGCAGCGCCGTTGACGGTGCTCGACCGGGCAGTTAGTCTCGGGCCCCAAGTGACGACGGGGTTTGATTCAGCGGGAGAGTCCGAAGGGAGTGAGCGATGAGCGGAGCTCGCGGACTCGCTGGTTGGCGGCGCCTGCGGCCCCTGGCTTGCTCGAGCGTCGTCAGTTCACTGTTCGTGCTCCTGGCGTGTCAACGCACGGTCTACTCCGCTCGCTTTACCGATCCCAAGAACCCGGACCGTACCGTCAAGACAGGGATCACAGCCGCGCGCGAGGGGCGGGGCCAACGCGGCGGCGCTTCGGGTAGCGGCTCCATCCCCGCTGGTCAGAGTCTGAAGAAGCTCGACTTGAGCGCGCCGTTTCTCAAGTGCCACCTTCAGGATGGGGGCTTGTTGCTCCTGGAGCATTGGAAGTTGGACGCCGATGCCAAAGTCGTCAAAGGCATAGGCATCCACTACTCGCCCCATCGCCAGCCGGTCGCCAGGGGCGGTCTCTCCGTGCCTCTCGAGCAGGTCGTGCTGCTGGAAACGAACCGGCCTGAGAAGCTGACTCGAAAAGGCCTGGTCGCCATGGGCGTGACCACGGGGGCGTCCGCCGCACTCACCGCGCTGTGCCTGAGTAGCCCCAAGACGTGCTTTGGTTCGTGCCCCACCTTCTACGGTTTCGACGGGACGCGTTTTTCGCTGATGGCCGAAGGGTTCTCCTCCAGCATCGCCCGAGTGCTGGAGAGCACGGACGTGGACGCGCTCGTCGGCGCCCGTCGTGACGCTGACGGCTTCCGACTTTGGCTCACCAACGAGGCACCAGAGACGCACGTGATTCGGCAGGTGCGCGTCCGAGCCGCTGAACGCCCTGTCGGCGGTGCGGTGTACCGCTCTGGAGAGCACTTCTACGGAGTGGGGGCTCCGGTCGCACCGAGTCGCTGCTCGAGCGCGAACGGCGACTGCCTCAGACAGGTGCTCGAAGCCGACGAGCTCGAACATCTGGCTCGGACCGACGGCATCGATCTGGCGACCCGCCACAGCATCGAGTTCGAGTTCGACGAAGTGCCTGCTGGGCCGTTGGGTTTGGTCATAGGTGCGCGTAACGGATTACTGAGCTCTTTCTTGCTGTATCAGGCATACGCGTTCATGGGTGAGCGAGCCGGAGACTACATTGCCGAGTTGGAGCGTTCGGAAGGCAGCATCGTGGAGACGGCCCGCAGTATCGACGCCGTGCTCGGCGATCTCGAGGTGCAACTGCCCGCTGCCGACGGCAGCTTCGTGCGCGTTGGTGCGTTTGGCGAGGTGGGCCCGATCGCTCGGGAGGTTCAACTCGTGCCGTTGCCCGAAGCGGCGCGCCACCGCCCGCTGCGCGTGCGCCTCAACGAGGCGCGTGGCAACTACAAGCTCGATCACGTCGCGCTGGTGCCCATCTTGGGACGGATCACGCCGGAGACGCTGGAGGTCGTGCGTGTGGAAGACGAACGGGGGGGAGCTCCGGATGCGCTGTCGTTGCTTCGCGATCCCTCGCGCACGCTGGTCACTCAGCCAGGTGACGCGTACCTCCTGCACTTCGAACGGCCGCAGTGTGACGACTGCCAGTTCTTCCTGGAATCGCGTGGGTACTACTACGAGTGGGCTCGCGACGTGTGGTTCGCCGAGCAAGACGAAGACGCCTTGATCGACATGTTGTCGGATCCTCGAGCGGCGATGCGGCGCTTGGCTCCTGCCTATGCCGAGGTGGAGGCGGACGTGGAGCGGCTGTTCTTCGACAGTCGTGTGCGAACCCGTATGCGGCCTCCGACGGGGAGGCGTTAGATGAGCGAACGCGATTCGCGCACCCTGCTGGCGGTGCTTGCCTGCGCTCCGATCGCCTGCGCCCACCAAAGCGTGCCGGATCGATCGTTAGCTAGCGGGGCTCCCTACGAGGATGGCGAAGAGCTGCCGAGTCTGGAAGAGGTGCCGGTTCGTGGTGTGCCCACTGAGGTCACTCTGCGTGGGTGCACGGGCCAGGGTGAACTCCTGGCCGCTGACGACGAGGCTATCTGGCTGCAGGTCGAAGACGTCACCGATCTCACTCACATCGAAGTGGTGCGTTTGAAGGACGTCGAAGAGGTGAGCATCGAGCTGCACGAGTCGGACGCCGGATGGGTTGCTGGCTGGACGGCGGCGGGCGTCGTGTCGACGGCATCTCACGGCTTCCTGCTCGTACTCACGGTTCCGGTGTGGCTCATCGTCGGCATCAGCGCGGCAAGTGCCGAGGCGGCGGGCAATGACGCGGTTGCGAACAACTCTGAGCAGTACTTCCAGCTCTTCCAGTTTGCGCGCTATCCCCAGGGAATGCCTCCGGCTCTGAGAGCTCGCGCGCGCCGCTTGACTTGCACACGCTGACGTCGAAGGTCGTCTCGTGTGCAAGCCGCCCGGCACTCGCTGCAGGTCGTCCCAACGAGCGAGCACGAATCGCGCTCGCTCGTTGGGCGTGCTCAAGCCTTATGCTGGAACAAGTGGACATCCCGCTGCGGGAACGGGATCGCGATCCCCGCCGCGTCCAGGGCGAGCTTGCCGTTCTTCAACGTGTCGAAGTAGACGCCCCAGTAGTTGTCGGGATGCGTGTGGGGGCGCACGGCGAGGTTGACGGAGCTGTCGCCCAACTCGGCGACCTCGACCATGGGAGCCGGCTCACTCAGCACTCGTTCATCGGCCTTCAGTACGTCCAGTAGCACCTGCCGCGCCTGTTCGACGTCCGCACCGTAGGCGACCCCGACGGTGAGATCGACTCGCAGCATGCCTTCGGCGGTGAAGTTGACGATGGTTCCATTGGCGAGCGGGCCGTTGGGCACCACGATGCGCTTGTTTTGGGGGGATAGAAGTGTCGTGGTGAAGATCTGGATCTCTTTGACGACGCCCAGTTGTCCCTGGGCTTCGATCAGATCACCAACCTTGTAGGGACGGAATATCAGCAACAGCGCGCCACCGGCGAAGTTGCTGAGACTCCCCTGCAGCGCCAGTCCCACTGCCAAACCCGCAGCGCCCAACACGGCAATGAACGAAGTCGTTTGGATGCCGATGATGGAGGCGACGCTGATCAAGACTGCCGCACGTAGGGCCCACGTGATGAGGCTCACCAGAAAAGGCGTCAAGGTCGGGTCGATGTTGCGTCGCTTGGCCCCGGAGCGAACCAGTGCCGCCACGCGCCCTGCGAGCCAAAAGCCAATGATTAAGGTCACGAGCGCCAACAGGATCTTGGGCGCGTAGCCCATGACCAAGGTGACGGCAGTGTCCGTGTATTTCTCCAAGTCATTCGTGTTCATCGTTGGGTCTCCTGCTGCGGCCGCACAGCAATCGCCGTGCCACCCGAAACGGCGTGAGGCTGCGGACTTCCCGCCACCCCAGTCTCCAAACCGCAGTATCGCACCTACATGCTGTAGTTTGCAGACTACAGCGCTGGGAGATGAACGGGATGGGCGCTGCCGGAGAAGGCGCATTCTCGACTTCGTGCGACTTGGCTTCGAACTTGCTAAGGGGCGCTGTCGGGGCGCTCGACCGCTGAAGAGCCGCCCCATCGACCTCTCAGAAATAGGAACCACGACATGCGGATTCGCGTAACTTCTCTCTTCCTCCTCGGTCTTTCTTGCTTCAGTACATCAGCCCTAGCGCAGGAAGAACCTGCCGGGCTGGCAAGTCAAGCTCCGGCAACATCGGGCAGCACAGACGTTGCGGAAGAGGGTTTCCAGACAACGGCCGAAGTGCCCGAGGACAGCAAGGACGCGACGGAGATGTTCGTCTCCGCCGGCGGACTGCTAGCGACCGGTAACTCACGGTCACTGTCACTTACCGGTGCCGCGAACTTCAGGCTGCGTCGGGACGTGCATCAGTTCTCTGCCGTGGCCGCAGCCAACTACGGGCGAGCAGCTCCGGCACGTGGAGAGCCCATCGAGACGACGGTAGAGAACTACCAGGGCCGTGCCCGTTACGATCTGTTCTTCGCTGAAAAACTCGCGGCGTTTCTGCAAGTCTCCGCTCGGCGCGACCGCTTTCAAGGGCTCAACATGCGTCTGAACATCGACCCGGGGTTCGCCTACTACTTCATCGACGCCAAGGCGCAGCAGTTCTGGAGTGAGCTCGGTTACGACTTCCAGTACGACGTGCGGCGCGACGAGGCGCGTCTCGACCCGGAAACGGGCAACATCGCCGACAAGACCCAAGCACGCCACAATGGGCGCGCGTTCGTTGGCTACGACAACAAGCTCAGCAAAGCCGTCAGCTTCTACGCGGGGGTCGAATACCTGCAAGGGCTGTCGCCCTTCGAAGACGACACGACTGGTGATGTGAACTGGCGTCTGAACGTCGACACGGGGCTCACCTCCAAGGTAGCCGAAAGCCTTTCAATCGCGACCACGCTCACCGTCAAATACGACAACAACCCGCTGCCGGGGTTGGCAGAGACGGACACAGTGACCGCCGTCAACCTCGTCTACAACCTGTACTGACGGCGGTGTTTCCGAACTCGCTGTCCACAGTAAACACCGATTGCTTACCTTTTTTCATAAGGAGAACACGACCAAATGAACCCGAAACTCAAGATGATACCGGCCGCGACCTGCGTGCTGGTTTGCGCGTCGACCAGCGCGATGGCCCAAGACTCCGACGCGTCGCTCGAACTATCGACGAGCGGCGTCGAGGGTGATTCCGACATCACCGCGCCTGACGACGAGTCCAGCGATGAGCGCCCATTGCAATACCACGTCGAGCTGGGCTTGTACGCGGGCGTCATGATCCCGCCCACGGACCATTCCCTTCGCGTTTTCGATAACCCGTACCAAGATTTCGATCCAGTGGCCTTCGACTTCGGAGGTCGAGTCGGCCTGTTCCCGATCGACTACGTCGGTCTCGAGGGTGAAGCGGGAATGATTCCGACTCGAACAGAGAACGGCAACAGTGCCTCGCTGTACACTTTGCGTGCGCACCTGATTGGGCAGATCCCGACGAAGTACGTGACGCCGTTCTTGGTGGCGGGCGGGGGGCGGCTGTATTTGGATTCCGACGCGTTGGGAACCGAATCGGACCGAGCCGTGCACTTCGGATTGGGCGCAAAGGTGCCCTTCGCCAACAAACATTGGCTCGCTCGCCTCGACGTTCGCGACGTCATCACTCTGGAGGACGGGCCTGACGACGCGGACCATTGGCCCGAAGTGCTCTTGGGCGTTTCCTATGGCTTCGACATCCCCACGGGCAAGAAGGAAACGGCGGCTCCCCCGCCGCCAGCCGATTCCGACGGAGACGGCAAGACGGACGACGTCGATGCTTGTCCTTCGGAACCAGCAGACACGCCTGACGGATGCCCCGTGCGCGACACCGACGGAGATGGCGTCGCCGACGACGCGGACGAATGTCCCGAGGAGAAGGGCGACATGCCGAACGGATGCCCCAACCTCGACCGAGATGGGGACGGCATTGCCCTGCCCGACGACAAGTGCCCCGAGCAGTCTGGAATTGCGCCTGATGGCTGCCCCGACGTGGACGCGGACAAGGACGGTATTCCCATTCCTGCGGACGCTTGCCCCGACAAGCCGGAAACGATGAACGGCTTCGAGGATGCCGACGGCTGCCCAGACGAGCTACCCGACGCAGTCAAGAGCTTCACCGGAGTGATCAAGGGAATCAATTTCGCAACCGGCAAAGCGAAGGTGACGCCGGACTCCTTCCCACTGCTCGACAAGGCCGTCGCTGTACTACAGGAGTATACCAATCTCCGTCTGATGATCGTCGGTCACACCGACTCGGTGGGTGACCACGACCGCAACGTCGCACTCAGCCTCAAACGCGCTGATGCCGTCAAGGCGTACCTCACGAGCAAGGGCGTCGATGCGTCTCGAGTGGAGACCCGCGGCGCCGGGCCCGACGAGCCCATCGCAGACAACAAGACTCGTGAAGGGCGAGCGGAAAACCGCCGTATCGAGTTCAAGATAGCTGGTCAAAAGTAACGCCAGAGAGCAAGTCGTGCGCGCCGGAATGAAGCGCACGGGTCAGCTAGCAAGACTGGTAACGCGGTGGCGGTGCACGTCATCGCCCCGCGTTTCCAACCCACCGAATTGGGGGAAGTATGTCAGAACGTGACGAGTTATTATCAGCGATAGCAGCCTGGGACATCGGGCTGTACCACTACGAGCCGAGTACCGGGGCCATCCGCGGTTCGGACGTGTTCTACCGGTTGCACGGCATTCAGCGCGACGCGCGCGTCACACCGTCGTCGGTCCGTCATACACTCCACCCTGCTGACCGGCGAAAGCTACACCATGCCGTCAGTCGGGCGATCACGGCGGACGATAGTTTCGACGTCACGTACCGCGTGTTGGACGGCGCAGGGCAGACGCGCTGGTTGCGCAACAGAGGACGGCGAGACAAGGCGCATCTGTACATCGAGCCGCGCGCCCTTTGTGTGTACGGGTCGGTGGTCGACGTCACTGCCGAGGTCGAGCTCCGAGCCCAGCTCGAAGCATCTGCCGCCCATCGTGCGGAGCTGCAGGACCGCATCCTCGGAGCACAACGCGTGGCTGCGACAGGGCGTTTGGTTGGCAGCGTCGCCCACGACTTCAAGAACATACTGTCCGTGGTCATGGGCTCCGCGAGTCTGCTGTTGAACAAGGTCACCGATGGTGAGTCGCGAGCCGAACTCGAGCAGATCATCTCGGCCAGCTATCAAGCGGAGGCGCTCGTCGGGCAACTGTTGGACTTCTCGAGGTGTCGGGCGGCCACCCTCGAGTCATTGGACGCCGCCGAATTGATCGAGTCGATGAGGCCGATGCTGCGTCGGCTTGCTGGTGATCGGGTGGCGCTGAAGTTTCGTCGCGGAGCCGGCTCGACTCAGGTGCGCGCGCAACGTCATCACGTCGAGCAGATCCTCATCAACCTGGTCGTCAACGCCCGAGATGCGATGCCGGACGGCGGCGAACTGGTCATCGAGTGCACGCCCGCAGATGCTGACGCCAGTCCACGACAGCCCCTGCCCGATGCTGTCACTCTCAGCGTGTCCGATACAGGCATGGGCATGGATGCTGCAACCCGAGAGCGTGCCTTCGAAGCATTCTTCACGACCAAGGGCCCGGGGCTGGGAACGGGACTCGGCTTGGCAACCGTGCACGATCTGGTTCACGAGTGTGGTGGAACCGTCTCCCTCTCCAGTGAGGTGGGGCACGGCACGCGTGCGACGATACGACTGCCAGGGGGCAGCCATGGCTGAGTTCGGCATCGAAGGTGACGCTGGGCCGCGTTTGGGCCGACTGCTGCTGTTGGTGTTGTGGCGACCAGGCAGTAACCTGGAGCGACGGCTGCGTCCGATAGCTGACGTCGTCCCCGTGCTCGGTTGGGAGGCGGCCGCGTCGTGGCTCGAACGACAGGCGTTCGACGCCGTCGTGTGCGAGCTCGACGACGTCAACAGCTTGAACCACACGAACACTGGCTTGCCGCCGGACGTCGTGACTCTCTGTATCACCCCCGAGAAGTTTGGCGGACGAGTCGCGCCGCCCCTGGTGGCCATCAATCGAGGCCCGACGCTCTCCAACGACATTGTTCGAGTGTTGCGAGGCAGTGACGCCCAGGGCCCTGTCGCGGCCAGCCGGGGCGCGACGCATCGTCGCGTCGGAGCTACTTGAGATCGTGTTTCTGCAGAAGCTTGATCAAATAGGAGCGGTCCATGCGTGCTCGGCGCGCGGCCTGGGAGACGTTGCCCTGGCATTCGTCCAAGAGCGCCCTGCAGTACTTGGACTCGAAGTCGTCGAGCACGCGGGTGCGGGCGTCCTTGTAGGGCAGATGATTCACTTCCTCCGTAGAGACCTCCTCTGGAAGTTGGCTCATCAGCTCCTGGGCCTCACCTATCGCCAGCGTCGCTTCGACCCAATTGCGCAGCTCGCGCACGTTACCCGGCCAGCGATATCGCTGGAGCTCTGCCAACGTCTGCGTCGAGACGATGGCTTCGACGGGCCCGGCATGGCCCGCGGCCTTGAGGAAATGGTCGACCAAGAGCGGGATGTCCTCCGGGCGGTCCCGGAGTGCGGGCA
>JBNKZR010000324.1:0-9021 GCA_050301735.1 Polyangiaceae bacterium | reverse complement strand
CGGCAGGCTCTTCGGCAGCCCCCACGTCTTGACGATGCGCGCCCCCAAGAACGTACCCGCTGCTATCCCCAGACTCCCAAGCGTGCCATTGAGCCAGCCCAAGGTTTCGTTGTCGAGCCCGAGCCCCGCCTCGTAGCGCGGTGCCTTGAGAAACGTCTGCCCTATCTTGTCCAAGAAGCCCTGACTCGTTCGGTACAGCGCTGCAAACGCCACCATCGACCACACCCCGGGCTTGCGAACGAAGGTATGCACCGTGTCCTTCGCCGTGTGGAACGTCACCCGAAGACTCAACGAGTGCTCGCCCGTTTCGCGCTCCGGGAGCATCCACCGATGCCACACAGCCGCAGCGGCGAGCATCGAAGCCACGGCCAGCCAGGCCAGCTGCCAGGACGCCGAGACCTCGACCCCGCCACGCTGCAAACGGCCCACGAAGCTCACGAGGAGCCCGGTGGTGACGACGGGCCCAAGCATCCACCCCATCGTCTGATAACCAGTGAAACGCGTTTGTCGCTGACGGTCCAGTGCTGCCAGGTACACGCCATCGTTGGCGGTGTCCATCGCCGAACCGAGGCCCCCCATGAGCAGGAAGACCGCTACGGTTGCCGGCAAGAAAGCCGCGGTGCCGACTGCCCAACTCGCCAATAGTGCGCAAACGGCGAGCCCCGTTTGAATCCAAACCACGAAGCGCTTCTTGGTCGAAAAGCTCTCCAGCAGCGGTGCCCAAAGGGGCTTGAGCATGTAGGGAACGAGGAACACGCTCGGGTACCAAGCTGCGTCTTGCACGCTCAGGCCCAGATCGAGATAGAGCACGTTCGTCGTGCTCCCGAGGCCCATGTAGACGGCGCCCATCGCCAAGTACGAACTCATCACCCAGGTCGCGGAACGCAACGTCCCATCGTCGCCGCAGGGGGCGGTCGACGGTAGAACCGCGTCGGGAGTCCTAGTCGGCAGTCGTCTTTCCATCTTTCTCTTCACCGCACTTATGTTCACCTGCAACAACCCCAACAAGACAACGCAGCAACGCGGCGCCATGCTCGACGAGCGGTGCCACTCCGCGCGCCGAGGCGACTCATCTGGAGCTAACGCAACCCACATCGGGGACGCGTAGGACTGCTCCAGCGCTTCAGAACCAGCCACGAGGCACGAAGACCTCGGTCTGCGAGTAGAGAGCTAGTACTCCACCCGCATCAACACATTAACCCATTACAACACATCGACCCGCAACAACCCTGCCGCCGCAAGACGCTCTTGCCGATCTCAGTGCGGAGGCCGAGGCTTCAACGCTCGTGCCGTCACGCTCAGCAGCAAGGGCGCGGAGCGTCGCTGCCGGGGTTCTGCAGAAGTATCTCGCCACAAGAAGCGTGTCGCTTCTGCCCCAGCCACGTCCGTCAACGAACCCGGTGTACAGCAGAGAAGCGCTACGCAGAGGGGACTGAGCACGGCGACGAAACACATCGCGGCGGTCAACATTCCGGCAAGACGGCGTCCCTGGGACATTGGCATGCTCCCACTGGGCTGCGAACGACCCTGCCGACTCGACACCAGTCGAGCAACCTCGTAGCAACCGGAAACCGGCGCGGTCGCGCCACCCTCATCCCGCTTCAGCTCGCCCAAACGCGCCATCACGAGTGCCACCCCAGCCTCCGCCGATCGAACGCTGACTTCCGCTCCGAGGCGGTGCTTCAACGCCACCGCTGCAGCTTGCCGCTCGGCGCACCGACGACAACTTCGCACGTGCTCGAGCCGCGCCTTGTAGTCGCTCAGGGACGACACCGTCTCACCCGCCAACCACACGTCGATGTCACGACACCTGGCCATTCGCACCTCCCAACAGCTTGCTCAGTTGACGAATCGCAACCGACACGCGTGACTTCGCGGTATTCACCGACACCCCCAACAGCGCGGCAACCTCGCTGTAGGTGTGCTCGTAGTAGTGCTTGTAGACGAACGCCATGCGCACTTCTGGGTGCAGCTGACGCAGCGCCGCTAGGAGCAACGCACTCTGTTCCCCCTGCGCAGGCACGGCCAGCTCGACGGTATCGAGCGGCGTCAGCGCCGCGCGCTTCCTTGCTTTGAGCCAATTGAGATAGGAGTTGTGAGCGATCGTCCGAGCGTAGGCCAAGAAGGCGCCCTCGGCGCGATAGCGCTTGCGCCGCTCGTAGATCCTCACCCAGGTGTGCTGGGCCAGGTCGTCCCCCGCATTCGAATCTCCGGTCAGTCTCACGCAGAAAGTAGCCAGAGCCACCCACTTGCTCACCACCAACCGCTGAAACGACGCATCGCACCCCTGGGAAGCGCGCAACATGAGCTCCTCAGCGCTCACCTCGGCGAGCTGCGTCGAGCACCCGTCGGGTTCTTCTGCTGCGGAGGTAGGTACCCCCCTCGCTGCCCGCTTGCCTCGGAGTCCGCTCATCTCTTAATAAGAAACAACCTACGCGCGCCAAACGCCCAATTTTTCTTTCGAGTCCAGGAGCGATTTGGCCCGCAATCCGGTGCCGTTCCCGAGCGCGATGGGCGCGGCCTAGAAGGCCCAGCCGACGCTGGCCTTGGCTGCAGGGTAAACGTTGGTCAGCGCGCTCGCGGAGATCACGCCGTCGTCCGTCGTCACATGGGTGCCGGGCAGGTGGAGCACCACGACGCCCGCCGCCAGATCCAGCACGGCGCCGCAGTCCCCGATAAAGCGGTAGCCTGCGACGGCGATCCCCGTGGAGCCCAGGCCGACGGGAGCGACTTCGCCCGAGGGCTCGTGCCGCCAGGACGACAAGCTCACCTCGCCGACGGCTTCGACATACCAGCGGCGCAGGGCCTCGCCCTCGAAGTAATAGCTGAGTCCTGCGCCCAACGTCCCCGTGCGGGCCTTCCAGGAGTCGTTATCCAAGGACAAATAGCTGGTGTTGACGAGTAGCCCGAAATGGTCGGACAAGCGCACGTTGGCTTCCAAGTAGTACGCCGAGAACAGTGGCGTGATCAGATCCGTTTGAAGGGTGACCGCCTTTGGGGGGAGCGGCGCCTCCTCGGCCACTTCGGCGAGCGCCGGTTGGGCGCCTGCGAGTGTGAGTGCGACCAGGACGGCGGCGCGAACATGGGAGGCTCTGAAGTCGGGGCTATGATTCATGGCAAGGGGCTCGGGGCTGAATGGAAAACGGGGCTGCGCCGGACAATTCGGACGGGGCAGAACGCACCCGGCGCGCAGGCGGGGTGGCCAGCGCGGGGCGGCTGTCGGCGAAGGCTCGCGCAAAGGGGCCGCCCGCTACGGGGCGACGGGCTTCAGCCTCTGAACTGTGCGGGAGACTGACCCGTCTTGCGGCGGAACAGCTTGGAGAAATGCTGCGGGTACTCGAAGCCCAAGTCGTGGGCGATCTGACTGACCGTCTTCTCCGAGCCGAGCAGGAGGTCTTTGGCCCTCTCGATCACGACTAGCTGTATGTGCTCGCGCGTGGTCTTGCCGGTCTCTTTTCTCAGTAGGTCGCTGAGGTAGTTCGGAGAGTAGCCCATTTGCTTGGCGCAGAGCTGAACGCTGGGCACTCCTTCCCGGGATGCCCTCTCCGATTCGAAGTATTCCGAAAGGAAGCGTTCGAAGCGCATCAGGATGTCCCGGTGAGGAGTCGACCGGGTGGCGAACTGTCGTGCATAGAAGCGCTTGCAGTAGTTGAGTAGGAGTTCCAGGTTCGAGACGATCAGCTCCTGGCTGAATTCGTCGCTGCTCTGCCGATACTCCTCTTGGAGCTTGTGCACGAGCCCCGTGGCCATCTGCCGCTCGCGTTCGGAGAGATGCAGGGCTTCATGTGAGTCGTAACCGAAGAACGTATAGCTCTTCAGCTTGGCGCCGAGTTGGGTCCCTCGGACCAGGTTCGGATGAAATATCAACGTCCAGCTTTCCGAGGTAGAGTCCAGCTCGCTCGACTCGGTGATCGGCACGATCGACTGGCCGGGGGCCAGAAACATCATGGTGCCCTCTTGGAAGTCGTAGTTCTCGCGGCCGTACTTCAGCTGGCACTCGTGGCCTTGCTTCAGGCTCACGGCATATAGCTCCGAGACGAACTTCTGGTTCAGCACCGGGATCTCGGTCTTCAGCGGCTGCTGCTTCGAGGTCTCGATGACGGTCACGAGGGGGTGCTCCGGCCCGGCACCGCCGAGCATCGCGTGGACCTGTGAAATCGACTCGATTCGGATCACGTCACCCATGGGCTACCCCACGCGTCGCAGCGTGCGTGCTGCTGAGCTGCCGGTAGCGACCTGCCGCTATCGTCTCCCCACTGCTGTTCATCGGCTCTTTCATGACGAGTTCTCGCTTGCGTTCTGACCACCACTAGTCTGCGGGCTCGGGCGTCGCCAGAACAGAGACGAATCCACGAAAATTGGATACGTTTCACAGATCGGGCTGATGTCGTCTTCGCGCAAGCCGCGGATCGTCTTGCGTAGGGCTTCTTGGCCAGCAGAGGTGAGGTGTTGGGAGGTCGTCATGAGCTACGTCACTCGATCCGGCGAGAGCGGTAGCGTTGTCGGGTCCAACGGCGATGGTAGCGCCCAGCCGATGCGGCACGCTTGAAGCCCCAGCAGCAGCCGGCTCCGCTCATGCTGCAGGCCATGCCATGCTGTTCGAGCAGCGATTGGTGGTCGCCACTAGCGTACTGGCAGCCGCGGTCGGTGTGGTGGATGAGCCCAGGCGCGGGGCAGCGTCGCAGCACCGCCTGGTCCAGCGCAGCGATGGCCAGCTCTCGGTTGAGTGACTCACGCAGCGCCCAGCCGACGACGGCCTCGAGTGGATGTCGATGAGCACGGGGAGGCAAGCCCAGCCTTCGAGCGTCCACAGGTACGTGATATCGCCCACCCACACCTCGTTCGGGGCTTCGGCGGCGAAGTCCTGTTTCAGGAGATTCGGCGCGACGGGATGCTCGTGGCCAGAGTCCGTGGTTCGCTTGAAACGCTTTCGAGGACGCGAGAAGCCCAAAGCGATTCTTTTTTTGGAAACATCCGAAGGGGTGGCGTGTGGAAGAGATCAACTACCGCGACTCGTAGTTTTCATTGTGTGAATCACCGACTTCCCTATGATCCCATTGGTTTGGCTGACGTTCGCTCAACTCGCCGCAAGCTCACCGGTTTCGGTGACTGCGCACTGCGACGACTGCGGGCTCTCCAACGAAGACGTTCGGGTGCTGGAGCGCTGGCTGACCAAAGGGCTCGAGCAGGGTGGGCATCCGACGGCGTCCAGCCCGGCTGAGGGCTCGCCAGTGCTTCGGGTTTGGGTGTACATGTCGCGCGGCGAGTGGCAGGTCAACGTATCGGGGCTGGAACACATGAGTGCCTCTCTGCCGGCGGAGGACTTTCACGTCGCGTCCTTGGAAGCCCTGCACGTCGCGGAGTCACTCTTGATGCAGGCCGAGCCCACGCCGTCCGCTTCGTCGACACGGCTCCCACTCGAAGAGCAACCTGCGACGAGCGGCGTATCTCCCGTCGTGGCGACGTCGGCTGCCGCAGGCGCGCGATCGACGGGCACGCCCGGTTCGACGCAAGACACTGCGTTCGGGCCGGCAGGCTCTGAGGATGCCCAACGCGACCAAGCCTTTCCGGGGCAATCCCATCCTAGGGAACACGCTTGGTACTTTCGGCCTCGGATCAACTGCGGCTTAATCTTCGTAGATACGGCGCCTCGTTACTCTCTGGGGCTCGGTTCGACCCTATTGAAGAACGATCGTTTCTTGCTCAGCGCCGAGTTTCAATTCGCTGATGGGGAACCGATTCCATCGCTCACCGTGCGCGACTACGCCGTGCGAGCGTCGCCGTCGGTCGTGCTGTTCGATGGCGATGTGGTCGGTTTCGAACTGGGGGTTTGGCTTGGCGCTGCGTACCATACCGTTCAGTTCAGAGACGATCCCGCCAGCGCTCGTTGGCAGTCCCTGCTCGGTCTGCCAGCTACGCTCTGGTTCCACAGCGGCCTCGCCTCGGTGGGGCTGCGTTCCTACGGACAACTCAATCCCGCTCTGGCAGGACTGAACCACTTGTCGAACGAACCCTATCAATGGGGCTTGGACCTCGTGATCGGAGCTCCGCGGTGATGCTGCGCCGCGCGCCCGACCCTCGGGCTGGAGGTTTCGAGTGGCAGCGCGATCCGCGGGAGTTCGTGACGTACCTCTACGAACGCTACCACCGCGACGTACTTCGGCTGGCGTTGCGTTATGGAGGTGGACGTCTCGGGTGGGCGGAGGACGTGACGCAGGATGTCTTCGTTGCTCTGCTTTCGAACACCCCGGAGCTGTCACGGGTGGAAGAGCTCGATGGCTACTTCTACCGTCTCACTACCCGTCGGTGTTTGAACCGTCTTCGCCACGAGCGACTCGTGGATTCGGCGCCTGTCAGGTGGCTGTTGACTTCGCTCGGCAAGGCTCCAGTCACCCCAGAGGGCCAGGCTTTGGTCAACGCCGAGCTGCGCCAAGTCGGACAGGCGTTGGATGCACTACCACCCAAGGAACGTGTAGTCGTCTCCATGCGCTTCATCGACCAACAGACCCAGGAGCAGATCGCAGCAACGCTGGGCTATTCGAAGGGCTACGTGAGCAAGCTCGTCAAACGAGGAACCGAGCGATTGCGCGCCTTGGGTGTGGAGGTGGACGATGCCCGCTGAGCGCAAGCCCAAAATCTCCGCCTATGGTCGAGCATTCCGCCAAGTCCAGATGCGGCCGGAAGCCGATGCGAAGATCCGTGCGAGACTGACGAACTACCAGCCCCGAGTGCGGGGTGTGGGTGTGACTCGCGGCTGGTACTGGGCTATCGTGACGGCGAGCCTGGCACTCGCGGCGTTCGCGCTGCACCTTCGCGTCCGAGACGCTGGAGCCCCCGCCAACTGTGCGGTGGAGACCAAGGGAGAAAAGAGTTGGTATCGCGGCGCGTGTCAGTTGGATTTCGCAGCCTTGTCCGTCGCGATGTCAGCGGATGCCGCTCTCGTGCAGATCGAGCAGCGGGTAGAACTCATCGAGGGGCGAGCGCGCTTTTCGGTGAGGAAGGTGGAGGCCGGGCAGCCTTCCGTTGCGATCGCCGTACCCGGAGGACGCATCGAAGTTTTGGGCACCGAGTTCGAGGTCACACTCGGTGATGAAGAAGGGGCCATCATGTTGTACGAGGGGCTGATTCGTTTTACTTCCGAGGGCAAACCCGCTGTGAACATGCAGCCGGGAGACCGCATCGTTTGGCGATGGGACGTAGGAGACGTGGCAGCGGCGTCGCAGTCGACGGCATCACTCGACGAAGCGAAGGAACCGGCTGCGGTCGTTCCGTCAGTACCGAAGCCGCCTTCAGGCGTCCCTCCGGCGCTGGTACCCCGACCAGAGCTGCCTTCGGTGGCTCCGCCAAAGCTGTCTTCCGATGCAGGCCCCGCGAGGCCCGCGGACGGTCCGCCGCGTGCCGAATCCCAGCCGCGACCAACACTCGACTCGACGGATCCCGTGGCGAGGATCCTGGAGCTGAAGATGCGGGGTGAGTTCGCTCGCGCCTTGCAGACTTTGGACCGCACGGTGTCTGCTGGGGTCGGTGCTCACACGGCAGAAGTCTTGAGCTTCGAGCGTGGGGTACTGCTGGAGAAGATCGATGAACAACGCGCTTGTGAGCAGTTCAGGCGTCACCAGCAGCGCTTCTCCCAGGGACGGTATCGGCGTGCTCTGACTCAGCGGTTGGGTCGATGTCGGCCATTGCCCGAAGGACGAACCCTTGGTCGTCCTCTGTTCGAAAACGACACGCCGGTGAGCCAATGACGACATCGACGCAACGATTCCGAGGACTGATCACTTTGGCGCTGGGCGCCGTCAGCACACCGCTGAGCGCCTGTGATCCTGGCAACGAAGCGCACGTCAACATCGCCTATCACATGGTGACCTACGAGGAGCAGAATCCCTCAGGTTTCGAATGCAGCACCCTCAAGTCCTACGGAGAAACATCGGGCGACGTTGGCAGTTCGTTTTGGGTTCACGAAGCGTTCACGCTCGAAGGAGTTGCGTTTCGGTGGGGGAGTTTCGACGAGGAACTCGGCGCACGTTTCTTCACCCGCGAGTTCTTCGAGAATCACGAAATGGAGCAGTTCCTCCTCACAGAACCCAGCGGCACGCAACACGCGTACGCAATTTGGGGTGCGGGCAGCTGCGAGGCGTGCCCATCCGAACACCTCGATGAATACGTCGACTATCCGGGCGCCCCATTCCCATGCAAAGAAACAGACGCAGGTTCGAACCCGACTGACGACTCTGACGGCGAGAGAACGACCGACGTCGATGCGGGGAGGTCGAGCGCGCGTGGTGTCCTTCCCGCGACGGGCACTTCGATGACGCGCGTTCGGTGAATACGGAAAAGGACAGCAACAGCCCACGCGATCGGCCAGTCTACTCGTCGTCGCCGCAGCTACGAGATCCAACGACGCGGTGGGCTTTGGTGGATTCGTGATGTCCGTCGCGAGCGGCTCCGACAACGGCCGGCTGTGCCCAACGCTCTCGGTCGCCGTCAGCTTCAGCCAGCGATACTGATCGCAGGACAACACAGACGGGCAACAGCGGGTCGCCGGCTGCTGAGCCATCGCTGAGCGCGTTGGGAGCGACGGTCGCGTTGCTTCCCAAGTCGAGCGAGCGTGCCCAACGGCGGCAGCTGCAAAGCACTGTTGCTTTTCCGGGGTGGGGGTTGTTCAATCCGAGCATGTTCGGGTGCGTGACTTGGGTAGGAAAGCAGGCGAATGGTGCGGCGTTCAAGTCGGCGATCTTTGCGGCGGTGCCCGACCCAAAGCGCACCGGTTACTACTTGCCTCAAACCGTGGTCTTCGCCGTGAAGAATCACAAGCAGGTCGTTGATACGCGCAAGGAGCTTCGCAAGATCCGAAAGCGCTTCCCCGACTTTCGCTACGCGGTCTCGTTTCACGACGATCTCGGGGCGTTCGGCGGGGCGGCGTACTACAAGCTCACGCCCGCCGTGCGCAAGGCGATGGGGATGAAGTGAACTGGCAGCGTGTGAGTGTCGTTGGTGGGCTCGTGGCGGCG
The DNA here is from genome assembly GCA_050301735.1 of Polyangiaceae bacterium. GTDB lineage: Bacteria > Myxococcota_A > Polyangia > Polyangiales > Polyangiaceae > SZUA-265. The sequence continues at coordinate 10 of JBNKZR010000324.1, read as the reverse complement.
CTGTTGCTGC
>JBNKZR010000323.1:0-9022 GCA_050301735.1 Polyangiaceae bacterium | reverse complement strand
GCACTTCACCCACTCATTGTCGTTCATTCCAATGGGTGGCCCCCTTTGTGGGACGCCGTTTCTGGCATCGGCGACGCTGCGCCGGCAGTGGCGGTGGGTGCTAGCGGCAACGACGCTGGGCTACGCGACCCACGCGCTGCTCGATGCGCTGACTACCTATGGCACGTTGCTCTTGTGGCCATGGTCGAACTATCGCGTGAGTTGGCGCATCGTCTCGGTCGTCGATCCCCTGTTCACGCTACCACTGCTAGCGGCGGTGATCGTCGCCGCCAAACGATCCTCCCGCCGGGCGGTATGGTCTGGGTTGGGTTGGCTCGGTGTCTATCTGGCGCTATGCGGGTGCCAACACGCCCGCGCGGCCAGCGTCGCACAGCAACTGGCACGACTGAGAGGTCACACGGTCGAGCGCGCGAGTGTGTTTCCCTCCTTCGCGAACAACGTCACCTGGCGCTCGCTGTACCAGAGTGGCGGCAGGTACTACGTCGACAAGATCCGGGTCCCCTGGAGCCTACGCGCCTGCGCCAGTCCTGGCACCTCGGTACCCGTCGTCGGTCCCGTCGTCGGCGAAGGCTTACCGACGGAGGTTGCGCGAGGACAGCGATTGATACGCTGGTTTTCACGGGGCTGGGTTGCCTACGATCCCGAGGACCCGACGCTGCTCGGCGATCTGCGCTACTCGTTCGAGCCCCGCCAGGCGCGGCCGATCTGGGGCATCCGCCTGGTGCCGGCGGGAGCGTCACTCGACGAATCAACCGGCGTCCAATGGGTAAACAACAATCACGCTCGCGAGGTCAGTTGGGCGGCTTTCTTCGATTTGTTGTTTTCCGATGCGCCGGATGCGCACTGCTTCTGACGCTCGGACGCGTCGCTAGGCCTCGAGGGGTGCGGCCTGGCGTGCGCGCTCGACGAATGCGCGGACACGCTCTGCGTCCTTTTGCGGCGCAACGGCTTCCACGCCGCTGGCGACGTCGACGGCCCACGGTCGCACCTGGCGCACGGCTTCCGCCACGTTGTCAGGAGACAAGCCCCCGGCGAGGATCACCTGACGTTCTCCAACCAGGTCGCCGAGCAACGACCAGTCGAAGACGTGACCTGTACCGCCCAATGCGCTACCCACCTTGGCGTCGACGAGCAGCCGCGGTCCTCGATATCGCCGAGCCGCGAGCACATCTTCGGCGGTCGCGATCCGCACCGCCTTGAAGTCCGCTTCCGACAGCTCTTCGAGTACCTCGCTGCCCTCGTTGCCGTGCAGCTGCAGAGCAGCGACCCCCGTGTCACGACGCAGCGCCCGCAGCTCTGCGGTCGACAAATCAGCGACCACCGCCACCGTCTCGATACGCCCGCGACAGTGTTCGACGATACGCCTGCCCTCCTCACGGGAGATGAAGCGTTTGGAGCTCGGCACGAAGTTCAGCCCGAGCATGTCGGCACCGGCATCGATGACCAGCTCGGCATCCTGCACCGAAGTGATGCCGCAGATCTTGACGCGCGTGGGGCTCATTGCGCTGCTCATCAACGCAAGATACCTTCGCTGGACCACAGCTCTTGCCACTCGGCGAGCTTGCCCGAGACGAGGCGAGGCACGGTCTTCAGCTGTCGCAAGTTCTTGGCGCCGACCAGCAACATGGCCGTCTTCAACTCCAGCTCCACCGCGCGAAGATAGTCGCGAGCGCCCTGTTCGCCGCCCTGCTCGAAGGCCTGCAATACCGGGCGCGCGATGCCGACGACATCGGCGCCGAGAGCGATGGCCTTGGCGGCTTCGAGACCATTCTTCATGCCCCCGGTCGCGAACACGGTATCGAACGCCGAGCCCGCGGCGGCCATCACGCTCGCAGCTGTCGGTATCCCCCAATCCCAGAACAGCTCCCCGAGCCGTCGGTCCCCTTCTGGGGTGCGTTGAGTTTCCACGGCAACCCAAGAGGTGCCGCCAGCCCCCGAGACGTCGACGTGTGCGACGCCCACCGCCCGCAACCGACGGGCCACCTGCGCGGACAGGCCACACCCCGTTTCCTTCGCGATGACGGGGACGGACAGTGCCCCCGCAAGCTCTCCCAGGATCGACTCACAGCCGACGAAGGAGCGATCGCCCTCCGGCTGCACCAGCTCCATCGCCGGGTTGAGATGAACGCACAGGGCGTCGGCTGCCACCCCATCCACCAGGGCAGCCACGCCGGACACCCCCGACTCCAGCGCTTGAACGGCACCGATGTTACCCAGCAACACGACATCGGGCGCGACATCACGCACTCGGTAGCTCTCCACGGTCTCCGGTTGGCGCAGCATCGGCCGCTGGCTGCCGAGCCCGAAAGCGTAGCCACATTCCGCCGCGATTTTTGCCAGTGCTCGATTGATCTGGCCAGCCCGCTCTGTGCCCCCCGTCATGCCCGCGATCAAAAGCGGCGCAGAGAGCCGCTTGCCGAAGAGTTGCAAGCCGAGATCGATTTGCTCCATCGCGAGCTCGGGCAGCGAGTCATGCACCAGCTGAACACACTCGAACAGGGTCGTCTTTTGTCTGAACGCGACGTCCCCTCTGGCGGCGAGGTCGAGATGATCCGTCTTTCGCGATTGTATGTTCGCCATGATTTCGGTGGCCTACATGGCGCGTCTCGCCGGGAGGTGCAACAGCAACCTCCCAGGCCGTGGCGACCTACTCCACGGAAATGTGGCCTGCCCCTACGGTCTCCCCCCCAAATCCGGGCACTTTGGAGCCGACAGCGGTGAGCTGCCCGAACGACCAAAACCACCTCAGGTCTCCGCAGCCGTGAGCCACTCGCAAGCGACTTGCAGGCCGACACACGGGTCAGGCGCCCCTGGCGAGGTGGCAGCTACCGACATCCGAACGGCTCGTCGCCACCCCGGCACGCTCCGGTGAGCCGGGGTCACTAAGCGCGTCAGGCTAACGAATCGGCACCGACACCAGCCTTCAATTGGCGACTGAGCCGCGACCGACAACGCGACGACTATGCGGCAAGTAGCACTCTTCTGGCACTGATAGCCGCAGCAGCTGCTGCAGTCTCGCAGGCGGAGAGGGCAGCGGTTCATGCGCGCTGACGCGCTCACCCGATACCGGTCGTATTTGATTGGCCGGGTCTTTTTCGTTCGTGCGTGTTGGATTGGTGTGCATTTAGGCCCCCCAATCGATTCGCTGTTTGCTGAAGACACGGCCCAATGCCGTGAGTGAAGTTCCCTGGGCCTGGTAGTTCACGGGTCGCGCTCCCTGCATGAGGAGCTCCAGGCCCGGGGAGAACCTGCTGTAGCGCCGTTTGACGTCGCCAGACGTGAGCGAATGTCGCGTGCACTGCATGCTCATAGATGCCGGCTCGCCTGAGAGCTGATCAACAATTCTATCCCCTCGATCGACGTCCGCGCTGGACGAACATTTCATCTCGACGCGAGTCGCGCGCTGCCGGCTTCGACGGCAAGGGCAGCGAAACGTCGAACGGCGCGCGAATCGCGCGCCTAGACCTCGAGCCTCGCCGCCTTTAGCGTCCACACGGATCGCGGGGGGGTCAGCCGGGGTCGCCCAGTGGCGCCAGAGCTGCCCAAACGAACTTGCGCACAGCTACCGAACCGACAATTCGGCGCTTCCTTGCATTGGGCTACCGTGGGCACTAACTAGGTCGAAATTCGAAGGAACCCATCCACGGGAAACGAGTGATGAACCGAGACGAGGCCCTCCCACGCAACATCGACCGGCTCCGGCTCTCCGCGGGCCTGTTTTCGACGTGCTCTGAGCCGGCGGGACATCGATGAAGACGAAGCCCCCGGCGCGAGCTGGCAGAAGGCAATCGCGTGAAAAAGCCAAACCGCTGGATGCCAACCCCTTCACGGCGCTGTTGCGTGAAGTGAAGCCGGACGTCGATGGCCGGCTCGACGTCTTGCTCGACGAACAGCTGGAGCTGCACGCCGATGCGGGCATGGAGGTCGTGCAGATGCTGACGCAAGCTCGAGCGCTGACTCGGCGCGGCGGAAAGCGCTTGCGCGCCGCCCTCGTGGTCGTCGGCCAGAAAGCCTTCGAGCGCACTCGACCCGCCCGCTGGGACTCAGCCCTGGCCTGCGGTGCCGCCGTCGAATTGCTTCAATCGTACTTCCTCATCCACGACGATTGGATGGATCAGGACGAGACACGACGCGGAGGCCCAGCCGTGCACGCCGCACTGACCCGCAAGTTTCGCTCGGAGCACAAAGGCGCGTCTTCGGCGATCTTGGCGGGGGACTTCCTCGTCGCGTTGGCCTCCAAGCACTTTGCCGCGGCAACTCAACGCAGCCGACAGATGCCCGCGCTGATGCGTTGTTTTGCCGACATGCAGTTGGCGGCGGTCATCGGCCAGCAGCTCGACGTCGTCGCCAAGCGGCCCAACGCCGAGCGCGTCTACGAGCTCAAGACTTCGAGCTACACGGTCACTGGCCCCTTGACCCTGGGTGCGCTCCTGGCGGGTGCGACTCGCGCCAAGCTCAATGCCTTGGCGGCATTCGCCGACCCGCTCGGGGTCGCGTTTCAGCTTCGGGACGACTTGCTGGGTGTGTTTGGGGATCCGGCGCGTACCGGCAAGCCCGCAGGCAACGACCTGGTAGCGGGCAAGTGGACGTGGCTAGTCGAGAACGCGCTGAGCCACGGCAAGCCGAGACACAAACGCGCCATCAAGGCCGCGTTGGGCAACCCCGAGGCAACTCGCGCACAACTCGACGACGCTCATGCCGCCCTCATCGACGCGGGCGCGCGCGACGCGTGTGAGGCCCGGATCACGGAACTGCGAGCCCAGTCCGAACAGGCGCTGGCTCGCTTGCGGCTAGCGCCCCGAGGGGCCAGCTTGTTGCGGGGCGCAGTCGTAGCCCTGTGCGAGCGCCAGGGCTGATGTCCCGCGCGAACGGCAAAGTCATCCTCAGCGGCGAACACGCCGTCGTCTATGGTTTGCCGGCCTTGGCTTGCGGTGTGAACCTGGGCATGAGCGCCAGCGCGCACTCGAACGGCGATTTCGTCCTCCGCGTCAAAGACGAGCCGGTACCAGAGCAGAACGAAGCAGCGGCGGCGTTTCGTGCGCTGTGCAGGTCGCTGGGGGCATCGCCGTGCCAGGTGGACGTCGCACCTGAGATGCCAACCGGAGTGGGCCTGGGTGCGTCGGCTGCCATGGGCGTTGCGATTGCACGCGCGATACTGGACGCGGGTCTCGTCGCTGACGTGCCCGCTGCCAGTTGCGACGACGCATGCTCGCCGCGAAGCCCCGCCCAACGTGACGAACGGATTCTGCAGGCCGCGAACGCCTGGGAGGGAATATTTCATGGCAGCCCCTCCGGGATCGACGCGGCATGCGCGCTCGCCGGTGGATGCATTCGCTTCCAAAAGGGCACGGAATATCGACGTTTGGTGCTTCCCCGCCCATTGCCACTACTGATCGCCGTTGCCGGTCCCCCATCTTCCACCAAGAAGATGGTCGAATCCGTCGCGCTCGCCAGAGAGCGCAACCGGCAAGCATTCGAAGAGAACTTGAGCGCGATCGGCAACCTCGTCGAACAGGCCCAGCGGTGTCTCGAGATGGGGGACTGGAGCGCTCTCGGCGCACTGTTGGATCACAACCACGAGCTGTTGGCAGTGTGGATGCTCTCGACACCGGAGATAGAGAAGTGCTGCACTCTTGCGCGGGAGGCCGGCGCCCTGGGAGCGAAGCTGACCGGCGCTGGCGGCGGCGGCTGCGTGATCGCCCTGCCCGGCGCTGGCGCGAGCGAATCAATCCTCTCCAGCTGGCGTGCTGCTGGTTATCAGTGCTTCGACAGCAGTGTCGAAGTCCCCTCCCCGACGACGTAGCGAACCCGCGCTCACGCCACCGCAAGACCTGCACGGATAGGCGCATGCGTAGGCCTTGTCGGGCCCACGACCACACCACGACCGGAGCAACGACAAGCCTCGTCGGTTCCGACTTCAATTCGCCCAAAGAGTATCACTGCAAGCAGAGCGATGATCACGCCGGTGCTACGCTGTGATGACGCCGCAGCCCTTCGCTCTTCATGCGACTCGACTCAAAGCCAGCCACCCTGGGTCTAGCTGCCCTGGTCATCCTTTCGCAAGCAGCAGGCTGCGCCTGCAGCGGCAAGACTGACACGGGGTCGGTCACCCGCGAGAGCGACACGACTCCATCGAGCGAGTCACGTGCCACTGAAAGCGGGGGGGGCACCGCGCGCACCGATATGAACCCCGAAGTGGCAGAACTGTGGGATGCCATCGACTCGGGAGCGGTCGATCCCACTCGCTACGGCGACGGCAACGACCAGAACAACGAGTTGTTCGAGGCGGAAGTCCTCGCGCGAGCCCGCTTCGAGCTCACCCCCATCAGCCTGACCGGGAGCGTGCACGACTCGAGTGGCGCCCCGCTGCCGAACGCGACGATTGAAGTCGGCGGACAGTCCGTGACCTCCGATTCCAGCGGTCTTTTCAGCGTCGAAGGGTTGGCTCGCGAAAACACCGCCTTGCGCGTCTCCGCTCCGAACCACAAGGATGCCCTCACCCACGTGCACCTGCAACGAGCAATCAGCGTCGAGCAATTCGAACTGACACCGATCGTGCTGACCCCCGCAGACTCCGACGTCGTGCGGTTTCTGTTCGGCGGGGACACTGCCTTCGGGCGTCGTTTCGTCGATCCGGCGGAGCGCACGCCGCCGCTCGAGCTCCCACGCTCCGATCCCAACGCCCTCATCGACGCAGAAGCACCTGAGTCGGGCACTCAGAACGCCATGCGCCACGTGCGCCCGTGGTTTCAGAACGCCGACTTTCCGGTGGTCAACCTGGAAACCCCGGTCACCGGCACGCCCAGCGAGTACCACAGCACCAAGCAGTACACCTTCTACACGCTGCCCGGCTCGATGGCGGTCTTTCCGTGGTTGGGCCTTTCCTACGTCAGTCTTGGCAACAACCACCTCTACGACTACCTCGAGGACGGCGTACTCGACACGCTCGCTGCCCTGGACGAGCACGGCATCTCTTCCAGCGGTGCTGGGCTAGATCCGGAAATGGCGTTCTTGCCCCACCGAGAAGCGCTCGGGGGCAGAGTCTACAGCTTGATCTCGATGACGTCCGTCAGCGGCAGCCAGAATCCCCCCTTGTACGTCGCCACCGACGATCCGACCAAGGGGGGCGCCGCTGATCTGCGCGACGACGACCGCGTAGCGACCGCCATTGCAACGGAACGTGACGCCGGTAACATCGTCATCGCGCAATTGCACACGGGCAAGGAGTACACATATTGGCCCAGCGACTTCGCTCGCGACCGCATGTCGTTAAGCGTGCGGAGTGGTGCGAGTTTGGTCATCGGACACCATCCGCATGTCGCCCAGGGCTTCGCCTACGAAGACGGAACGCTGATCGCATCGAGCCTCGGCAACCTGTGCTTCGATCAAGCTCGCCTGGAGACGATGCTCGGGCTGCTCGCCGAGATCGACCTGCGCGGCTCACAGGTCGTGGCGGCGGTGGCCAACCCGGTGTATTTGGAAGACTACACGCCGAGGCCGGTTACAGGCGAGCTGGCGGAGCATCTGTTCCGACGTGTCGGGGAGGTGTCGGAAAACGCAAACGTCGTGCTGGACGGCGGCAGGGCCAGGGTGTTGCCCATCGATCGAGCAGTCGCTTCGAGCACGCGTCGCCAGCTCGTGGACTTGACAGAAACCGACGCGGTCATCGATTTGCGCCCGCTTCGACGCTCCGGCGAATCGTTGGTCGGCGCCGAGCTACTGGCAGGTCCTGGCACACTCCAGGCTGGACAGGACATCCTGGTGCACGGCGATTTCGAGGATTGGGATGTCGACGAACAGCACTTCGAGTTGGCGCGCTGGGACGTAACCGGCAGCTCCTCCTTTCCGTGTCTGAGCGGGCCCCATCGAGGCGCGGTCTCTTTGTGCTCCGTGCGCAGCAGTGACAACAGCTCCAACTCCGTGGTGGCGCTGCGCAACCGCGTCCGCGTTCTCGGCGAGGAGCTCGACCAACCCAACAAGGACCTTTCTTTGGTTGGCTACGCGCGGGGGAACAACGCTGGCGAGATGTGGCTGGAGGTCGAATACTACGCAAGCGTCGGTTCCAGGGTGTTCGGACGGGAAGAAGTCTGGCGGCAGGCCCCGGGTGAATTCGGCTGGACGTTCTTCCGCGCCGCTCTCGACATGGCCGAAGACGAGCCCGGCACTGATCCGTTGACGGACAATCCTCATGCTCTGCGCTTCTTCTTCTTTCAACGACCACCAGCGGAAGGTGATGGCATCGCCCGCCTGGACGATCTCGCCATCGTCAATTGGCGACCCGCACACCAAGACGCCCTGGTCTTGACTCCGCCAAACCCGATCGACTTCGTGCGCGTGCAGGGCCCAGCCGGGAACAGGGCGCTGGAGTTGACCTGGCACCGCGCAACCGCAGTTACGGCAGACAACCGTTGAGCGGATCCCAGCGGTTGGGATCGTCCGGAGCGCAACGATCGGCTGGCAGGGCCGCTACCGCGTTCGCAGGAAGTTGAGTCCGTCGAGACGCGGCGGTCTGCGGCGTTCGCTTGCTTGCCGGTTTCGATGCGTTCTTGCCACTCGCGACCACCCTGCGCCCATTCGTCGCTGGCGCGGGAGACGAAACGAGCGCGTCGGCGTTACCGTACTGCCGCGCTCGTAGCTCAGTGCGGAGGTTCAATCGCTCGCGCAGATCTCGCAGCTCCGCGAGTGCCGCGTCCATCGAATCCGTTACCGGCTCGCTTGCCACCAACTCGAGTGGGGCCATGCCGGGGTCAGCCATCGGCTGTGCTTCCAACTGCACGCCGGCGCAAGCAGATACCCAAGCGACGGAAAGCAGCGTCGTGACTCGAAGCGTCAAAGAGAGGTTGCGGCTGCCGGGGTGGGAATTGCGAGGTGCGAGTCGTTGTTTCATTGAAACCTCCAGGTGCTGAGCTGGCCGAAGTGGCCCGTTCTGCGACAGTCCAGCTGAGGAACGTCGCCCGTAATGCTCCCAACGAGGCGCCCTTCGGATTCCGTCGCAGACCACGCGTATCCCTCGATCCCACGG
>JBNKZR010000322.1:0-9027 GCA_050301735.1 Polyangiaceae bacterium | reverse complement strand
CTTCTGACGGAGTCGCGGAGACGTCGCGCGCACTAGCGATCCGGGTCGTTGAGAATCGCGCGCCGGTCATCGTCGCGGCCGCCCACTCCCGGGTGCCTGTTGGCCAGCCCTGGCGCATGCAGTTGGCCATCACCGACCCTGACGGGGACCCACTGGACGTCGAGCTCGTCGGGCTACCCGAGGACGCCACTCACCTGGAGCGGGAAAGAGTGGTGATCTGGACTCCAGGCGAGGACCAAGTTGGACGAGTGTACAGCGTGACGGTCAAAGCCAGCGACGGACGGCTGACTAGCAGCCAGCAGTTAACGTTGGAAGTCTCCGAGCTCAGCTCCGAGTCTGCCTCGAGTCGCCATCGCTGGCAGTCGTTCTTGCTGCCCGGTGGCGGGTATTCGGTGTACACACCTCGGGATGGCTCCGTCGGTACGTTTCACGGCGTCACTCTCGAAATGCTGATTGCCGCGTGGATCCATCGCACCAACAACCGGGGCCCGAGTCATGGTCGACTTTACGTCAACGCGGAGCTGACGAATTCGACGCGAGGCGAGTCGCCAATCATGTTCACCTACAACTTCGGTACGTCGCTGTCCTTCGAGCGCAATCCCACTCGCCGCTGGTTGATCCCGTTCTACGGCGTTGACTTGGGGGGTATCATCCACGACGACTTGGGTACTCATTTCCAAACTACGCCCCACGCAGGCGTGCACGTGTTCTCCAGCCCAAATCTCTTCGCGAACGTTCGCGTGGGCTATCGGCTCGTCCCAGGGGAGTTGGAACGTCTGGGTGGTTTTCACGGCGCGGCCACTCTCGACTTCAGCGTGTGGTGAATGTCCGCTGGTATCCGCTGGAGTGGTGGCATTGGGTGGTGTTGCTGACGGCGATGGCCTGCGGCTGTCGCCGGCTCGGTTGTCGGGAGGGCAGCACCCGCGCGCCATTTCGAAACTGGTCGACGAGCGCCGGTGCGGGAGTGGATGGTTTCGGGAGTGCAGCTGCCTACCGCCCGAACGATGTTCGTCATCGGCGGATCTGACGTAGCTTGGACGTTCAATTGGGCGTATGTTGCGTGCGGATGGGTCGTGGCTGGCGTGAACGATCGCTCGAAGGCGGAGTGGGAGGCGTTGTGAGCACGCCTCCAGTGCCGGGTAACGTCAGTCGGCGGGCCATGCTGCTCGGCTCGGCGATGGCGGGTGCCGGCGTCGTTCTTGGCGGCTTGCCGAAGACCGCGGCTGCGGCGGAGCTTTCGCTCTACGTATTCGTCCATACGTTCCTGGAGCCTCGCGCGCTCGGCCGCCAATTCGAGCGAGCGCTTCCTGGCGTTTCGGTGTGGGTGCTGACCCGTGCGAGGGACTTCAGTCGAGTGAGGGCGAGAGAGCCGGACGGGGTGCTTGCGCTTGCACCCGTCCTGGAAGCCAACGGGTTCATGCCAGCTCTGCAGGGCCAGCGGAATGGGCAAACGGCGGAACCCTACGTGCTGCTGTCGACCGTTCCCGTTGCTCCACGTGAGGTGAAGTCCGTGGGTGTGGTAGATATCTTGGGCCGGAGGCAGATGTCGAAGTTCGTCGCCTCCCTACTGGGAGGGAACGAACCAGCGGTGACACCCGTGACCAAGCTCGCGGACTTGCTCGCGTTGTTGCAGTTGGGGAGGGTCGAGGCGGTACTGTTGCCCGCGCGTGAGGCAGGGCCGCTGATGACGAGAACTCGTCTGAGCCTCAAGTTGACGCGCCTGGAGGGGGCCATGGTCGGCTTGCCCGCCTACAGCGCGCTGACTGCTGGGGGTAAACATATTGCAGGAATGCTCGACGGGTTGGCCGCCGACGACGTACTGCAGCAGATCGGGGTGGATTCATGGCGCTGATCTTCCTGTTGCGAGCTCGCGTGCTGATGTTGGCGCTGTCAGTGGCTGTCTTGTCATGCGCGCACGCGCAAACCGAGTCTCCGGAGCAGCCGACGACTTTTTCGATTGAAGTGCCCGACAGGCGGCCGGACTTCGACTCGGTGGTGGTCTTCTTGCCGCTCGACGCCAGAGTTGAGCCAGTATGGGTGACCTTACGTGATGAGTTGAGCCCAGAGCTGGACGTCATTCCGGTTCCGGTGTCGAAGAGCACGACCTCTGAGGACTTCGCCCGAGCCCTCGCTGAGCATTCGCCCAAGTGCGTCGTGTTGTTCGACAACAGGACGACCAGCCTGTATGCGCGCTACCAGGCGAGTGCGCCTGCGAAATCCTTTCCGCCCGCGGTCATCCTCATGAGCTCGTACGCCGGGATGTACACCCAAGTGAAGAACTCGACGGGGATTGCCTACGAGGTCTCGTTGCTGCTCAGCGCGACACGCCTTCGCAGTTTCGTCGACGCGCCGGTCGAGCGAGTCGGTGTGATTCATCGCAGGGCGTTCCAGCGCTACGTGCAAGACCAAGCAGTCCTCGCTCAGAGCGAAGAAGTCACGGTCGTTCCGGTGGAGGTGCCGAATGACGCATCGGCGGGGGCGGTGGCCGACGCCTTGTCGAAGCTCGTCGGCAGAGTCGACGCTCTTTGGGTTCTCAACGACAATGGTCTGCTGACCCCTGAGCACATACGTGATGGGTGGCTGCCAGTTCTCCAGAAAGAGCCGTTGCTGACCATCGTGGGCATTCCGGGTTTCGTGGCAAAGGGCGCGCGCTTCGGAACGTTTGCTGTCGTGCCCGACTTAGGTGCACTCGGCGTCCAGGCAGCGACGCTGATTTACGACCTGGCTGATAACCAGTGGCAAATCCCCGAGAACGTGGGGATCGAGGAGCCTCTCAGCGTTCGGACGGTGCTCGACGTCGATGTGGCTCGTGACCACTTCGGCTTCAAGGAAGAAGCGCTCGGCGAGATCAGCGAACTGGCGAAGTAGGGGCCACGCCCACCCGCCCGGGCGTTCTCCGTACACGTATGGTCGTAGGTGAATGTTTGCGTCGCTGTGGTTGGTTCTCCCGAGCCAAGTCGACGACGCAGTGTGATAGCAAATTCGTGCGGGATGGCCCCGTGCACTCGGATGCGTTGTCTGCTAGCACTGTGTTCGCGAGGGTTGTGCTGACGCGGAGCACTCGAAACGAGGGTGAACAGGAGAGGCAACTATGACCAAGTTTCTTGGGGTTAGATGTGCGTTGTGCGTGCTGGTGCTCGGCGCAAGTGCACGAGCGCAGGATGTAGGTACGAACTCGGGTCCTGGCGAGGACTCAGGTGACGTGCCGGAGGACTTGTCGCTCGTGGAGTTACTCAACGTCAAGGTGACCAGTGCGTCTCGTACGCCGCAAGTTGTCGCTGATGCGCCGGGTTCGATGACGGTGTTCACTCGCGAGCAAATCCAGCGAATGGGAGTCTCTACGCTGGAGGACCTGCTCAACTATGTCCCGGGGTTCCAGGTCACCAACGACGCGGTGTTCGGTCGTCTTGGGCGAATCTCGGTCCGCGGCTCGTTCAGCACCGTCAGCTCCGGCATTCTGCTGTTGCGGGATGGGGTTCCCGTGTGGAACTCGTACGACGGCAGCGCGTGGCACTTCAGTCGTCACGTCATGCTATACGACGTGGAACGGGTAGAAGTGATTCGAGGCCCGGGGTCTACCATGTGGGGCACGAACGCCTCCAGCGGTGTGGTCAACATCATCACCGTCAAGGACCGGAACACCGTTGCCATCGGATCCGGCAACTACGGTAGGAGAGAGGTCGCCGCGAACTTCCACAGCGAGGTGGCTCCCGCGTTGAAGGTCAACGGCTCAGTTCAGGGCTACACGGATAGCGGCTTCGTCTTCGAGGACTTCACAGACGGCTTCGGCGTGACTCGAACGGTCAGGGATCCCATCTCGCAATACACGGCGACGGTCCGCGGCGAGTACGAAGGCTTGACGCTGAGTATCCATTCCGGAGGCACCTGGTGGGGCGAGTTCGCCAACTGGGCCGCTCAGTCGCCTATCAACCGAAACACAATCGATCGCTACAGCGCTGACTTGTCGTACCGGCTCGAACTTGGGCCTACGGCCGACATTGCCTTCGGGCTGACGTATAGCGACGATTCATTCGATGCGTATGGGCTCACCGTACCCAACGGCATCGAACTGATTCCAGGCGTTCCCCAAGAGCAGGACTGGGCTGGCGGCCCGGTGGTCTCGACCCGCGTGGCTCGACTGCGTACCGACGCAACCTGGAAGCCCAGCAGAGACAACACCTTCAACGCTGGTTTCTCCGGTGCACACGGGTGGAGCCCTCGCGCGTATCATTTCGCGAATTACCACCCGCAAACGTTGGTGAACTTTCGCACCGCGCGATTGCTGCGTGGCGACCTCAACTTCATCGACGAGGATGGGGTACAGACGCTTCTCGGTGTGTACGCACAGGACACTCAGCGCTTCGGACCATTTGCGGCCACTGCGGGCGTGCGCATGGACTACACGCGCACCAGCGCCCAGCTGCCCGGGCCGTTCGAGCGCGAAGTGCTGTCGTATTTCCCGGTCCTGCCGCGGGCGGCGCTCAGCTACAGCACGCCCATCGACTCCACCGTGAAGTTGATGTACGGCCGAGCGTTTCGGGCGCCCAGCATCAGCGAGCTGACGATAGCTCACAACCCCGTCGTGGCTGGAGGTTTGGCGACGGGTAATGGGCTGCGCCCCGAGATCGTCGATACCGGTGAGCTGGCGTATATCCAGAACCTGTTCTCCAAAGCATCTCTCACGGGTACTGGCTACGTGAGCTACGTGGGGGATTTGATCACGCCCGGGCAGACGCTGACCCCGGCAGATTCATGTTTTCCAGTTTGCCCCCCCGGTTCGACGGCACTCGGCAACAACAGCCAGCTACTCACCTCCGGTCTCGAGTTGGACCTCAAACTGATGCCCGTACCAGGTCTGCTGGTGGTGGGTGGCTACAGTCGCTTGTTCGGCGCCTGGCAGGATGGTGACCGCATCGACGTCGAGCAGAGCACCAACGCCTTCTCCGCTGACATTGGGTACAACATCGCCGACGTAACCCTCGACGTCAGCGGGTTCTACAGACAGAGGGTCGAGCTGGTGCCCGACCAAGACAGCTACCTCGTACTCAGTTCGCGCGTCAGCTACGGCTTTCTCGATCACCTGGCAGTGAGTTTGACGGGCGAGAATCTGCTGGACGAGCAGTACTTCGGGCTCACTTCCTACAACCTTCCCAACGGCGCCCCTGCGCGCGGCCGGACCTTCTACACGACCCTCCGCTACGAATGATGCGCACAACGTGCTGGGGGCGCTAGCGGGCGTTCGTCAGTGCTTCGGCGGCACGCTCTGCGAGTTGCCGGGCGGTGTACGGCTTGGCCAAGAATCCGCTGGCTTGGTACGGAATGCCTCGCCGCGTGGCGGAGGTTTGGTCGTAGCCACTCGCGAGCACGACGTTGACCCGAGGCTCGATCGCCTTGAGCGCCTGCAGAGTCTGCGCGCCGTCCATCTCAGGCATGGTCAGATCCAACAACACCAGTCCGATGTCATCTTTGCGTTCTCGAAATAGCCTCACGGCGGAGCGCCCGTCCTCAGCTAAAATGACGCGGAATCCCGCGCGCTCGAGTGCTTTCTTCGCGAGGCGCCGGACAGGCTCCTCGTCGTCGACGACCAGCACCAGAGTGCCATCCTGATCGCTCGCCGGAGCACGCTTTGGTGGTAGCTCGGGCAGCTGCAATGGCTCTTGGGGCACAGGAAGCAAGACACCGAAGCACGTCCCGTCGCCGGCTCGGGTGCGCAAGGTGATCGCTCCGCCGTGTCCACGAACGATGCCGACCACGGCGGACAGTCCGAGGCCGCGACCGGTAAACTTGGTGGTGTAGAACGGTTCGAAGAGGCGGCGCTTGGTTTCCTCATCCATGCCGCCGCCGTCGTCTTCCACCCGAATGCAGACGTAGCGCCCCGGACTGGGGGCGGTGCCGAAGACCAAATCTTTCACGGGTTCGGTTCCAACCTCCAGCTCACACGTCGTGACGGTGATTTCCCCCGGCGCATCCCCAAGTGCGTCGGATGCATTGGTCAGCAAGTTCATCACGACCTGCACGACTTGGGTGGCGTCTGCTTCGATCAGCGGCAAATCGGGAGCGAGATTGCAGACGACATGCGCCTTCTTGGACGTGGAAACGTCCATCAACCGCGTCATCTTGCTCACGAGCTGGGAGACGTCGACCGGTTCGACCGTCAGCTGGCCTCGGCCCGAGTATGCGAGCAGCTGCCGACATAGGCCAGCCGCTGCCTCGGCGGCTGACTGAATGTTCTCCAGGTCGTCTTGGAGATCCGCGGCGAGGCCAGTCTGACTCAAAGCCAAGTCGACACTACCGAGAATTGCGACGAGCAGATTGTTGAAGTCGTGTGCGATGCCACCGGCGAGCACCCCGAGGCTCTCCAGCTTTTGCGCGGCCTGCAACTGTGTCTCGAATCTACGCTGTTCCTCAGCGGCCCGCACTCTTTGAGTGATGTCGGTGGAGATGCCGCACACTCCGTAGAGCTGACCTTTCGAGTCCACCAACGGAAATTTGACGGACAGATACTCGTGCCGGGTACCGTCGGGGTGCACGACGGTTTCGTCGAGCTCTCGGTTCTTGCCTTCCTTGGCGATCAGTAGGTCGTTGTCACGGATGCGAGCCGCGACTTCCTCGGGGAAGAAGTCGAAGTCTGTCTTTCCAACTGGTGGCCCGCCGAAGATGCGTTGAGCTTCGGCGTTCGCCAACAGGTAGCGTCCTTGCAGGTCCTTGATGTAGACGACCGCGACGGTGTGATCGAGGATCGCCTGCAGCTGCCTACGACTGGTATCTGCGGCTGCGGCAGAACGTTTGATCTCCAGGAAGAGCGGCGCGATCAGGGTCATGCCCAGCAGCATCAGGATGGAAATGGCGAGCGCGACGAACTCTGCGGGAAGGTCCGGTGGCTTGGTCTCGTCCCCAGAGAAGATGCGGTACAGAGTGATCGAACGTCGCAGCGCCATCAACAGGATTGCAGCTGCGATGCTGACCCACGCTACACGGTGTCGAGTGATCGCAACCAACCGCAGGGCTAGGTACGCTGCCGAGAGCTGCAACAAGGTCGAGATTGCGAGAACGACTGATTCCACGAGCCCCCTGAATCCGCGCTTGCAGCTAACCACGTTCAGGGGCTCGCCGGTCGACAAAGTGCCGCGCGGAGGGGCCATTTCGACCAGAGGCCATTCGTCGGTGCCGCACAACGGGATGGACTGCAGGGCGGACAACGTGAAATCACGCAGGATTCGCGCAATTTTCTTTCGCGGGTGCTCGGGACATCGAAGGTACCTCACCCAGCGTGCTCAAATGTGGTATGACGTCGCGCATGGTTCTGGGTGTGTTTTAGGTTTACGTGACTTCGGCACGAACGGAGCGAAGTCGTGACTAGGCGGCATCCATTGGGGCACGTGCCCTGGGTGGCGATCGTCTTGTGTTGCACCGGGTGCTCGCCGAACACGGAGACCGACGATGAAAGGTCGAGTGGCGGCTCCGTGGTTGATGCGGATGGAAGTTCGGCGAGCGGTGGACTAACCGGGTCGGAGCCTGCCCCGACCGGCGCTGGAGTCGCCGGCGGCGAGCACACGGACGCGAGCGAACCTGCTCGAGTCGGCCCTGCCGCTGGTGACGTTGCGCCTGAGGAGGTCGGCTCGAGCCCGAGCGAGCCGGCGGCAGGATCCCGCACCAGCGTGGGCGGAGCGCCGGCCATGATGGGTGCCGCCGATACGCCCAGCGAAAGCGAGCCGGAGGTTCCGCCGACGGCGGGAACGTCGGGAGCCGAGTCCGGGCAGGGGGGATTTCCGGTGGACGACGGCGTGGGTTTGCCGGCCCAAGCGGGCGCAGCAGGTCAAGAAGGGCAGGGCGGCGGCGCTGCGGAACTCGGCGGCGCTGGTGGGCATGGCGGTGCGGGCGAGGCCGAGCTCCCGTCCTACGCGCCGGAGGGGTATGACTTGGCGTACGAGGAGTCGTTTGGCGAGGCCGATTCGTTCGAGCAACTGCTGATCGCCAACGAGCAAGACTGGTTCTACGATCCGGCGGGATTCGTCGAGTTCACGGCAGCCAGCTACGAGCCACCGTATCGCTCGCCCTTCAGCGTCGCGTTGATACGAGGGGTGAGCGCTTCATCTTTCGTCATGGAAGTGGAGATGCTGCAGACCAGCGTCGGCGAGGGGCATCGGGACATGGTGATCCTGTGGAACGTCGTCAGCCCGAGCGAGTTCTACTACGCTCACATCTCCGAACAGCACGACGACGTTGCCCATCACATTCACATCGTCAACTACGCCGACCGAACACCCATCACCGAAACGTTCACCCAAGGATTCGATTGGGGCATCGACGTTTGGCGCACTCTGCGAGTCGTGCGAGACGCCGTTTCCGGCACGATGGAGGTCTACGACGTCGACAGCGACGAGCAGATTCTGAGTGCGACCGACACGACCTTCAGCACGGGCTTCTTCGGTGTTGGTAGTTTCGACAACACAGGACGCGTTCGCAACGTGCGGATCTGGTCGCCTGATGCGACAAAGGTAGCGATCCCGTTTTCGTTCTAGGAGCCAGTCCGGGATCGCCTTTGGTCGTCGCTCGTCAGGCTCGGCTTTCTGGGATGTTCCTCACGGCAACGTGGTTAGAGACTGTCGCATCATGGGTTCGGGGCGAATCGTTGGCATGGCAGGAAAACGGTCGGGACGCGGAACCGTTCCGTTCCTCCCGACACCCACCCGCTCAGGGAGCGTCTTGTCCCGACGCGTCAAGGAAACGCTAGGCTGCTCGCCGTTCGTCCTTGGGTAGTGGATACGGAAGGGAGATCCGCCAGCGGGCACCTTTGCCTGGCTCGGAAAAGACCTCGATGTTGCCCTGCATTTGGTCGACCAAGCGCTTGAACGCAGCCAGACCGACTCCGCGTCCTGAAGTAGCGCTGCACTCCGCGCGAGTGGTTAAACCGTCCTCGAACAGGGCGCGCTGCAAGACGGTAATGCGAATCTTGCCCGATGACGACGGCGGTGGAGCCGCCTCTTCCTTCTTTTCCTGAGCCTGGGCGGCGGCAACGGCGCCGAG
>JBNKZR010000321.1:0-9099 GCA_050301735.1 Polyangiaceae bacterium | reverse complement strand
CCTCGATGCCAACGTCAGCGAATACAAGGTCCGGCCACGGGATGCGGGCACGCCCGTGGATCTGACCGTTCAGCTTTCCCGTACCCACCTCGTGCTCGCCCACGGCTTCTTCCGTGGGCAGCTCTTCGTCGGCGCCGGCCTCGGCTTGTTCGGATTGGACCTCGAACTTGCCAACCCGACGGCACAAGTGCCGGGCAACGCCAATGTCGGCGGTGGCTCGGTCCTACTCGGCGCGGCGTGGGCCCCCGCGGCATTGCCGGTGAGTGCGGGTGCCTCGGCGCGCATCGCCCTGCGCAGCAACGGCACGGTCGCGCCGGAAGGCATCGCACCGGATGAAAACGGGGACTACGTGCAGGAGGGTTACTACTTTCCGCTCGAGATCGTGCCGCCGACGGAGTTTCAGTTCGCAGTCGCTACCCGACTCTTCGGTCCGACGAACCTGCCGTGGGTCGTCCCTGCACGCCTGACGGCAACCCCGGTGTCGGACGCCGAGCGTGCCGCACGCCGGGCCCAGAACCACTCGGGCTCCCTCTTGCTGAGCGCCGCCCTCAAGCTCACGCTGCCGGTCGAAGACGGCGTGGGCGTCGAGTCGTTCTTGCGCCAAGAGGTGGAGCGCAGTGGCGAGAAGCCCGTCTACTCACCGCGCCTGGGGCTCGAGGGTGAACCCATCGCCAACTACCTCATCCTCCGAGCCGGTACCTACTTGGAGCCCACTCGCTTTCAATCCGGCAGCCCGCGCCTGCATTGGACCGCCGGCAGCGACGTGCACATCCCCGTCGAGTGGAGCGTGTTCGGCTTGTTCGACGACGACACGACGTTTCGCATCGGTGGCGCCGTCGATCAGGCGCCACGCTACTTCGGCTGGAGTGCAACGCTGGGCTTCTGGCACTGAGTGCGTGAGCCTGATTCGTGGTCGGCACGCCTGACGCATCTGACTCGCCCTGCCGTTCGGGTCCCGGACAGGCTCACTTGGGGTTCTTCTGGTCCCACAACTCATCGAAGCGACGGCTCAAGTCCATCAGCTGCCGTCGCTGCTCGGAAACGTCGTCGCTGACGGTCGGGCGAAACTCCGAGAGCAGCTGTGCCATTTCCGCGTAGTCTTCCCAGCCCTCGCCGAGAGACGAGAGTTGTTCACCCGCTTGCCGCGCTATCTCTTCCGCTGTTCCGAAGTTGCGCTGTTCGAGGGCGACCAGCGCCTGATGGATCCCGCGTCGCGCCAACAGCGCTCTCTCGGTCACCGCGGCTTGCTGAGCCTTGGCCGAAAGCTGCGCCTTCTCTTCGTCGAAACCGCGTCGAGCCTCCTGCACCGCCAGCCGCCCTTGGATCGAACCGATGCCCCACCCCACTGCAGCCCCCAAGAACACCCAGGCCATGATCACCGTCACGTGCCAAGTCTTTCGGAGCTTGTCCCGAAAGCTGCGCTTGGGTTTCGGGGCTACCGGCTTGTCCACCGCGGCCCCAGCCAGTGGGGGCTGTTTCGCCGCACCACTCGGTCCGGGCGCAGGCGCTCGTTCCGCCGTTTTCTTCTGGTCGTTCACGGCCGGACGGTACAGCGGCTCACAAACCGTCGGAAGAGAAATCTGTCTCGAAACGGCAGCCGACCACGGGGTGGCCTGCCTGTCACCTCGCCCACCCCAGCTCGCCGCGGCATAGTCTCAGGACGACCATGAACGTCAAACTACTCATCGATGGCATCATGCATCAGACCACGGTGCTGATTGCCCAGTTGTCGACGGTCGCTGGCGTTCGCGCGCCACTGGCTCACGTTGCCGACCAGGTTTTTCTTTCGCTGTCTCGAGAAATCGAGGCCCAAGGCGTTGCCCGCAAGGTGGTCGCGGACATGTTTGGGCTCGCCCTTCGCGGCTACCAACGCAAGACCCAACGCCTCGCGGAAAGCGCCAGCTCCCAGGGCAAGACTTTGTTCGAGGCGGTGCTCGATTACATCGAGCAGAAGGGTGGAGCGAATCGTGCTGCGGTTTTGGAGCGCTTTCGCCACGACGGGCAACGCGAGACGATCGGGGTGTTGACCGATTTGGTGCAGAGCGGTCTCTTGTACTGCACCGGTAGCGGCGACTCGACCTTGTACGGCGTCACCAGCGACGCGGAGCGACAGCGTCTGACCCGTCACGCCGACCGCATCGCGCTGTCGAACATGGCGTTGGGCGAGATCTACCGCAACCCCGGTGTCGGCGCGGCGTTGCTCGCCGACCGACTGCAGGTGGACATGGACGAACTCAAAGCGGCCCTCGATGAGCTGCTTTCGGACGGCAGAGTGGGCTGCGACGAGCGCACGGGAGCCCTCACGGCGAGCACCTTTCAGATCCCCGTCGGAGCTGCCGAAGGTTGGGAGAGCGCTGTCTTCGATCACTTCCAAGCGGTGGCGGCCGCCATCGTCACCAAGCTGAAGCTCCGCGCACGCGGCAGCGCCGCAGCCGACAGCGTCGGGGGCACGACCCTGCGCTTCGAACTCAGCCCGAACCACCCCATGCGCGACGAAGTACTGAGCTTGCTCGATCGGGTGCGTGGGTTGACGGATGAACTTTGGACGCGCACTGCCGAGTACAACGACGCTCACCCAGCGCCGGCGGACGAGCGCTTCAACGTTTCCTTTTACTTTGGCCAGAACGTCGACGATCCGACGGCGATCGATTCCGAATGGAGAGAAGAATGAAAGCGGGAACCTTACTTGAACTGTTGGCAACGCTGTGCCTCGTCGGCCTGTTGACGGGGTGCGGGGCCGACTCCAACTCCGCCACTCCCGACAATGGCGGCAAGACGAACTGGCTATCGGCCTGTGAAATCGACTCCGAATGCGGCACGCTGCATTGCATCGCCAAAATCTGCACCGAAGAGTGCGAGAGCAGCACGGACTGCGAGCACCTGGGTGGCGAAGCGACGTGCGCCAGCGGCAGCGGCCAAGACGAAAAAACGTGCATGGCCGAGTGCCAGACGGACTCCGACTGCGAAGCCATCGCCGATGACCTCCGCTGCGACGGGGACCGTTGTGTCGCCACGGAGCCCCAACCCTGCGAGGGCGAAGATTGCCCCTGCGACGGCACCGACTGCGACGGCCCCACGCCGGGCTACGACCCGTGCGAAGACAAGCTGTGCGGCGATACCTGCGATGTCTGCCCGCCCGACGATCCGGACTGCATCTCCACCGCCGAGATCAAGTACTGCGACTCGGAGGGGCAATGCCACGGTTCGCTCGATGCCTGTGACGCCGACAGCTGCGCCACGCGCGACGCCGAGTCGTGTGAGGACTACGGCTGTACCACGCTCCGAGCCAACCCCGTCGGGCAAAACCCGGCCAGCGAGCGCAGCCCATTGGGTTGCGGAGCGGGTGAACTCGAGTGCGGCGAGGCTGAAACCTGCGCCCTCGACGCGGGCGGCAATTGCTGGCTCTTCAACAACACCTGTCTTCCGGAGGACTTTTCGGAGCTGAGCTGCGGTGACGCGCGCTGTTGTGAGGGTGACGAATGCACAGGCGAATACGAGCCCTGTGCGGGCAAGACATGCGGCGATGCGTGCACTCTGTGCGCCCCCAACGCGACCGACTGCGCAGAGGAAGACGCACCCAAGTTCTGCACCGTGGACGGCGCCTGCGAACAAGAGTCCCCCGAGTGCTCGGCGGGGACGTGCAGTGCCGTCGCGGGCGACGCGTGCGAAGCGGCGGGCTGCTCGACCATCACCGGAAGCCCAAGCGGGCAAAACCCCGCAACCGATCCGGAGCCCCTCGCTTGTCTCGAATCGGACACGGCCTGTGACGACGCCATCACCTGTGCCCTCGACCGGGCGGGAGCCTGTTGGCGCTTCAGCAACGGTTGCACACCGACGGACTTCGAGCAGGTCAGTTGCTACACGACCGCGTGTTGCGAAGGCGACGAGTGCGACGAGCTGGTGTACGAGCCGTGCGCAGCCAAAGCCTGCGGCGAGAGTTGCCGACTGTGTGCTCCCGACGACCCCGATTGCATCGAAACCGAAGAGGAGAAGTACTGCACCGACGGCGGGCAATGTGAAGGCGGTGTCCCGATGTGCTCGAGCGAGCCCGGCTGCAGTGGCCCCGACGAATGCGGCGCGGACGAGTTCTGTTACAAGACGAGCTGCGACCAGAACGGCGAATGCCGCCCCAACGACGAAGCAGCTTGCGACGGCGACTTCTCACCGGTGTGCGGCTGCGATGGCATGACCTACGGCAACGCGTGTTCAGCCACCGTTGCAGGCGCTGGCGTCGCGAGCCAAGGCGAATGTTCGATGAGCGCGGGCTGCGAGAGTCAGGACGAGTGCGCCGACGGCGAGATGTGCTTCAAGACGGCTTGTGACGAGCCCGGGGTGTGCCAGGAATCGGGCGGCTGCTTGGCAGTCTTCGACCCCGTGTGCGGCTGCGACGGCGCGACCTACGGCAACGCCTGCGAAGCGGGCTCTGCCGCAGTGGGCACCAGCTACGTGGGCGAGTGCGCCGACGACTTGTCGGCAGGCGCGATGTGGCGCAGCGCGACGGTGATGTTCGGCTTCTGCGCCGGCGAGTGCAGCTTCAAGATGACCCGCGACACGAGCGAACCGACGCAGGTGCTGTACGAGATCTGCGACAACGTGGGCGCGAACTGCGCCGAGCCGCTGCTGCTCGAGTTGACCGAAGCGGGCTTCGTACAGTTGCGCGACGCCCAAGCACAACTGCGGGACGCCACGCTGGAAGATGTCTACGGTTGTCCCGATTGCGCCGACGGGGGCGCCACGTCGTTCACCCTGGAAACGGAAGCCGGCACGAGCGAGCACGTCTACGAGTACGCCTATCCGCCGGACGAGCTGACGCTGCTCGACGAGTTCATCATGGACATGTACAGCTCGGTCCAGACGTGTGAGGACGGCAAATTCTACACGCTGATCAGTGACTGCACACCGTAGACTGAGCCACGGTCGACCGAAAACGATCGACCCAGGCGCTCGGACTGGCGACGGGCTCGGGGAGCCGAGGTTCACTCCACGTCGAGTGGGCCTCGCCCCGGGCTCACAGCGCTGCTAGGCTCCGCGCATGGGATGGCTCGGACGGCTCTTCGGAACGAACAAGGACACCACCCAGACCGCGCCCGATGCCAAACAGGCGTTCACCGAGCTGGTCGCGACGGAAGCCGCCCAGCACCCTCTAGTGGCGCGCGTCGAGCCGGCACTCGACCAGGAATTTACTCTGCGCCTACACAATGCGGAGGGTGACTCTGCTTGGACGTTGCACCTGGGTAATCTCTTTCTCGAAACCCGGGAGTGTTCTCCCGAGGAGCGGCGCGAGCGCGTTCGCTCGGTGCTGCGGGGTCTGGACGACGGCAAGGCCGAGCTGAGTTGGGAGGACGTCAAGGACAGCCTGGTCCCCCTCGTGCGACTGAGCAGTTTTGCCAGCAATGCCCCCGTGCAGCTGCTGTCTCGTCCGTTCCTGCCCTTCGTGCCGATGTTCGTCGGCATCGACCGACGAGAGACGATCATGGTCGCCCACGAAAACCACTTGCGCGACTGGCAGCAGAACTTGGACGACGTGTTCACCCTCGCCCTAGCCAATCTGCAGGCACACCTCACCGACGACGAGGTCGAGCCTTACGACCCCAGCGCCCCCTACCCCATCTGGCACGTCGCGCGCGAGGATTCCTACGAATCCTCGCGCCTCGCATTGCCAGGTTACCTGGCGGCATTTCGCGACCGCGTCGAAGGCAACCCCATCGCCATCGTTCCGCACCGCTCGGCGTTGATCATCACCGGTGATGCCCGACCCGAGGCCGTCGAGCGCCTGGCCCAAATCGCCGAGGCAGAGTTCGCTGCGTCGCCGAGAGCGCTGTCACCCGCCGTCTACACCTTGGGCCCCGACGCAGGCGTCGAACCGCTCCACGTCGCCGACGACCACCCGCTGTGCGCGCGACTGGGACGCGGGCAGCGCATCTTGGCCGCGAACTGCTACGCCGAGCAAAAGCAAATGCTCGATGCCCACTTCGCACGGGAGGAGCAAGACGTCTTCGTCGCGACCCTCGGTTGCCTCGAGAAGCCAGAGGGCGGAAAGCTGACGACGTGGGCCAGCATGGCACGCGACGTCGACGCCTTGCTGCCCGAAGCCGATGTGGTGGCACTGAGTTGGACCGACGGCGACGAGACGCAACACGTGACGGTGCCGTGGGAGACGCTGCGCACCCACGCCCCCGAGTGCCTCGAACGCGACGAGAGCTACGACCCGCCGCGCTGGCGTGTCCGAGGCTGGCCCGGCGACGAGGCCTTGGAGGCCCTGCGCGATGCCGAAGTCTGGTAGGCTGCCAGCGCCATGAAAAAGCGCATCGGCTCTGCCTACCTCGCCAGCCTAGCCTTGCCTCTTCTGGCTTTCGCGGTGCTGATGTTGCGGCTCATGGACCCGTACTCGCGCTGGCTGGCCGCAGGCTTGTACGCGTTGGGTTGGCTGCTATTGGTGATCGCGATCCGCAACCACGCGCGGATGCGGCGCCACTTGAGCAAGGGCAAGCTGACTCTGAAGAGCTTCTGGAGCGGCTACGCCCGGCACGTCGGCGCCGCCGCAGCGTTCCTCGCCATCGGCATCGCCATGCTGGTGTTGGTACCGGTGGACGCAGCACCATTTCTCGGAATCGACGTCAGCGTGGCACGAAGTCAGCTACAGCTCGACAAGACGCGACTGCAGCAAGCCAAGACCGGGCAAGGGCGTCAACTTCAGCGGATCTTGCCCCTGCTGCGCCCCGGGGTCAGCACCGATGCGGCCGCCAAGACCGAACTGCAGGCAGCCTGGGCGAGCTACGTCGACTACGCCATCGAGCTCGACACGCTGTTGCAGACTCACAAGTACTTCTACCAGCTCAATCCCCACGAGAACCCGGAGCTCGCCAGCCGCTCGTTCTTGATCGGCTACGCGGCGCTGGTCAGCCAAGTGCACCACGGGCTGACCTTGACGGCAGGCGTCGACAACAACCGCAACCTCGAGACTTGGCTCGACGAGCCCAACGCAGCGATCGGGCTCGGAGCCGACACGTACTTGCAGTTGCGTCGGGGGCTCACCCGCGGCGATCACCTCCTGCGCCTACAAGCGGGGCTCGCCTACGGCACCCTGCTCGACAAGATGCACAAGACCGCCGACGAGGATGCCGACTTGCTGAGGGCAACACTCGCGGCCGGTCGTGAGGCGTTGCGCAAGCTGGGCGAAGATCCCGGCGTGTTGGTCGATAGCCCCCTCGACCGTCTCGAGCGCGCTGGGTTTTCGGCGTGGTTTCCCCTGCAAAAGGGAGTCGCCGTGGCAATGAGCGATCTGCGCACGACCCGACGTGACAACTTCGTGAGCTTGCGAGACATCGAGCACCTGCGAGAGCAGCTGCTGGCCGGTGACGTGCTGCTCGAGCGCCGCAACTGGTACCTCACGAACATCGGCTTGCCGGGGTTTTGGCCCCACGCGGCGCTCTACGTCGGCACCCCCGCCGAACTCGACGCGGCCTTCGACGAGGAAGCGCGCGCCGCCACTGACGGCCTGGCACCGAGTGAGTACCTGAAGAAGCGTTACCCCGAAGCGGCAGCGCGTCTGGCCCAAAACGACGCCGACGGCCACGTCCCCCGTGTCATCGAAGCCGTGGGAGAAGGAGTGATCCTCAGTTCGCTGGAGCACAGCGCTCACGCCGACTACGTCGCGGCCCTGCGCCCGCGCCTGAGCGCAGCCGATCGCCTGGCCTCGGTCATGGCGGCGTTCGAACACCTCGGCAAACCCTACGACTACGACTTCGACTTCGTCACCGACGAGACGGTCGTGTGCTCGGAGCTCGTGTTCAAAGCCCTGCAACCGAACGAGACCAAGGGCGGTATCGCCTTCGAGTTGACCAAGACCAGTGGGCGCCTCGTCCTGCCGCCCAACAACATCGCCATGAAGTACGACCAGGAAGCAGACTCTCCCGAGCGCAGCCTGGACTTCGTAGCCTACTACGAGGGTAGCGAAGAGGAGCAGCGCGCCATCGAACGCTCCGAACCCGACTTCCGCAAGAGCTGGCGCCGCCCGAAGTGGGACGTCGCCCAGCCTTGAAGCGTGGCTTCGCTCAACTTCACACTTCTTCACATTCGGGCAAATCGCGAGCAACGGCGGAGACTCACGCTCTTCTCATCGGGCCGCGCACGGTGCGCTGCCCCAACGAGGAGATAGCGATGTTTCGATTTTTCAAACACAGAAGGTGGCTCGGGCGTGGACTGCTGCTGGGCATGGTTCCGCTCGCGACGGCGGGCTGTCACGGCCACGGTTACCACCGCACTCACGACGACATGTCGGAAGAGGAAATGCAGAACGAGGTGTGCCGCGGCGTCGAGTTCGTCTTGGATCGGGTGGATGCCAGTGACGCTCAGGTCCAAGCCGTCACTCGGGTGCTGCAGGATGCGGTGCCGGACATGCGCGCCTTCCGACAGGAGCGCAAGGCCCTGAGCGCGGAGATGCAGATCGCGCTCCGCAAGCAGAACGTCGACCGTGACGAGCTGGAGCAACTGCGGGTCAAGGGCCTCGATCTGGCCGACCGAGTCAGCGTGCGCGGCGTAGCTCTGTTGGCCGACGTGGCAGACGAGCTGAGCCCCGAGCAACGCGCCAACTTGGTCGCGCTGTGGAAGCGTCGCGCGGGAGCTTGAGCCCCGCTGCGACACACGAGCGGAAGTTCTGCTAGATCGACAGCTCCCCCCATGGCCGAAACCGTTCTCATCATCGACGACGACGAGCGCCTGGCGCAGATGGTCGCGGAATACCTGCAAGCTCGCGGGTTTTCCGTCGACCATCGCGCGTCGGCGCAGGCCGGCCTCGAGGCGTTGCGCGTGACGGACTACCGAGCGGTGTTGCTGGACGTGATGCTGCCCGACGCTGACGGCTTCGACGTTTGTCGCGAGATCCGCAGTCGCTCGTCGATCCCCGTCGTCATGCTGACGGCACGTGGGGACGCCGAGGACCGCATCGTCGGCCTGGAGCTCGGCGCGGACGACTACGTCACCAAGCCGTTCAGCACGCGTGAGGTCGTGCTCCGAGTCCGCGCGGTGCTACGCCGCCTGCAGCCGCAGCAGGCAGAGCAGGAGATCCTCGAGGTGGGCTCCTTGCGTATGGAGATCGAC
>JBNKZR010000320.1:0-9161 GCA_050301735.1 Polyangiaceae bacterium | reverse complement strand
GCAAACTCCGAAAGGCGCGCGATCAGTGCATCGCGCTCTTTGGCAGTGCCGAAGACGCCGAGCATCGTCAGTGCTTTGTTCGCGACCTGCATGTCTTCGGCGCTGGCTCCCGATATGCCCGCGAGCTCACCGGCGTAACACTTGGGATCTGCCTTGCACTTGGTGACCTGCGCCTTGGAGCGCTCGAACGCGGGAGTGCCCGTCCTGCCGCCGTAGGCTTGCGAGACCTTGTTCGCGTCCTTGAGTTGCGACTCCAACGCCAGTTGAGCGATCGCGACGACCAGAGCGCGCTGCACGTCGCCCTTGCGGTGTCCGGCGCCCCGCACGCGCCCTGGTTGATCCATCAGCCAATCCGCGAGCTTGGGCTCGAACAGGTAGGGGCTGTTTTCGACCAGCGCTTCGAGCGCGCTCTCGCCGGCGGGCAGCGTCAACTTGAGCGAGCTGGAGACGTAGGTCTTGCGGAATATCTCCAGCGTGCGTTCGTTCTTCGGGAAGTAGGTGAGCGCCCGCGCGATGAGCACTTTGCTCTGCGGGTTGCTCGTCGACTCCCACGCGGCCTCGAGTTCACTCGTGCTCGACGGGTGGCGCAGCTTGGTGAGCCACTGGGTGGCGAAGTAGACGTGCGCCTCCGGCACGTCGGGGCGCGCCTTCTTGGCCAACGCGACGAGATCCGCGTCGTCCCCGCTCAGGAGCCCGTGGACGACCCCGAGCGACGGCTTGCCGATGGAGACCAGCGCCAGCTCCGCTTGAGGATGCAGGTCTTGTTTCGACAGATCCAACAATACTCGGGCCAGCGGCCGCACCGCACCACTGGCGCGCATCTCTCCCAACAGCTCCGCCGAAGCGGTCTGCCAGTAGAGCGCGTTTTGGTAGCGACGAACTCCCGGCTTGTCATCGAAGCGCTCGGGTCGCACCAGGGGTGCGCCCAACAGGTCAATCAGGCGCGCGCTCCAAGCGTTGCTCAGGTTGTTGCGCATGGCCTTCGTCAGATGGCGACTCAGGCGGTGGCCATCATCGCCGGCCATGTCGATGGCTTCGAACACGGCGAGCAGCGCCGAGCCGAATTGCTCGTCTTTGAGCCGTTGCCCTGCTTGGCACGCCCAGATCGCCTCATCGATGCCCTCGCCGGACTTGGCGTACACCTCGAGCGCCTTGGTGTGTGCGGGCACCGTGCGCGCGTCCTTGAACGAGACGAGGATCGTGCTCAATTGCACGCGCAGCTCGGGAGGCAACGCATCGTGGCCGTCCACGTAGGCTTGCGCCAGGGGTCCCGCGTAGCGTTCGATGAACGCCTTGGCTTCGTCCTTGCCGCTACCATGCTTGGCGGCTTCGGCGTATTCGGACAGCAAGGTCCTGATGGTTTGTTCTCGCGTCGAATCCTGGGCCAGCTCTGCTCGGCGGTCAGGGCCGGCCATTTCCGGTGCCGAGGCAGCTGCCGCCGACGTCACTTCCGTCTCCGCTTCGGGCCCTGCCGTCTCCGCCGCGGGCGTCGCTCCGCCGCACGCGACGCTCAGCACGACAGGTGCGACCCAAACCAACCCCCAACCTCGCCCAAGGTGACGAACTCGCTCTTCCTGATGCGGTCTTGCCATGGCGGCCAGGTTACTCGCTTCGCGGCGAAACACCAATGGTCCAGTCAGCGCAACGCGCGCGCCAGAGGAGCTCAATCGCGGCGTTTTTGGCCAGCCAACAGCGGTCCGTCGTCCTTCGGGGGCTGCAAGCTCAGCTGGGTTTCTGCGACCAACGGCTTCTTCGCACCCAGCACGATGTCCCAGAAGCGGAACGTCTGCGCGATGACGTGATCGAGCTGCCACGTGCCCGAGTCCATCGCTCCCGTTTTGCGCGGGATCGGGGCCAGGCGTGACGCATCCGGCAGACAGTAGGCCCCGAACTCCGAACCCTGGAGCAAGTGCAGCACACCCGGAGAGAAGCCCGCTCCGGCGTAGACCAAAACGCTGGGTGCGCGCAGCGCCGCCATATCCTGCAGTGCGTACGGGATCTTCTCGTCAGCGGTGCCCGTGGAGTCCTGGTACTTGCACTCGACGACCAAGGCTTGCTGCTCCGGCCCCAACACGAACAAGTCGATGCGACGCTGCTTGCCGATGATGGACGTCCCGAGGTTCACCTCCTCGTAGACTTCCAGCCCCCGCGGCCCGTAGGTGCCGGCAATGTAGTTGCCGATCAACTTGCGGTAGTCGTTGCCAGTCATCGCGAAGCGGCTTACCGCACCTGGCCCGAGGCGCCTAGTCAAGAAGCGCCCAGCTCGCGAACGGCACCCCATTGCACGAGGGCCCAATGGGCGAGCGCGCAGCAGCGCTCGCTCGTCGATTCAGATCAAGAAGCGCTGGGCCTCACGCAGCGGTTCGTAGAGCGACTGCTCTCGTCCGAATTGGCCGAGACGCATGCGGGCGCCCTCCACGGCTTGGTCGAGCACGTCATTGCCGAGAAAGCGCCGCCCAGAGCTCAATGCCGCCTCGCCTGCCGACGCCGAACCCATGAAGGGATCGACGATCAACTCGCCGGGCTGAGTGCTCTGCTCGATCAGAATTTGACTCACCTTGGCGGGCTTTTCGGTGGGGTAGCCACCGCGGATGCGGTCGCACTCGATGACGTCGGGCTGCCCCAGGTTGTTCAGCCGCCGCTTGCCCTTCTCGAAGAAGAGCACGAATTCGTAGCGACAACGGTAGTGGTAACCCATGCCGATCTTCTTCTTGTCCCACACCAGTGGCTTCCAAAAACGAAAGCCCTGTGACTCGGCCAACGGCTTGGCGATGAACATCGTCTCCTGATCGCAGAACAAGTAGAAGTGCCGGTCCTTCTTGAGCACGCGGAAGACCTCTCGAAACAGCTCCGGGAAGCGTTCGTTGGGAAAGATGCGGAACCAATCGTTACTCGACGCCTTGCTATGCTTGAGGCGTGTCGTCGTACCGACGGCGCGGTGCTTCTCCAAAGACTCGTAGGGCGGATCGGTGACGATCAGATCCACGCTCTCCGAGCGCAGCCCACGCAACCACTCCACCGCATCCGCGCACCCCAAGTCGAAGGCCGGCGCCACGGCGCTGGTCTCCGCGGTCGTCGATTCCGACCGGGGGCGTCGGCTCACGACCGCCCTCGAACGGACTCCGCGCGACGCGGACGCTGCACCGTAGAGAAGGCTCTGTTCGACATCCTGAACACTGTCCGTCATGTTGCGCGAGCCTACCACTGAGCGCTCGTGCAGTCTGCTCACTCGCGCGGGGGTCGGACAGACAGTGTCCGAGCCACCCGACTGTGGACGCCAACTAGCCAAAATTGCTGCTGCTTCATTCGGCTCGCCAAGCTGCGGCCGGAACCGCATAAACTCCGCCGCGAACATGTACCGCACTTTGATTCGTGTTGACCAGCTCGTCTCGCTGATGGCCGCGCCGACCAAACTCGTGGTCTTCGATTGTCGCTTTTCGCTCAGCGAACCCGACGCGGGGCGCGAAGCCTACGAGCGAGGTCACCTTCCGGGCGCCGTTTACGCCGATCTGAATCGCGAGCTCTCCGCTCCCGTACAGCCAGGAGTGAGTGGGCGTCACCCCCTGCCCGATCCCACCGAGCTCGCAGCACGCCTGAGCGCTTGGGGCGTGAGCTCGGAGCATCAAGTCGTCAGCTATGATGCCGTGGGTGGTGCGTTGGCCGCACGCTTGTGGTGGCTCTTGCGCTGGCTGGGGCACGAAGCCTGCGCCGTACTCGACGGCGGCGTCGACGCCTGGACGGCAGCCGGTCAGCCCCTGAGCACCGAGCCCGCGAACCCCGCGCCGGCACGGTTCGATGCGCGCCCTCAGCCGAAACTCGTCGCCGAGGCGAGTGACGTGTTGGCAGCGA
Source organism: Polyangiaceae bacterium (assembly GCA_050301735.1). Lineage (GTDB taxonomy): Bacteria > Myxococcota_A > Polyangia > Polyangiales > Polyangiaceae > SZUA-265. The sequence continues at coordinate 5,312 of JBNKZR010000320.1, read as the reverse complement.
GCGAACGCGGCTTTCGTTTACTCGACGCGCGGGGCAGCGCTCGCTTTCGCGGCGACGAGGAGCCCATCGATCCCGTTGCTGGCCACATTCCCGGCGCGATCTCCTTGCCCTTCTCGGAAAACCTGAGCGACGGCAGCTTCAAAGAGCCCGCCGTGCTGCGCGCCCGCTACGAACGAGCGCTGGCGGGAGTGTCCCCGGAGCAGACGATCGTCTACTGCGGTAGCGGCGTGACGGCCTGCCACGACATCTTGGCGGCCGAGCACGCGGGCCTCAGCGGCATGCGGCTCTACGTCGGCTCGTGGAGCGAGTGGATCACGGACAGCGCTCGCCCTGTGGCCAAGGGAGACTGAGTGGACAAGAGCGATCTCGAGAGACGACTCGCGTCGGCGACGACGCTCCAGGCCGAAGGGCGCGTCACCAGCGTGGTCGGCCTGAGCCTGCGACTGGCGCTGCCAGGCGCTCGCGTGGGCGACTTGGTGCGCGTCGAACGGCGCGGTGAGCCCCTGTTGGCGGAGATCGTCGGCTTCGACGACAGCGAAGCGATCGCGCTGCCACTGGGTGAACTCTTGGGTGTCGGCCCCGACGACCGCGTGAGCTCCGATGGCAGGCCCTTGACGGTACCCGCTGGCCAAGCCCTGCTCGGACGCGTGCTCGACGGCTTCGGCCAACCCATCGATGGTGCCGCGCTACCGACGAACGGTCTGCGCTGGGTGCCGACGGTAAACAGCCCACCCCCGGCCTTGAAACGCCGCACGGTCGACCAAGCCTTACCCACCGGTGTGCGCGTGATGGACTCGGTGTTGACCCTGGGCGAAGGGCAGCGCGTGGGTCTGTTCGCGGGCTCAGGTGTCGGCAAGAGCACGCTCTTGGGTTCGTTGGCGCGCGGCGCACGGGCTGACGTCGTGGTCGTGGCGCTGGTGGGCGAACGCGGTCGCGAGGTGGGTGAATTTTTAGAGGATAGCCTGGGCGAAGGTCTGGCGCGTTCCGTCGTGGTGGTCGCCACCAGTGATGCGCCGGCGCTGGAGCGCCTCGAAGCGGCCCGCACTGCCACGGCGATTGCCGAATACTTCCGCGACGAGGGCAAACGCGTGCTCTTGATGGTGGACTCGATCACGCGTTTCGCGCGTGCCCAACGTGAGGTGGGCTTGGCCGCGGGAGAGCCCCCGGCGCGCCGCGGTTACCCTCCGAGCGTCTTCGCGGAACTCCCGCGGCTACTCGAACGCACGGGGCAGAGCGAGCACGGCTCGATCACCGCCATCTACACCGTGCTCGTCGAGGGTTCGGACATGGAGGAGCCCATCGCGGACGAGGTACGCGGCATCCTCGACGGTCACATCGTGCTCGACCGCGAGCTCGCGGCCCAAGGCTGGTACCCCGCCGTCTCCGTCAGTGCCTCGCTCTCACGCGTGATGCCTCGCTGCGTCTCCGCAGGACACATGCAAGCTGCGCGCACCCTGAGGCGTCTACTGGCTGCCTACGAAGCCAAGCGTGATCTGATCACCCTCGGCGCGTACAAGAAGGGCAGCGACCGCGACGTCGATCAAGCGCTCGCGGCACTGCCGAAGATCCAGGCCCTGCTGCAACAGTCGTCCACCGCGCCGTCGGAGTTCGAGGCCACCGTGCGACAGCTCGAGGACCTCGCTGAACGTTTTGGGTGAAGTGAGCATTGGACGCTTCCCGGACACACCACTTCATCTTTGGCACGGGGTCTATTGGAACCCTGCGCCGTGTGCTCTGCTGCGCGACGGTATTCGGCGTCTCGGCCTTGGCGTCGCCGGCCACGGCAGAACAACAGGCGCCCGAACCGAGCCTCAGCTGGGCTCCGAACCGGGGCGCGGCGCAGGCTCATGCTGTCGCTGCCATAGCGCCCGGTCCAGTGACGGGTTTCGGCGGCGGGTTGGACGTGATGGCCGTCTGGAGCCCGCTGCTGTTGTCGCTGGGTGGTGGATTCACGTGGTCCACCATCGACAAGCCCGATCCCACGCACGTATCGACGGATCCCGACGTTGCTCTGCCTCCGCTCGACGTCGACGTCGAGGATCGGCGCCTCGCCCTGCATGCCGTGGTTCGATTGACTGCTCCGCGACAGTGGCTACTGCGGCCGTATGCGGAAGCGTTGGCCGCCGCCATCCGATGGTCCTCCGTTTACACCTTGCGTTTCGCGTCGGGGGGTGACGCTGCCGAAGTCTCCACTGATGTGCAATGGTCGACGGGGTTGGGGTGGGGCTTGGGGTTTCTGATCCAGGCGGGGCCCAAGGCAGGTAGTTACTTCGCTCTCGGCTTCAGGCGGCAGTCCGAAGGACGCCGGGGGATCGAGAGGGAGCTGGACACGTCGAAGGTCGTCGATACGTTTCCCCGCGGCGTGTACACCATCTTGCTCGGAGGGGTATTGGAGCCTTGACCGTGCGCCCGACAGCTCTTGCCTTGCCAGCACTATGGCTGATGCTCGCAAACCCAGCGCGTGCAGAAGCCGACGATCCGCCGGTTCTGCTGAAGGAAATGGGTGTCATGGGTCTCGGCGCGTTCCCCCAGGGCGGGGGTGATGCGCCATTGGGAGCGCCAGCCTACGGCGTGGAACTGGGCGCCGGCGTGGGTTTGCTGGGCTGGCCGCTGAGCGTTGGCGCCGACCTGCGCGCACTGGACTGGAACGAGTCGAGCAAGCGCCTGACCTTACAGATCGACGAGCTTACTGTTCCGGCGGAGCTCACCCGCTCGGATGTCACCGCGACCTTTTCCGGCTACGTGCGCCTTCAACCGAGGGTTTGGCGCTTCCGTCCGTTCCTCGAAAGTGCGGTGGGCCTACGCGGGCTGTCCGTGAAGTACACGTTGCGCGTCGAGGGAGCGAGCGCCCCCATCTCGACTGGGAAGCAAGCGCTCCAACCGACCTGGAGCGTCGGCGGTGGACTCGACTTCCTGCTGGCGCAAACGACCTCGACGAGCGGCAGCGACGTCGACATCTACGCGCGCATCGGCCTACGCCGCAACTTCGCGGGCCCCGTCGCCATCAACCCCGAAACGGAAGTTGGCAGGGCACAACTGAAGCTCGGCGTGGACACGATCGTGTTCTCAGCGGGCATCACCATGACCGTCTGCGACGACTGCTGGGCTAGCGAGTAGCGGTGCTCACAATTCGGCGCGCCTCGCCGCGATCAGCAGCTTTACGACTTTCTTGGGCAGGGGTGTGTCGACGGCGAACTTGAGAGCCCCCTTGCTGGTTTCATAGGCAGAAAGCTCGCCGGCCACGCTCGCAATGACGCTGCCGCTGTGGGGCAGGTAGCTCAAGTGCGCCTTTGCCGCCGAGAAGCCAGCAACGTTCTTGCCGGCGAGCTTGAACACCGGAACCCCGTAGCTCAAACCCTGCTCCGCCTCGGGAATGACCGACAAGATGGTTTTCCGAAGGGCTTCGAGCGTGGAGCGCTTCGGCTCCTCCAACCCCTTCAAGTAATCGTCGACCTCTCGTGCAGACACGTGACCTGGCCGCGACGGTACCACAAGGCTGGAGGATGTCGACGCGATGCCTCACTCGACGACGGCAAACGGCTGGGTGCTCGGCAGCTCGTTGTCGCCGATGTTCGATGTGTGCCCGTAGCCGAGCTTGCCACCGGCATTTCGCCCCCAACAACGGACTTGGTAGCTGCCGGCGCTCACTACTGAGCACGTGTGGTCATAGCCGACGGAGATTGAAAGCGCGACGCCGCCGATGCTGACAGTGCCGGCAGAGACTGGCTGCTCGTTGTCACCGATGTTGTTCTGATTGCCATAGCCCAACCCACCCCCTGCGCCTTCACCCCAACAGCGTATGTTGTAGTCGGAGTCGAGTACGCAAGTGCGATTTCCACCCGCAGATATCGTGAGCGCCGTCACGCTGCCGAAGTTGACCGTACCCACCGAGGCAGGTGTCTCGTTGTCTCCAATGTTGGTCGTGTTCGAGTAACCGAGCTGACCGTAGGCGGCGTTACCCCAGCACTTGACCTGCCCGCCACTGAGCAGTGCGCACGTGTGCCCTTGTCCTGCGGCCAGCGCCGTTACCGCTCCCCCGACGTTGACGTTCCCGACGGTCAGAGGGGTTTCGTTGTCGCCGATGGGGTTCGTATGACCGTATCCCAGGGTCCCGTATGCATTGTAGCCCCAGCATTTGACCGCACCCGAATCCAGGCGCGCGCAGGTGTGAAAATCCCCGGCGGCGATCTCCACGGCCCTGTCGGCTACCGCGATGGGCACGGAGCCGGCGCTGGCGGGCGTCTCGTTATCACCGATGGGGTTCGTGTGGCCGTAGCCCAATTGCCCGAACATGTTGCCCCCCCAGCAGCGAACGGCTCCCGTCGTGAGCAAGGCACACGTATGATAGATGCCGGAACTGATCCGCGTCGCTGTGCCTCCCAAGACGACGTTGCTGGAGGAACTCGGTAGCTCGTCGTCGCCGATGTTCGTCGTATTTCCCAGCCCCAACTGCCCAAGGTCATTACGGCCCCAACACCGGACGTTCCCTCCCGAGGTCAGCGCGCACGTGTGATAGAAGCCCGGCGCGAGTACGTCGACGACGGCACCGACCTGGACGTCCCCCGCGGAAGCTGGCGTCTCGTTGTCACCGATGTTCGTCGTGTTGCCGTATCCCAGAACGCCGTACTGTCCAGAGCCCCAACACCGAACTCGGCCATCCTGCGTGACGCATGTTTGGCGACCACCGGCAGCCAGCGGTGGAGGGTTACACCCCCACAACACAAACGAAGCCACCATTGCCCAGAATCCCCATAGCTTGTTTTGCATGTCGCAGCAGTCTGCATGGCGAACGACGAATCGCAAGCAAGAAGCCCGAACGAGAGTCGCTGCGCGCTTTAGGAGAACAAGCGTAAATTCGATTACCGCACAAAAGCCGCTACCCCGACTCAGACATGGGAGACACAACGGCATTGTCCCCTTGGGAACTGTTACGCTCAATCACAGCCTCAACAGAAGCACAGTGGCGCCGTGGGATTGGGGTGCTCCAACCAGGCAGAGCAGACGACGCAGAAGCACGCATGGTCAGAGCGAGGTGACTCCTCGCCGAGCAGGCGATCTCAACGGCGTTGGCCGTACCTGCTGAGATCCCACGCGCCCTGCGCAAGTCCCCCTGCCAGCAGTAAGCCCCTGTTGAGCGCCGACTTCCTCGACCGAGCTCGGGTTGCTCACAGACCCAAGGCAATGGAAGACTGCGCGAGCGGTTTCGACGTGGGCTTGACGGTGAGACACGTCTAGCTGGGCTGGCGTCGTCCGTTCAACTTCGAGCGACATGGACGGCTGCTTTCCAGATGGCCGTTGGTTCGCGCTCGCAC
>JBNKZR010000319.1:0-9163 GCA_050301735.1 Polyangiaceae bacterium | reverse complement strand
GGCGGCGGGTCGTTCCTCACGCTTCCTGCGCTGCTACTCCTGGGTCTTTCGGACCACGTCGCCAACGGCAGCAATCGTGTCGCCATCCTGATGCAGACGGCCTACGCGGCCTGGCTCTACCATCAGAAGGTGCCGATCGATGGACGTGCCCTCAAGCGCTCGGTGGCGATCCTACTGCCGGGTGCGTGTCTCGGGATCTACGTCGCCAGCGCGTTGGAGCCTGCGTCGTTTCGCGGTGCCGTGGGCGTGTTCTTTCTCGGCTTCACGGCGTTGATGTGGGTCCAACGGCAGAAGCTGCTCGGAACCGTCAAAGCGTCGTCGCCTTGGCTCTTGGGGCCCGTGTTGTTCGCAGTCGGGGCCTACGGAGGCTTCCTCCAGGCGGGGGTCGGGCTGTTGCTGCTGGCAACGCTGCCGTCGTTCCTGGGGGTGGATCTCAAGCGCGCCAATGGGCTCAAGCTCGCGCTCGTCTTCACCTGGACGCTGCCGGCGGTGCTGTGGTTCGCCTGGGTGGATCAGGTGCAGTGGACTGCCGGCTTGGTGTTGGGCGCAGGTAATCTGATAGGCGCCCAACTGGGGGCTCGCCTGGCGGTTGAACGTGGGAATCGGCTGATCTTCGCCGCTCTGCTCGGCGTCATGGCGCTGACGGGAGCGCGTTTGTTATGGTCCTTGTTCTAGATGGGCGAGCATGCGCTCGCTCATTTGGAGCAGCAGCCGAGCGATGGGAGCTCACCCAGCGCGGCGTGGTTGGCCGCGCCGAGCGAGCCGTGCGTACTCCCGCTGCGTCCCGCGTCACTGCGCGGCAGGGGTCGGCGCCTCTCCTGTCGCTTCGACGGGCGCTTCTTCGGCGGCGGCAACGTCTTGGCCTGTTTCGCCCTGAGAGGCCCCCTCCGCTTCGGCCGTGCCGTCAGCCTCGCCAACGACGGCACCATCCGTCGGCTCCTGTCCGGCTTCTGCGACGGCGCTTTCCGTTTCGTCTTCCGAATCCTCGTCAGAGCCTTCCCAGTTCATGGCGTAGCCCGCGCTGCCGTCGAAACGCACGCGCTGTAGCAGGGCTTGAAAGTCTTGCAGGCCGGCGTCGAAGTCGTCGGGAAGGCTGGAGTAGCCGGCGATGAACAAGACCGGATAACTGGCGCCTTTCGAACCAGAGTGCGGACCGACATCGTATTCGAAACCCGGGCGGCTGATGACCACCATCACGCGCTCCCGGCGCGCGTCCTTGTCGACCTGAACTTGATCGATGTTGGCGACCGCAAAGCTCGCTCCGTAGGCGGCTTCGCCGCCGACTTCGCCTCGCCCACGGCGTAGGATCTCCGCCGCGTAGCGCTTCTCCACCATCAGCCTCGCTTGGCCGATGTTGACGACCTCGTAGCCCGCGCCGGCGACCTCATCCACGTAGTCCTGCATCAGCACGCGGAGCTCTTTTTCTCGCAGTTCGTTCGAGATGGGCACCGTTCGTATCCAGATGACGCCACTGTGGACTTTGTGCACGTAGCGCAGGTCGTAGATGAGTTCTGTGCGATTGGTGTCGATCTTGTCGTCCCCGTCGGTGTCGAAGCTGAACTTGGTCTCGTAGTCTGGCGTGTTCTTCGCCTTCAACTTGCCGTGCTTCTCGTAGGCCGAGTCCAAGCGCCAGCCTTCAGGCAACAGGCTCTCTCCGGCGCTGTTGTCGATCGCCATCGCGTACTTGCCGTGCGTGTAACCCTCAGGCGTCAAGGTTCCGGTCATTGCCTTGGTGCAACCCGACAACAGAACGACACCCAACACACCCCAGAAAGTGCTCCCGATGGAGCCCCGTGTTTTCATCATGTGAGATCCTCTCCTCACGGCCGTCATAACAAGCACGTCGCGCGGAGGGTAGGGGACAAGCCCGCGCAATCTACCAAGCGAGCGCTCCACACACCGGCTCACACGTGCTTGGGCTACGGATTGCTCACACGTCTTCCACGGAATTCCGTCGGAGAAACACCCCACCGTCCCGCGGCGTTGCAGTTTGGAGTCGTAGGGGGCGTGTTCGAGCGGTCGCGGAGGCATTGACTCTGCCGCGGAGTCGCCAGAGACGTGTCCACTCAGTCGCAGACGTGCACGTTGCCGTTGCCAACGCGCGCCTGCACACGTCGCACATAACTCGGACGCATCTGTGACAATGGGGTGCAGCCGTGCGCGGTGGAACAGACCACTGATTCCAGGGAGCGGCGATGGACGCAGATGCGGGTATCGCTCGCGGATGACTGGCTCCGAGCTTGGACATCGCCTGGCACGGTCGCAGCAGCGCTCGAGGTGGGTTGGGTCGCCGTTTGCCCGGAGTTGGGCGCGGGTACGTTCGGCACGCGAGCTGCGTTACCGGTGGGCAGGGTCGAAGAGAGTTGCTCCACCCGCCGCCTCAGCTGCGCCACCTCTTGCCGCAGGTCGACGTACACGCCAATCGCTGCCAACAAGGCGACGATGCCCACAGCCTGCAGTCTCAGACGTCGCCAGAGCTCGCTTCCCTCTTCACGACGAGGCAACGACTCATTCGATGCCGTTGCCTCGTCGGCAGCTTCGCGTCGTTTTTCGCGCGCCGCCGGGGTGGGAGCTTCGGGCTCGATCGGCTTGCCCTCAGCCCTCGAGCAACTGCCGCAGCACGTACTGCAGGATGCCGCCGTGTCGGTAGTAGTCGAGTTCACCCGCGGTATCGATGCGGGTCAACGCCTCGAAGCTCTTGCTCGAGCCGTCGGCGGCAGTTGCCGTCACCTTCAGCAGTTTGCCGGGCGCGAGGTCGCTCGCGATGCCTTCGATGGCGTAGGTTTCTTCGCCGGAGAGCCCGAGTGCTTCGACGCCTTCGCCGTCCTCGAACTGCAGTGGCAACACGCCCATCCCGATCAGATTGCTGCGGTGAATGCGTTCGAAGGACTCAGCGATGACCGCCTTGATACCGAGCATGAACGTGCCCTTGGCAGCCCAGTCACGAGACGAACCCGTGCCGTACTCCTTGCCGGCCAGAACGACCAGCGGCACGCCGTCGGCCTTGTACTTCTCCGCAGCGTCGAAGATCGTCATCTGCTCTCCGTCGGGGAGGTGACGGGTGATGCCACCCTCCGTACCGGGTGCCAGCTGATTGCGCAGGCGCACGTTGGCGAAGGTGCCGCGCATCATCACCTCGTGGTTGCCGCGACGTGAGCCGTAGGAGTTGAAGTCCTTTGGTGCCACGCCGTTGTCCGCCAAGTACTTTGCGGCGGGTGAGTTCTTGGCGATGGAACCAGCGGGCGAGATGTGGTCGGTGGTTACCGAGTCTCCGAGCTTGGCCAGTACTCGCGCACCCTGGATGTCTGCTGGTGAGGCAGGCGTCTTGGGGATGCCTTCGAAGAAGGTCGGCAGCCGCACGTAGGTGCTCTTCGGGTCCCAGGCGAAACGGTCGCCCTTGGGCACGTCGAGCTCCCGCCACTGCTTCGGTCCTTTGAAGACGTCGGCGTACTTACTTTGGAACATTTCGCGAGAAAGCGAAGTCGACAGCGCCTCGGAGACGTCTGCTGCGGATGGCCAGATGTCCTTCAGCATGACGGGCTTGCCTTCGGAGTCGGTACCCAGGGGCTCCTTTTCGAAGTCGAAGTCCATGCGTCCCGCAAGGGCGTAGGCCACGACCAGCGGAGGGCTTGCCAGATAGTTGGCGCGCACGTGCGGGTTGATGCGACCCTCGAAGTTGCGGTTGCCGCTGAGTACGGAGGCGACCACGAGATCGCCCGCTTCCACGGACTTGGCGATGCTCTCCGGTAGCGGTCCACTATTGCCGATACAAGTCGTACAGCCATAGCCGACGACGTTGAACTTGAGAGCTTCGAGATCCGACAATACGCCGGCCGCTTTGAGGTACTCGGTGACCACCTGGGAGCCGGGCGCGAGGCTAGTCTTGACCCAAGGCTTCGTGGTCAGGCCGCGGGCGTGCGCGTTCTTCGCGAGCAGGCCCGCGCCCATCATCACGCTCGGGTTGCTGGTATTGGTGCACGAGGTGATAGCCGCGATCACCACCGCGCCGTGACCGAGATTGAACTTCTCGCCGCCGAGTTCCGTCGGGACGGTGGTCGAAGCATCTCTCTTGCCGGACTTCGAGAGTTCGAGCAGCTGCGTGAGGGTCTTCTCCCAAGTCGGCTTGATGTCACTCAGGGCGACCTTGTCTTGGGGGCGCTTGGGGCCGGCCAGGCTTGGCACGACGGTCGAGATGTCGAGCTCCAGCGTATCGCTGTAGATCGGATCCGGCGTGTCATCGGTGCGGAACAAGCCCTGTGCCTTGGCGTAGGCTTCCACACGTTCGGCTTGTTCGTCACTGCGGCCCGAGAAGCGCAGGTAGCGAATGGTTTCCGCGTCGATGGGGAAGATGCCGCAAGTGGAGCCGAACTCGGGCGCCATGTTGGCGATCGTTGCTCGGTCGGCGAGGGGCAGATGTGCCAGGCCATCCCCAAAAAACTCCACGAACTTGCCGACCACTCCCTTGTCGCGCAGCATCTTCGTGATCGTCAGCACGAGATCGGTCGCGGTAGCGCCCTCGGGTAGGGCACCACGCAGACGGAAGCCCACGACGTTCGGCACCAATAGGTTGATCGGCTGTCCGAGCATGGCGGCTTCGGCTTCGATGCCGCCCACGCCCCAACCCAGCACACCGATGCCGTTGATCATCGTCGTGTGGCTGTCCGTACCCACCAGGGTATCGGGGTAGGCGACGCCATCCTGATCGAAGACGACGCGGGCCAGGTACTCGAGATTCACCTGGTGCACGATGCCCGTACCAGGGGGCACGGCAGCGAAGTTGTTCAGCGCCTCTTGTCCCCAGCGCAGGAGTTGATACCGCTCTTGGTTACGCTCGAACTCCAAGGAGGTATTGCGCACGAGAGCTTCGGCAGTCCCGTACTCGTCGACTTGCACGGAGTGGTCGATGACCAGCTCCGCCGGAAACAGCGGGTTGATCCGCGCTGGGTCGCCACCCATGGCCGCCATCGCGTCGCGCATTGCCGCTAGGTCGACCACTGCCGGCACACCCGTGAAGTCCTGCAGCACGACACGAGCGGGGTGAAACGCGATCTCTTTGCTCGGCTTGGCTTTCGGATCCCAACCGGCGAGACTCAGGATGTCATCTTTGGTGACACTGCCGCCGTTTTCGCAACGCAGCAGGTTCTCCATCAGGATGCGCAACGCGTACGGCAGCCGGGAGATGTCCTTGCCGCTGGCCTCCGCAAACTTGGGGAGGCTGTAGTAGCTCAAGGACTTGTTGGAGATTTCGAGGGTGCTCCTCGTCTTGAACGAATCCTGGGAGTTGCTCGACACGTATCCCTCCTTCCTCCGGGCGCTTTCGTGTGGTGTTGCTACCTGCGCGCTACCACCGTGGATTGCGCTTGTCCAGCTGGCTTTCGGCCCATTCGGCGTCGCGTCAAGCCCCGGAAACGTCGACGTCAAAGGGCCGGATGTCGACGCCCAAAGGGCTGCTCTCGATGATGGTCGCGTTGGCGATTCCGGGCGTCGGGGACTCGCCTACCGACCCGACGTTGACGATGCGGATTTCGTCCAACTGTCGCACGAAGGGGACGTGGCTTCCGCCACATACGATCACGTCCGCGGGGTCGTCGCCGAGCAGCGCGTTGAGTTCCTCGTCGTCCATCTCGGCGCTCATCGACTCGGTGGGGTCCATTGGCGAGCCGTGCACGACCAGCATTTCGTGTCCGGATTCCAGTGGCAGGCGGGCCGTGTCCTTGAGTCGCGCCAAGCGAGCCACGATCAGCTCACCCAATTCGTCGTGAAAGCTCAACAGGCGCTCCAGCCGTGCCTCCTCTGCCGGATTGCTCGGTTCCAGATCGCCGGGCTCTACCGTAGCCACCGCGCGATCGGTGAGCCCCTGTACGCACAGTGCGTTGCGTTCGACCAAGAGCCTCCAAGTTGCCAGTGGCTCGGGACCCGGAAACAAGTGATCGCCACAGGCAATCAACTGATCGAAGCCGCGGATGTCGGCCTCGTCGAGCACCTTGCGAAGGGCCGAGACGTTGCCGTGAATGTCGGAGACGCACAGAAAGCGCATGAGCGGCGCAGCCTAGTCGTCGCCCACCGGAGTGTGCCAGCCGAAACGTCGCGCTCTCGTGAGGCCGAGGGAGATACGTTCAACTCCATAAAAACATGAGCTATTTTCTTGCAGCGGGGCCTCTTGGCGCGGCGCCAAACCGACGAGCCCGGCGAAGTGTGGCGACGATTGTGTGCGATTCGCCTGGTCGAGGCTTGCGAGCCACCGCCGCTGTGGTCACCGGGTTGCACAGGTTGGGCCTGTCCCGCGTCGGATGCCTCCCGCGGGCTTCGTGGCCTCCGGTGGTGTCATGGCTGGCTTTCGGACGTGCGGCTTGGCGGGTCGTGGGCCGGTCCCGGCGCCTTTGACGGTGGACACGACGCGCCGACTGCGACAAACGCCGGTCATGTTTTGGCTCACTGGTCCGCGAGCTCTGTCCGCCTTCCGTGCCAACAAACTGCTGACGGAGCTGCGCGAGCTGGCTCCCGAACTCGTGCACGTCGGGGCGCACTACGTCCACTTCGTCGAACTCGAGCACGGTGTGCAGGAGCTGGCTTCGGGTGAACGAGAACGATTGGATCAACTACTTTGGTACGGTCCCAGAGACGAGTCGGCGCCGGAGCCGTCGGGCACTGTGTTGGAGGTCATCGCCGTGCCGCGCTTCGGCACGATTTCGCCCTGGTCGTCGAAGGCGACCGACATCGCGCAGGTGTGCGGCCTGGCGCAAGTGCGGCGGATCGAACGCGGCGTCGTGTATCGGCTGGTGTTCGACCGCAGCATTGCTTCGCCAGACGACGTTGCGCAAGACGTGCGTACCGAACTCGAAGCGCGCCTGCATGATCGCATGACGCAGAGCCTCTTGCCCTCGCTCGATGACGCGTCTCGGCTGTTCGCCCACGCCACTGTGCGTCAGACGCGTCGCGTCGGACTTCTGGCGGGCGGCAAAGCGGCGTTGGAGGCCGCCAATCGGGATTGGGGGCTGGCGTTGGCACCCGACGAGATCGACTACTTGGTGGAGAGCTTCCGCAAGCTGGGGCGCGACCCGACGGACGCCGAGTTGATGATGTTCGCACAGGCGAACAGTGAGCACTGTCGCCACAAGATATTTCGGGCGGATTGGGTGATTGACGGCGAGTCCGACGATCGCTCCCTGTTCGCGCGCATCCGGAACACGTACGAGCAGCACCCCGAAGGCATCATCTCGGCGTACGAAGACAACGCCTCGATCATGCGCGGCTACGCCACGGCGCGCTTTTGGCCCAATGCTGAAGGTGAATACCAGAAGCACTACGAAGATGCGCCTGTGTTGATGAAGGTGGAGACGCACAACCACCCCACGGCCATTTCACCCCATCCGGGTGCAGCGACTGGGTCCGGAGGCGAGATCCGCGACGAGGGAGCGACGGGCAGAGGGTCGAAGCCCAAGGCGGGGCTGGCGGGCTTTTCGGTGTCCAACTTGCGTATCCCGGGGCACGTGCGCCCGTGGGAGGTCGACTACGGAAAACCCGAACGCATCCAGAGCGCGCTCTCGATCATGCTCGATGGGCCGATCGGCGGGGCTGCGTTCAACAACGAGTTCGGGCGCCCCAACATCCTGGGCTACTTTCGTAGCTTCGAGCAGGAATTCGACGGCATCGGCGGCAAAGCGGTGCGCGGTTATCACAAGCCGATCATGCTTGCCGGCGGGCTCGGCAACATTCGACCTTCGCTGACACAGAAGAAGCAGTTCGGGACCGAGTGCGTGCTGGTCGTCTTGGGCGGTCCCGCCATGCTGATCGGTCTCGGTGGCGGTGCCGCTTCATCGATGGATCAGGGCAAGAGTCACGAAGACTTGGACTTCGCCAGCGTGCAGCGGGGTAACCCCGAGATTCAGCGACGCTGTCAGGAAGTCATCGACCGCTGCTGCGCACTGGGAGACGACTCGCCCATTCATTCCATTCACGACGTGGGTGCCGGCGGGCTTTCGAACGCCTTTCCGGAGCTGGTCCACGATGCGGGCAAAGGAGCGCACTTCGAACTAGCGAAGATCCCCAATGCCGAGCCCAGCATGAGCCCGATGGAAGTGTGGTGCAACGAAGCGCAGGAACGCTACGTGCTGGCTGTGGCCCGCGAACGGTTGCCTGAGTTTCAGCGGCTCTGTGAGCGCGAGCGGTGCCCTTTTTCCGTCGTTGGAGAGGTGCTGGCCGAAGACCGCCTGAGGCTGTCGAACCCGTCTGCGGAGAGCGAGGACCCGATCGATTTGCCGCTTTCGGTGTTGCTAGGCAAGCCCCCGAAGATGACTCGCAGCTTCGAGCGAGTTCGGCTCGAGCCGGAGGCGGCGGATCTCGAAGGCATCGAATTGGAGGAAGCCGCGAAGCGCGTCTTGCTGTCGCCCACCGTCGGCGACAAGACGTTCCTCATCAGCATTGGAGACCGTACCGTCACCGGCTTGGTCGCTCGCGACCAGATGGTGGGGCCGTGGCAAGTCCCGGTCGCAGATTGCGGGGTGACGCTCTCCGACTACGACAACTACACGGGCGAGGCGATGGCCATCGGCGAACGCACGCCGTGCGCGTTGCTCGACTCCAAAGCGGCTGCGCGCATGGCGGTGGGTGAAGCCCTGACCAACATCATGGCCGCACCCATCTCGAAGCTGAGCGAGGTCAAACTGTCCGCCAATTGGATGGCGGCGGCTGGTTATCCTGGTGAAGACCAAGCGTTGTTCGATGCGGTCACTGCCGTAGGCTTGGAGCTCTGCCCGGAGTTGGGGCTCACCATTCCCGTCGGCAAAGACTCGATGAGCATGCAGAGCCGCTGGCGCGACGAGAGCGGGCAGGAAAAGGCCGTCGTAGCGCCGCTCTCCCTCATCATCTCGGCCTTCGCCCGCATGGTGGACGCTCGGCGCGTACTGACCCCTCAATTGAATCCCGAGGGAGACACGGCGCTGCTATTGATCGATCTCGGCGCGGGACGGAATCGTCTGGGGGGGCTCGACCCTGCTATCGGTGTTCAACCAAGTCGGCGACACGCCACCCGACGTGGACGACGGTATCGGATGCACGCTGGACTTCTGTGACGAGGATTCCCGGTCCATCGTTCACGTGCCCGCCAGCGTCCTCTGCGACGACGGGCTGTTCTGCAACGGCCGGGAGATCTGCGATCAGATGG
>JBNKZR010000318.1:0-9171 GCA_050301735.1 Polyangiaceae bacterium | reverse complement strand
TCAAGGGTATTCAGGAGCTGCAGAGGAAGTGTTTCCCGGGCATCGCACCCTGGACGGAGGCCCAGATCCGCAGCCAGCTCGCGCTCTTCGCGGACGGGCAGATCGTGATTGAGTACGGGGGCAAGATCATCGCCACCTCCAGCTCGGTCATCGTCAGCGGGGCAGCCTTCGTCGACTGGCATTCCTTCGATGCAGTCAGCGGCAAGGGACACATCGACACCCACGACCCCGACGGCGATACCCTCTACGGGATCGACATCGCCGTCGATCCGGATCACCGCGGGATAAGGCTCGCTCGACGACTCTACGACGCCCGCAAGGAGCTGACGCAAAGACTGAAACTCCGCGGCATGCTGATCGCCGGCCGCATCCCCGGCTACCACAAGTACGCGAGCAAGATGAGTGCCGATGAGTACGTGCGGCGCGTGGTCAACAAGCGCCTCAAAGATCCGGTCTTGACCGCTCAACTGGCGAACGGTTTCGCCATTCGCAGAGTGCTGCCGAACTACCTACCCAGCGACGCTGAGTCCAAAGGCTACGCCGTGTTGATGGAATGGCAAAACCCCATTCGCGCGCCGTTGGCCGTGCCCAGAGTCCGCGTGGCCGCCATGCAGTATCAGATGCGCGCCGTCGAGAGCTTCGACGAATTTGCCAAACAATGTGAGTTCTTCGTGGATACCGCAGGCGACTACCGAGCGGACTTCCTGCTCTTCCCGGAGAGGCTCACGAATCAGTTGCTGTCTCTCGTCCCGGCTTCTCGTCCCGGCTTGGCTGCCCGACGCCTGACGGAGTTCACGAGCGACTACGAGAAGCTCTTCATGCATCTGTCGATCAAGTACAACGTCAACATCATCGCCGGGTCGCACCTCAACGTCGAGGACGGAAACCTGTTCAACGTTGCGTACTTGTTTCGCCGCGACGGCACCCACGCAAAGCAGTACAAGATGCACGTCACTCCTGCGGAGAGCACTTGGTGGGGCGTCAGCGCCGGGGAGCGCATGGAGGTCTTCGATACCGACTGCGGCAAGATAGCGATCTTGATCTGCTACGACGTGGAGTTTCCCGAGCTCGCGCGCATTGCGGCGGCGAAGGGTGCCCGACTGTTGTTCGTCCCCGTGGCAACCGATCTACAGTCAGGCTACACCCGAGTGCGCTACTGCACTCAGGCTCGTTGCATCGAAAACCACGTTTACGCGGTGCTCACCGCGGCGGTGGGCAACCTGCCGTTCGTAGCAGGAACCGACATCCACTACGGCCAGGCGTGCATTCTCACTCCCGCGGACGTACAGTTCGCGCGAGATGGAATCGCCGAAGAGGCCACACCCAACGTCGAGACGATGCTAGTCCAAGAACTCGACATGGAGGTCCTCAAGCGCACACGGCTTCTGGGTACTGTGCGCCCTTGGGTCGATCGCCGGAAGGACTACTACCGCCTGACTTGGAGAGACGGCGACGAGGAAAAGTCGACGTGATGCACCTACCCCACAGCTTCCAAACACTAAAAGGCGACGCTGTTCTTCGGCGAGCAGCCGACGCCGACCTCGATGAGCTCACTGCGTTGAACAAGCTCTGCTTCTCTGACCCCGCAGAGCAAAACGTCGTCTGGACGCGCTCCCAACTCAAGAACCATCTCCGCCTCTTCCCCGAAGGGCAACACGTCGTCGAGATCGCCGGCAAGATCGTGGGCGCTGCCTCCTCGCTGATCGTGAACTTGGGCACTGACCCCTACCGCGCGCACACCTACGCGGGGATCACGGACGGGGGCTATTTTCACAACCACGACCCCGAGGGCGACACGCTGTACGGGGCGGATATCTACGTTCACCCCGACTTCCGTCGACTGGGCATCGCGCACCACCTGTACGAGGCCCGACGAGACCTCTGCACTCGACTCAACCTGCGACGACTGCTCGCGGGGGGACGACTCGAAGGCTACGCCCGACATCTGGCCGACGAAACGGCGCAGCGCAAGTTGAGCCCGGAAGAGTACGTCTCGGCAGTCGAGAACCGGTCCATCAGCGACGGTGTGTTTAGCTTCCACCTACAGGAGGGCATGGTCGCGCGCTCGGTGCTACGCAACTACGTTCGTGATCCCAAGAGCAAGAACACGGCAGTGCTGGTCGAGTGGATCAACGCCGCACACCGACCGGTCCGTGAAGACGACCAGAAGGTGCGTGTCGCGGCCGTGCAATACCAAGTCCGCCGAATCGCGAATTTCGACGAGTTCGCCGAACAGATCGAGTACTTCGTGGAAACCGCGTTCGATTACCGCGCGGACTTCGTCGTCTTCCCCGAATTCACGACGGTTCAATTGCTGTCTCAGGAAAGCCTACGCAACCTGCCTGCGCTCGAGGGCATTTCCAAACTCGCAGAACTGACCCAGGACGTCCTGGACCTGTACAAGCGACTGGCCAAAGAATACGGCATCTACATCGTGGGCGGCTCACACCCGATGTCCCTCGGGGGAAAGCTCGTCAACGCTTGCCCGCTGGTCATGCCCGACGGCGAGATATTTCTGCAGCCGAAGCTGCACATCACTCCATCGGAGAAGCGCTACTGGGGTATCGAGGGCGGCGACACGCTCCGCGTGATCCAAACGCCAAAGGCCAAAGTCGGTATTCTCATCTGCTACGACTCGGAGTTTCCGGAAGCAGCACGCTACCTTGCCGACCAGGGCATCGAGATCCTCTTCGTGCCCTATTGCACCGACGATCGGCAGGGCTACACCCGCGTGAAGTACTGTTGCCAAGCGCGCGCCATCGAAAATCAGATCTACGTGGTCGCCGCTGGCATCGTGGGCAACCTGCCGAGCGTTGCTGCGATGGACATTCACTACGGACGAGCCGCCGTGTTCAGCCCAGCAGACTTCGAGTTCTCGCGTGATGGCATTCAAGCCGAGGCAGATAGTAACGTCGAGATGCTGTTGGTTACCGACGTCGACGTCAAGGACCTGCACCGCAGTCGCACGGCGGGGAGCGTTCGTCCACGACAAGATCGCCGTCCGGATCTCTTCGAGTTCCGCGCGAAGTTCGACGCCCCCCAAGAGGACGTCGAGGACGTCGACCTGCTCGATCCCGCGACGGACGACGACGCCTAGCCCGGCCATCCGCGGCGCGCGGCGCCTTGGCGGCGCTCCGTGCTGGCCTGGAAGACCCTCAGGGTTGCCCCTCGAGACAGCTCGCCGCCGGCCGCACACTCGCTGACGCAGCTGGTCCACCGAGCGCCATCCACTTGCGCGCCAACCCCGAGCTCGAATGAGTCGAGTCGGGGTTGGGACGGGCTGCAAGCGCCGCCAAACTCCACCTCCGAGTTCGGCGGAACGCCAAGCTCTACTCCGGTAGCGGGTACTCGCAGAAGAAGGGCAACGCCTGGTCTTGTTCGTCGACGAGGCGGCCCGGGCTGACTGAACTTTCGAGATCACTCGCCAAGAAGTCCGCTGCGCCTTCCGCGACGTCATCGGGTTGCCCTGTGGCGAACAGCGCAGAGTCGACAGCGGTGCCAGCGTCGTCGATCCAGACGAACCGTCCCGGTTCGCTCGCGACCGGTGGGGTCGAGGCGTAGTCGTCGAAGCCGCCCACCCAGAACAGGTTGCCGTCTTGCGGCACGAGCTCCTCCAGGCCTGCCAACGTCGCGAGCTCGCCGCTATCCGCTAGCACGACGAGGCGCGCACCGATGCCAAAGCTCTCGCAGTGCGCGCGAGCTTCGTCCCACTCGAGAGCAAAGCCGGCAGCGCCGTTGTCGTACGCGGCATCTCCGAGGTCGCCGTGGTCTTCCGCGGCGAACAGACACCAGACCCCATCTTTCCAAGGCTGGGTGTAGGCGCTGCTCGTCCCGTCACAGATGATGACTCCGTCGTCGCAGAACGCGGTCTCATCCCAGTACCCGTCGGCGTCATTTCGTCCACGAGTGAACATGAAGGGGTGCTCCGTATCCGCTCGCAGCGAGGCGTTGTCGTTGGTGTCCGACAGTGGGTCGCCAGTGTCGCAGTCATGAAGGGCCGCCGGATTGCTCGCATCCTCAGGACCCAGGTAGCGCACGCCGTCGTCGAGCACGTTCCAACGGCAAGCGTTGGTACAAGCGTCTGTTTCGACGCCGTTGCCGTCGTCACATTGCTCACCCGGTTGCACGATGCCGTCACCACAACGCGCGAACCGGCAGCGCGTGGTGCAGGCGTCCGTACTCTGGTCATTGCCGTCATCACACTCTTCGCCGGCAGCACCGTCGACATCGGCGTTCGTCCCGCAGGTGCTGGGCGTGCAGTTCTCCTCGCAGGTCACCCCAGCGGGTGCTTCGACGGGGATGCCTTCAGCGTCGTGCACCCACACCACACCCTCGTCGTCGACTTCACACCCCTCGTTGTCGTCGAGGATGCCGTCGCCGCAGTTCGGCGCAGTGCACAGCGTCGAGCAACCGTCGCCGTCTTGCGCCTCACAGTCTGCGTAGATTGGGCAATCGGCGTCGGAGTCGCAGCCGAAGCCGTCGTTCTGACCTCCGTCACACACGGTCGAGCCGGTACAGGTCACTTCGACCGTACACTCCTCATCCGTAGTACAGCTGACCTCGTCATTGTTGTTACAGCTCCCCGACTCATTGCACGACGACGCTGGCGTCGGACAGTCGGTGGAATCGTCGCAGCTCCCGTCTTCGTTGGATCCGGCCAGACAAGTACCGGCCGCCTCATCCTCACCGCACAGACTTCCTCCGGTGCAGTCATCGTCGCTCGTGCACGTGGCGCGCGAGCAAGTACCCAACGAACCACCAAAGCACCAGTCAGGCCCGCACTCCGCATCGGAGTAGCATGACTCGTACGTGATGAAGCAGAACCCAGCGCTGCGCCCACTGCACGTTGCGCCCGCCTCGCAGCTTCCGTCCAACGTACAACTCCCGCCCTGCACTGCAGTACCGCAGGTCTTCTGGCAGTCGGCATCTGGCCGGGCGCAGTCGGTCGTCGCAGTAGCGGCGGTGCACGGCGTGGAGTCGTCGTAGGAACACGTGCTGGTGTCGTTGCAAACGTCCGGCAAGTCGGCGCACTGGGCATCCTCCGTACAGGGCTCACCATCGTCTTCACCGCCGTCGCAGGTGGCGCTGCAGGCGGCGTCGTCCAGGTAGCAGTCCAACGTGCTGTCACACGTCTGGCCCTCGTTCACTCCGTCGACGCACGTGGCGCCGTCGTCACATTCTTCCCCAGCTTGCACGATGCCGTCGCCACAGCCGGGCTCATCGCAGGCGTTGGAGCAGCCGTCATTGTCGATTCGGTTGCCATCATCGCAGGCTTCGATCCCGCTGCGAACGAAGCCATCTCCACAGACCGCCTCCTTGCAGGACGTCGTGCACGCACTAGCGTCGTTGTTCAGATCGGCGTTGTCGCACTCCTCGAGCGGCGCGCCGTTGTCGTCGCCTGCGGTGGTCGTCGTGTAGGCGAAGCCATCGCCGCAGAAGTTCCAACGGCAGTAGCTGGTGCATTGCGCAGTGCTCCCATTGTCGCCACCGTTGTCGCATTCCTCCCCAGGGTCGACGGTTCCATCTCCGCACGTGTCGTCGGTGAGTTCGCAGCCGGCGGTACAGAAGCCACCAGGTTGGCCGTTGGACGCGCCCTCGTCACAGAACTCTCCCGGTTGCACGATCCCGTCGCCGCACTCCGGCAGCGTGCAGTCGTCTAGACAGGTGTCTCTGTCAGAGTCGTTGCCGTCATCACAAGCCTCAACCAGGTTCGTGTTGGTGGCGTCGGTGACCTCCGCGTAGCGCCAGCCGTCTCCGCAGCTGTTCCACTTGCATGAGCTGAGACAACTGTCGTTCTGATCGTCGTTGCGATCGTCACAATCCTCCTCGCCAGTCCGAACGAATCCGTCGCCGCACTTGGCAGTACGGCACTCCAGAGTACCATCGGCGTTGGTGTCGGACCGCACGCACCCGTCAGTGTTGGTCGTATTGCCATCGTCACACTCCTCGGCCTGGACTTCCGTGATGTCGAGAGTGGTGGGCGTGGCGTCGGGCTCGTTGTTGAGGTAGGGCGGGTAGAGCGAACACTCGCGACTAGCTCCTTCACAGTGAGACGGGTCATCCGCCCCACCCCGTTGGGCTGTCATCACACCTGTCCCGTCCGGGTCATCCAGATCGGTCGTGATCTCCAGCAGGCGGGTGCCATCACCGCAAACATTGTATGCGCAGTTCGACAGGCAGCTGTCGCTCTCGACGTCGTTAGCGTCGTCGCATTCTTCGATTTCGTTGGCGTTCGTGCTGTCGGTCACCGTCGTGTAGACCGCACCGTCGCCGCAGCTGTTCCAAACGCAAATGCTCAGACAACTGTCGTGGTTGTCGCGGTTTCCGTCATCGCACTCCTCACCGGGATCGAGCTTTCCATCGCCGCAACTATTGGAGGTGCACACCGACGAGCAGGTTCCCAGCGGGCCATTGCCCGCGCCATCGTCGCACGTCTCCCCATTGGCGGCATCGACCACGCCATCGCCACAGCTAGGCGCACTGCACGTGGCACGGCAGGCGTTGCCTGCCGTGTCGGAGTTCAGCACGCCGTCGTCGCATTCCTCACCGGCTTGGACGAAACCGTCACCGCAGGAGGCTTCGAAGCACGCATTCGTACAGCTGTCGGTGTTGAAGTCGTTGCCGTCATCGCACTCCTCGGTG
The DNA here is from genome assembly GCA_050301735.1 of Polyangiaceae bacterium. Lineage (GTDB taxonomy): Bacteria > Myxococcota_A > Polyangia > Polyangiales > Polyangiaceae > SZUA-265. Next base: position 2,529 of record JBNKZR010000318.1, on the reverse strand, counting down.
TCCTCGACGATGCCATTGCCACAATTCGCACCCGCGCACGAGTTCGTGCAGCCGTCGTCGTCGATGTCGTTGCCGTCATCGCAGGCCTCCCGCGGCCCTAGGTGACCGTCACCGCAACGGTCGAACAGACACGACTCCGTGCAGCGCGCGCCGGGTGCACCGTTTGTGTTAGCCCCATCGTCACACTCTTCACCGGGCTGAAGGAGTCCGTCACCGCACCCCGTAATGGTGCAGTTGTTGCTGCAACCGTCGTCGGAGACGTTGTTACCATCATCGCACTGCTCGCCATTCTGCAGGACGCTGTCCCCACATTCCGGGCCACGGCAGCCGTTGCAGGTGATCGTGTCGGCGCCTTCGTCACAAGCCTCGCCTGGGCCTACGTGACCGTCACCGCACACGTTGACAAGACACGCCGCAGTGCAACCCTCGCCGTCAGCACCGTTAACCCCATCACCCAGGTCGCACTCCTCGTCGTCGTTGATGATGGCGTCCCCGCAGCGCGGCAGCTGGCAGTTGGTCGTACACTCATCGCGGTCGATGTTGTTGCCATCGTCGCACTCCTCACCGTCCTGGAGGATGGCGTCGCCGCAACCTGGCGCGCGACAGAGAGTCGTACATTCGTCACTTCCGTCGGGACCGTCGTCACAAGCCTCCGAACCACCGACGTGACCGTCACCGCACACGTTGTCTTTGCAATCAGCGGTGCAACGACTGCCGTCGCTGCCATTGTCGCCACCCGTATCGCATTCCTCGCCCGCTTGAACAGTGGCGTCACCACAACGCGCCGCCAAGCAGCGCGTTGTGCAGCTATCGGTGTCGTCATTGTCACCGTCATCACATTCTTCGCCGGCCTGCTCGATGCCGTCTCCGCAGCTAGGTAGGGCACAGTCTGCCGTGCAGGTCTCGCTGCCCTCGGGACCGTCGTCACAGGCCTCCTGAGGCCCGACGTGACCGTCACCACACTCGTCGCGTCGGCATTCCGCGGTGCAGTCTTGCTTCTCGCCACCGTTGTCCGCACCGCGGTCGCACTCCTCATCCTGTTGGACGATCTCGTCGCCGCACACAGGAAGGGTGCAGTCGTTGCTGCACTCGTCGCCATCGGTCTCGTTGGCGTCGTCGCACTCTTCATCGCCTTGTTCGATGCCATCTCCACAAACGGCACCCTCGTCCGTCATCTCAGTGGCGACTTGTTCATCGGTACCCGCGTCAGAGTCCTCAGTGGCATCGTCGCTGCAAGCACACATCAACGTTGCAAGAATGGATACGACGGCCCATGCGACCGGCGCGTCGGGTTGCAGCTTCTTCATGTCCCCCCTCAAGTTGGGCGTTGCGAGTGGTGGGCTGGCAGCAGCCGACCCGGTCCACACAACGGCTCGACCGACGAAAACTTAATCCTTCAATCGTGTTGGAAGGAGGCGCTTACCTGGTGAGTGCGCGTCCCTGAAAGTGGGGTACACGAGCAGGAGTAGGAGCTCCAAGTGAGCGAGCGCGATTCGCGCTCGCGCTTCACTGCCTGGACTCCGCAGCTTCTGCAGCCCAGCGACGCCGCGGGCAATCAGCCTCTCACTTGCATGCTTCTAGATCGTCGTTCGTCAGGGAGTCCTCGTCCGCTTCGACGTTGTCGTACTCGCGGGAGTCTTCGACTTCGCCGATCGTGAGGTGGCGATAGTTGCTGTTGAAGATCAAGTTGTGGTGCACTTCGACGCCCCGGATGAGCTCACCGTTTTCGGATTGCAACTCGATGCCGTGGTCCGTTCGTCCAACGATGTTGTAGGCGATCTCCAGATCCGCTCCGCCATCGACGTAGATGCCGTCGGAAGATTCATCACCACGCGGGTAGGTACAGTTGCCGCGCGAACAGTAGGGCCAGTAGTTCGACGCGTCCACGATGACGTTGTCGATGACCCAGCCGTCGCTCGCCGTCTCGTTTGGGTCGACTTCGTATCCGATGATGTCGATGGCGATGTTGTTGACGTCGTGAACGTAGTTGCTCGCGATGCAGAAGTTGGACACATTGCCGTTGACGACCAGCACCTCGCTGTTACCGACGTAGAGGTCGTGAAGCTCGTTGCCGGAGACGAGCAGGTCGCTGATGGACGTGCCCTCCGCATAGGCAATGATGCCGTGCCCGTTGTAGTAGCAAGACGCATCCTGCAGATCGGACGGACCGATGTCGAAGATGACGTTGTTTCGGATCTCGATGAAGCGCAGGTTTTCACTTTCGTTCTCGACCCGGATTCCCACCGTATCGTCGTCGAGTGATGAGCGTTGGTGGTGCGCAACTTCGAAGCCCTGAAACACGAAGTAGCTGGCGCTGATGTAGACCACGTCAGTCACATCCTCGTCGCCCTCGATCAGGGGCGGCGAACTACTGTCAGCCGCCGAAAACACTACAAAGCCCCCCGGCTCACCCCCGCGGAAGAACTCGACCGGAGCATAGCTGGCGCTGTCGTCAACCAAGACGGTCGTGTCGGGCTCGACCTCGTCAGCCGCCTGTTGGAGCGTCTTCCAAGGGCGCTCAGCAGTGCC
>JBNKZR010000317.1:0-9195 GCA_050301735.1 Polyangiaceae bacterium | reverse complement strand
TCGTCGAGCAAGGCAGCGGTGACACGTCCACCCACTCGCACCCGGTCCGCCACGGACGTCCCATTCGAATGCATCAAGCGCCTGAGGCGTTGCACGGCCTCCGAACGCACTCGCCCCAGCGCTCGGAGCTGCTCCTTGGCGCATCGGTCGAGGGTTCCTGGCTCCGCCACGAGATCCACGAGACCGGCCTGGGTCGCTTCCTCCAGATCCACGGTCTCCGCCGTCAGCGCCCAACGCCGTAGACGTGCCGGGTTCACCCGTTGCTCGAGGATGGGCCAGATCGTCGCTGGCACGAGCCCGAAGAGGAGTTCGGGCAAGGCAAAGGTCGCTCCCCGTTCGGCGATCACGACGTCGCAGGCGGCGGCCAGGCCGACGCCGCCTCCACGAGCACTACCCTGCACCAGCGCGAGCGTCGGCAGTGGGAATTGGGTCAGTAGCGCGAACGTGTCCGACAGCGTCTCGAGCATCGCTCGTGAATCGGCGACGAGGGCTCCACGTATGTCCATCCCGTCGCAAAAGCAGGTGGGGCTTGCCGCGCGCAGAGTGAGCACCCCGCGCTGTGGAGGATCCCGTAGCAGCTCGCGCAGTGGCTCGGCGGCAACCGAGTTCAACTTCGGCGACAGTTGATAGCTCAGCTCCATGCGTACTCCCTGCGGTAGTCGGCGATGCGTTGGAGCACCAAGCGTCCGCGGCCCTCGTACCGGCGTTCGAACAGTCCCGGCACCAGGCTGCCATCGGGCTCGAAGTTCTGCGCCGCGAGGCTCTCGTCCAGAGCGCGTTCGCAAGCTTCGTAGGTCGCGACGTTCACTCGTTCCCGTTCGTCGAGCAACTCGTCGAGTTGAGCTTCGGTGACGACGTCCCGCATCTGCTCGGCCAATCGAACCGAGTAGAACTCCGCGCACGATCCCGAGCCATAAGCGTAGATGCCGACGCGGTCACCGGGGCGTAGCTCAGGACGGTTCTTGACGAGTCCCAACGTCGCGACGAAAGTCGCGGCGCCATACACGCCACCCATTTGCTGGTTGTAGTGGAGGGAAGCGAGGGCGCGCGCGCTCCAATGTTCGAGGGCCTGAGCGCGGGTGAGCCCGAGCTGAGCCCGCGCCAAGCGCAAGTGCGCCCGCTCGGCCAGACCCCCGAAGGGCACGTGATAGACGTTGGCAGCAAACGCCGACTCGAAGTCCACGGCTCGACCCAACGCCTTTTCATAGGCAGCGAACGTCTCCTCCACGCCGTCCAGATAGGACATCAGGCTCTCGTCGGCATCGCCGGTCTCCACCCCCGGCGCTGGGCGAAAGATGTCCGCCAGCTCGTGGGTGAACACGCCGGCTGCCGTGCCGTCGAAGGCCCACAAGCGTGGTCGGTGAGAGACGAGCAGCGCTGCGGCACCAGCTCCCAAGACTGGTTCTTGAGGACCCTCGATACCCAACAGGGCGTGGTCGGAGCTGACGACGAGCGCGGCCGAATCGTCCTCTTGCCGGGCGACCCACGACTCCGCCATGCGCAGCGCCGCGGTCGCGCCGTAGCAGGCGTGTTTGACTTCGAAGTTGCGGCAGTCCGAGCGCAATTGCAGATAGCGGTGCACCCAAGTGCTCAGCGGCTTCTCCTGATCGACGGCGGATTCCGTCGCGACGATGAGCAGGCCGATGCGCTCGCGTTCGGCGTCCGTGACGAGCATGTTCGCGGCGTTGACGGCCATCGTGACGACGTCCTCGTGGGGGCCGACGAGGGAACGCTGACGGCAGTACAGCCGCTCGACGAAATTGTGTGCGTCCAGCCCCCGCGCGGCGCACAGCTCCGCGATGTCCAGGGACAACGTGCACGGATAAACACAGAGCTTCTCGATGCCGATCGCCATCTTCAGTGAAACCAATCGAGTCCCCCGGTGACCCCTAGGCTCTGGCCGTTGACGAAAGCGGCTCCGTCACTGGCGAGGTAGAGCACAGCCGCCGCGACGTCTTGCACCGTACCCACCCGCCCCACCGGGCAGTGCTCCTCGTAGAACTTGCGCTTGTCCGCGCTGAGCTCGGCCTCGGTCATGTCGGTTTCGAACAGACTGAGCAGCAGCGAGTTGCTGGTGATACCTTTGCGGCCGTACTCCTTGGCCAAGGCGGAAGAAAGGCCCAGCAGCCCGGCTTTGGACGCGCAGTACGCCGCATCGCCGGCCATGCCGCCGCTGGCGATCGACGATAGAAAGATCAAGCGCCCCCAGCGTTGCGCCACCATCGGGCCGAGGAAGTGGCGACTGACGTAGAACGCCCCGGTGAGGTTCGTGTCGAGCACGTTCCTCCAGTCTTCGTCGCTGGTGGAAAAGGCCAGGCCAGCATTGGTGATCGCGGCGTTGTTGACGACGACTCCCACCGCTTCGAAGTCATCCAACACTTGATCGCCGACGCGCTCCACCGCTTCGGAATCGCGCACGTCGAGGCAGTACGCGCGGCAGCGACGACCGGGGTCGATCGCCTGAGCCCGGTCGAGCACGGCGTCTGCGGCATCCTTTCGGGTTCGGTAGCTGAAAGCGACGTCGTATCCCGCGCGGATCGCTTCCTCGACGATACCTGCTCCGATGCCTCGGGAACCTCCCGTGACGAACATGACTCTGGGATGGGTCGTCATCCTTCGAACTTCCGGTAGATGCTGACGCTGTTGATGCCGCCGAAGCCGAACGAATTTTTCATCAGACACTTGATGGGGAGCTCGGCTGAGCCTTCGTGACACACGTCCAAATCGACCTGAGGGTCGAGCTCTTCGACGTTGATGGAGCGGTGCAGGCGACCGGCGTTCATCTGCAGCACCGCGGCGACCGTCTCCACCGCGGGTGCGGCCCAGCAAGTGTGACCCAGCATCGACTTGGGAGCGTTGATCTTCAAGCGTTTGGCGTGCTGCTGAAACACGCTCTTGATGGACGCGAGCTCCGTCAGGTCGCCGAGTGGTGTCGAGGTGGCGTGAGCGTTGACGTAGTCGACGTCTTCGGGCCGAATGCCGGCATCTTCGAGGGCCGCCGCCATGGCGCGGGTCTGTCCGTCCTCATGCGGTTGCGGCAGGTGACAACCGTCGGCCGTTGCGCCCAAGCCCAGTACCTCGGCGTGAATGGTCGCACCTCGAGCCAATGCACGGGACATCGGCTCGAGCACGAGTACTGCGCCGCCATGTGACGGCACGAAGCCCTCGCGCGCGGTGTCGTAGGGGCGACTGGCTTTCTCGGGTTGGTCGTTGAAGCTCTCGTAGCTGATGGCGCCCATCAACGCCATCGCGTGAACGTCGATGGGTGCAAACTCGAGTACGGCACCGACGACGAACGCCGCTTGCATCCCGTGGTGTCGGATCTCGTCGACAGCTGAGCGCAACGCCAGGTTACCGCTCGCGCAGGCACCACCAACGGTGTAGATCGGTCCGCGCAGCTGCAACACTTCCGAGACGGACCCTGCGTGGTCGGTGTCGAGAGAATAGAGCGACGCCAAGCCATCGAGGAAGTCCGGCTCGTCTTGGAATATCTCGCGATTGTTGGCGTGATACAACGCGTTCAGATTGTGCCCGGAAACGACTGTGGCTACCTGCGTCGGATCGAAGTCCGCGTCGTTCAGGCCGCTGTTCAGGTAGGCGTCGACGGACAGCAAGATCGACAGCTTCGTGGTCCAGGGAACGCGCTGCACGAGTCGCTTCATGCGTTTGGCGACGTCCGCATCCACCTGTTCACTGAGTAGCTTCCGTTTGGCTTCGACGTCGTAGTCGGAAAGGTCCCCACCGATCTTGCTGTACACACGGTCGGTGGGAAATGCCGTCCAACGACGGATCGCCGAGCGACCTGCCATCAGTGCTTCCAAGAAAGTGCCGAGGGTGTCGCCCAGGGGCGTATTGATGGACATTCCTGTGATGGCAACGCGCTCAGTCATCTCCAAGTACCTCCAGCACAGCGATCGCGGCGAGTTGTTCGCCGCGAAAAGCTTGAGTTGCAGCAATCATCGTGAATTCGTCGTGCAAGACTTCTGCATGCAGCGTGATGGTGTCGTCTGGTAGCACCGGCGCGAAGAACGCGGCATGGTGGATGCGCGTGGCGCGCAGCCCCTTCGGCGTTACCTCGGGCCCGATACTCGTCGTGCGCTCCGTGACGAAGTGGTGCAGCGTTGCTGCGGCTTGGCCCATGGCCTCGACGACCAACACCCCTGGGTAGACTGGATCTCCTGGGAAGTGGCCTTCGAACACGGGGTCGCTTGCGGCGACGTGGCGCTCAGCCCGGAGCGCGCGTGCATCCAAGTCGACTGCCTCGATGCGATCCACCAATAGAAAGGGGGCACGATGAGGCAGTACACGCTCGATTCCTTCTCTGCCGCAGTCGACGGCAGAGCCGCGCCCGTGCGGTAACAAGGGAGCACGCCGCAACCGCTTCAGGACATCGGGCAAGTCTTCAAGCAGCATCGCGGACCTTGATTGCAGTCGATTCGAAGTGGCTCCGCGGAGGCTCGCCATCCAGGTGATGACACTCGATACCCGGCCAGCCACGGCGCGCGAGATTCGAGAGCACCCGGCCAGGGCCCACTTCCACGAGTGTCGGCGACTCCACGTGTTGCACGAGCCAGGTGATGGAACGGTGCCATTGAACGGGCCGGTGAACGTGGGCGACGAGCGAGCGGATGAAGTCGTCTGCGGTGGGCGCGAGGATGGGTGCGCCATCGACGTTCGGGAAATACGGTTTGCACGCTGGCTGCCAATGCACGTTCTCGACGAGCTCCTCGAAGCGACGCGCGACGGACTCGAAGAGAGGGCAGTGCATCGGAATCCTACTTTCGATCTCCCGGGTCATGGCAAAGTGCTCATCTTCCAGGAGCTGTACGACGCGCTCGACGTCTGCCCGCTTGCCTGCGACGACGTGCTGCGTCGGGCCGTTGTAGTTGCTGATGCAGACGCTGCTCGCGTCCGCCCTCACGACGGCGTCGACGCTCGCCCCATCGACACCACTCACGGCGACCATGACGCCTTCCGGGCCGTCGTCGTAGAGCTTGCCCCGGGCGTCGACGAGGCGCAGCGCGTCGACGAACGACAGCGCCTCGATGTCGACGAGGTGATTGAACTCACCGAGGCTCAACCCGAGGCTCCATTCAGCGCTACAGCCGAATCGTCGCAGCGCGAGCCAATGTAGGTGGTTGGTCAGAAACACTCCGAGCTGCACATCGTGATTCGACCGCGCTTCGAACGTCGGAGACTCGAAGAAGCGACGGACCCAAGTCGCACCGGCTACGGCCGCCGCCTCCTGCTTGACCTCATCCCAGGGGCCGAGCTCCGCTGCCCTCTGCGGCATCGATTCCGAGATAGAGCTTTGTCCAGGAAACATGAACACGCGCATGGGGTTATCGGCGTCCGTCGACTCGTGGGACGTTCTTCTGCAAGCGGGACGACTGGCGTTTGGAGTCGAGTTGCTGGATGGGACCGGCGAGCGCCTCAAGTTCCGACGGTACTTTTCAAAAGCACGTAGTTGCGCAGCACGTCAAGACCGAACTTCGCGCGTGCAGGCAGACGTCGGGGACATCCAGTGACTGAAAGTGTGCGCGCCCAGGCATCCAGGTTTGGAACGATCCTGTCGTTCCAGTGCAGAACGAATTCGGGCTCAGTGCTGGCCCGGACAAAGAACCTGAGTCGTGGTAGGTAGTCTCCGAACACGAGGGTCGGCTCGAGGGCGTCGATGCAAGAGACTTCCCTACGACTCGCGCGTATGTCCCACATTTCGTCATGACTAGCACCGACTCCCGTCCCGACTACCTCGACTACAGCTACGACATGTTCCTCTCGAGCATCGACGGTGAGCAATCCGAAGCGATTCGCTTTTCAGAGTGGGTCGACATGGTCGAGCGCGACGGAAAGTATCCTTTCGAGGCGGCGCGACTGCATGCGCAGAGGCCTGAAGTGTTGGCGAGGCGAACGAACGGCACCGTCGCGCGCGTCCTGAACTTCTCCTCGTACAACTATCTCGGCCTTGGCTATCATCCGGAAGTGATCGATGCGGCGAAGGCAGCCCTCGACCAATATGGCCTCGGCGCCTGCAGTTCTCCGGTTCAAGCGGGAACTCTCGACGTGCACAAGCAGCTCGAGGCGCGTCTGTTGGACTTCGTGGGACTGCCGGATAGAGGAGTGTCACTCTTTTCGTCTGGCTATGGTGTCAACACGGGGAGCATCTCCGCGATCGTCAAGCGGCGACACCACGTGATCGTCGACAAGTCCGCGCACATGTCGATCTTGGAAGGAGCGCAGCTGTCGCGAGCCAAGATCCACTACTTCGAGCACAACGACGTCGATCACCTCCGGAGTATTCTCCAGGACGTTGCGAAAGACGGGCGACGCATTCTTGTTTGCACCGAAGGTGTGTTTTCGGCGGATGGCGACTTCGGTGCGCTAGGACGAGTCGTTCCCCTGGCCAAGGAGTATGGCGCGCAGGTGCTCGTGGACGAAGCGCATTCGTTCGGAGCAGCTGGTCCCAACGGGCGTGGAGTGGCGGAGCAGCAAGGGGTGCTGGACCAGGTGGACTACTTGGTGGTGACGTTCAGCAAAGCTCTGGGAGGTGTTGGGGGCGCGTTGATCGCACCGCACGCCGTGGCGCGCTACGTCAACTGGTACGCTCGCTGTCGTATGTTCTCCTGCGCCCTCGACCCCGCCGTGGCTGCCGGCGTCGCCAAGGGTGTGGAGCTGTTGGGCTCGAGTGAAGGCGCGCTGCGACGGACGCGTTTAGCAGCCAATGCCTGCGCGTTGCGCGAGGCACTCCATCGGGTCGATACGGGGCGAAGCACGAGCTGGATCGTGCCGGTCATCTACGGTGACGAGGAACGCACGATTCTGTTGGCGGACTACCTGTTGAGGCAAGGGCAGGAGGGCAGCGTGATGGAGTTTCCCGCGGTGCCGATCGGGGAAGCGCGACTTCGCCTTTTCGTGACTTCGGAGCATTCACCCGAGCAGATCCAGCAATGTGCGAAGACGATGCATCAAGCGGCCGAGCATTTCGGGTTCTTGAAAGACGCCAAGTGAGCTCAGATGCTTGCGTCGCCGGGGGGGCGTAGTTCGTCCGGCTCCCGATAGGTGCCGAGCAGCACGTCCACGTGAGGGCCGGTGAACGCGAACCGGTAGCGGTCACTCTTGAAGTGATGCAACAAGTGACCCCGCCTGACCCAGGAGTAGTATCGCCCGCGGGGTGAGTAGTTGGAGTGCGTCAGGAGGTGAACCCAGCCGTTGGCAAGCCCGCCGAGGTGGAAACAAATGGCTGCGGTCAGTCCCAGTGGCCACCCCAATAGCCACCAGAATCCGACGACTGAAGCCGCAGCCAAGAAGACCAACGCGTCCATCGGAAGCAGCACGTCGTCGATTTGCGTGGGGTCGACGTGGTGTTGGCGATGGCGCCGAGCAGCCCCCAGCTCGAGCCGGAAGGCACCGAAATGGAGTGGGGGTAGGTGAATGGCAACGTGGAACGCGTATTCGAAGAAGGGCCACGCCAGCACGGCGACCAGTGCAACTAGCGCATCTGCTAGCGACCAGTTCGACTGGAAGAGACGAAGCACGAGCAGGGGCGTCATCGACGCCAGGATGAACAACGTGCAGCGATGAGCGAAGTACCACCTGGCCACACCAAGTAGGGTACTCGGACTGTTCGGCGCAGCCATGCGGCGACTAGGTGTGGGCAGTTGGGCCATCGCAGGGGCAGGGGTAGACTAACAAAACGCACACACTTGCGGAAGCCAGGGCTGGAATGCCCGACGATCGGAGTGGTATGCTCGCTCGTCTCATGAGCGAACCGACGGCGACCAACGAACGTTTCCAGACTTGCGACGGTAGGGAGCTGCTTCTCACTTGGCGCATTCACTCTCACGTATTCACGACCTTCGAGATCGACTACGACGCCGTCGCGCCGCTCGTTCCGGATGCGCTCGAGGTGGTCGAGGTGCGCCCTTCGGTGGCGCTCTTCAGCGTTGGCGTGCTGAGCTACGAAGGTGGGCACTTCTACGAAGGCTCACCGCCGTTCGACGAAGTTGTTGCTGCGGTGCACGTCGCTCCGGATCTTTCGACCAAGATGCCGATGCCGACGATGTCATTCTTTGCGACTCAGGTTTCCTGCAATTCGCCGGACTTCGTGGAGCAGGAGGGGCGGACCATCTTCACCCCCTCCGCGCACGTGCCGTCGTTGAGCGTGGTCTATTCGGACAACGGTTGGAGTGTTGACGCCTCAGATGCAGAAGGACCGATCCTTTCGTTCCAAAATTCTCACCCGAACCCCCAGTTTCAGCAGGCGGAGATGTGGGGTCAGCACTTCACGAACACGCGTGGTTTGCAACAGGGCATCTGGGAGTGGGACGGAGAGAAGTTCGAGCACATGCGGGGCCGCGACAACAGCTGGAAGCTCCATCCGCACCGGGCATTGGGAGGCATCGACCCATCTGCGGTCCAAGGGTTGTATCGGCAGATGCTCCTGAAGCCGAACACGCGCTGCTGGGAGCGCTTCTACGCCATGCGCAAGTTGTGAAGTGGAGTTCTCAGGGCAGTCCAATCGCTTCGATCGCGCTTGCCAGAGCTTCGGCGGCCTTCTGACTCCCTTGTTCGTTGGGGTGCACGCCGTCGGTGAAGTCGGCGTTCGAAAGCCATCCTGACGTATCGATGAACGAAAGCCGATCGTCACCCGCGTTGCGACGCGTGTTCACTTCACCCTCGATCTCTCCCGCGTGGGCACCGTTGAACGGCCGCATGGCGGCGATCTTGGCGTCGGGGTAGGCGCTGCGAATCGTGTCGAGGAAGGTGCCGTAGGCGGGGGCGAAGTCGTTTGCCGACGCCCCGCCGTCGTTGGTGCCCTGATTGATGATGACGAGGTCCGGCTGCCAGTCGTCGCGAGGCACGCCAGCGTAGAAAAAGTTGAACGCATCGTTCGCCGGCGGCACGCCGCCGTTGCCGCCGATGAGCAGCCCCTGCCGCCCGAAGCCGACCTGGCGCCACTCCGCACCGAGCGTTTGGGCCGTCAGTGACGGGTAAGCGCGACGACCGTCGGCGCGCCAACACGCCGTGTTCTGCCCGTTGCGGCTCGTCCACAGGGCGACACCTTCCGTGATGCTGTCCCCCAAGAACTCGATCTTCGCGCGCTCGGGACGTGGCGAGGGGTCGAGACTTCCGCCGTCGGCCACCTCGAAACCGATGAAGGTGATGCTGGAGATCAGTGGCGGGTTCCAGCGGTTC
>JBNKZR010000316.1:0-9204 GCA_050301735.1 Polyangiaceae bacterium | reverse complement strand
GACGCGCCCACGACCCCCTACTGCTTCTGAAACTCGCAAGAACCGCCCCGGGCGTCGCACCACTCCGACCGCGGCGCCGGGCGAGTTCCAGTCCCAACGCGACCCGTACCTCAGCCCTGGTGTCTGCGCGCTAGCGTCTTGCCCCAGAGGGCGCTGGCCCTATGCATCGCCTGCAACCATGGCTGACACACCGACGAAAGTCGTCATCGTGGGGGGAGGGTTTGGCGGCCTGAACTGCGCCAAGGGATTGGGAAGCTCGAAACAGGTCGAGATACTGCTCATCGACCGGCGCAATCACCATCTGTTCCAGCCGCTGCTCTACCAGGTGGCAATGGCCGGTTTGAGCCCTGCAGAGATCGCGGTGCCGATCCGATCGTTGTTGAGCCGCTTTCGCAACACCCGAGTGCTGAAAGCCGAGGTTCAGTCCGTCGATCTGCGGCGACGCGTCGTCGTCACCGACCATGGCGAACACCGCTACGACACGCTGGTGCTCGCCGCCGGCGCAAAGCACACCTACTTCGGTAACGACGCCTGGGAGGAGCATGCTCCGGGCCTCAAGACTCTGGAGCAAGCCACGGAGATCCGACGTCGCGTGCTGGACGCTTTCGAGCAGGCCGAAGCCGAAGCCGACGTCGGTCAACGCCGCGCACTGCTGACGTTCGTGGTCGTCGGCGGAGGACCGACGGGAGTCGAACTCGCGGGTGCCATCGGCGAAATGACGCGTTTTACGCTGGCCAAGGACTACCGCAACATCGATCCCACCCTGACTCGGGTGATCCTGATCGAGGCCGGACCGCGGATCCTACCCAGCTTTGCCCCGAGCCTGTCGAGCCGCGCGACTCGGGATCTCGAGCGTCTGGGAGTCCAGGTTTGGACGAACAGCCACGTGAATCACTTGGATCAAACGGGCGTGGGCGTGGGTGCCGACCACATCGAAGCGCGCACCGTGTTGTGGGCAGCGGGCGTACAAGCGTCTCACCTGGGGCAGAGCTTGGAGCCGGCGACACTCGACCGCAATGGGCGCGTTCACGTCGAACGAGACCTCAGTCTGAAGGACCACCCCGAGGTATTCGTCATCGGCGATCAGAGCCATTTCCAGCCAAGCGATGACGAGCCACCCTTGCCCGGCGTGGCCACGGTAGCGCTGCAACAGGGGCGGTTCGTGGCCAAGGCGATTCTGTCCGACCTTCGAGGACTCGAGCGCGGCCACTTCCGCTATTGGGACAAGGGGCAGCTGGCGACCATCGGGCGCCGCAGGGCGCTGCTTCAGGTCGGCAAGCTCCGCATGGCGGGGTTGTTGGCATGGATCGCCTGGTTACTCGTCCACATCTACTATCTGAGCGGCTTTCAGAATCGCATTCTGGTGCTGATCCAGTGGGCGTGGTCCTACGCTACCTTCGCCCGCGGCGCGCGCCTCATCGTGAACAAGAGCTGGCGCTCGTTTCCAGCCAAGTGAGCGAGGGCGAACGCGCGCTTGCTCGGCCTCGTGGCTCGGACCACCGCGTTCGCTCAGAGCACGGACCAAGCCTGAGCTTCAGCCATCGCCACTCACAGCCGCCGGGTCTTCCCCCGTTCGAACGCGGCGGGCCAGACGCGAGATCTGCTGCTCGACTTGGTGCAGCAGCTCGGTGCGCGAATGCGCCGACTTGTGAATCACTTGCTGCACGGTGCGATTGAGCTGCTCTTGCTCCGACGGATTCAGGGTCATCGCGGTAGCAACGACGACGGGGATGTTCCGATGCTCTTTGTTCTTCTGCAGCGCGTCGAGAAACTGAAAGCCGTCCATCTCCGGCATCATCAGGTCCAGGACGATGAGATCAGGCGGCCGAGCGCTGACGGCGGCCAGGCCCGCGACACCATTTTCTGCCGCGTCGACAGTGTAGCCCGCCGCTGCGAGCGTGCGTTCGATGATCTCGCGAATCGACTCATCGTCATCGATGACCAGCACGTGGGTGCCCTGCCCCTGACCCAACCAACGCCGTACCGTGCGCACGAGTACCGGTGATTCGATGGGTTTGACCAGACAATCGACGGCCCCCAGGGAAACCCCACGTTCACGCTCAACGTCAGAAGTGACCACGATGACCGGAACGATTTGGGTCAATGGGTCGTTCTTGAGTTGGGTCATCAACGACCAGCCATCGAGGCCCGACTCACTGACGACGAGCACGATGACGTCGGGCTGCAACTCACGTGCTGCGGCCAGGCCGCCCTCGTCCCCGTACACCCACTCTACCTGCATGCCGTGCGCACTCAACGTTTCGTTGAGCTGACCGTAAGTCTCCAAATCTTCGTCGATCACCAAGATGCGTCGCGCACCTTGCGAGATGCTCGGTCGCACGCCGAGTTCGACTCCGATCGGCAGTCGCACGTAAAAGACGGAACCTTGTCCCTCCGTGCTCTCGACCTGGATGCTGCCGCCCATCATCTCGCACAGACGTTTGCTGATTGCGAGCCCGAGCCCAGTTCCACCGTACTTGCGAGTGGTCGAAGTATCCGCCTGCTCGAATGGGCGAAACACACGCGCCAACTGCTCGGGCGACATACCGATGCCCGTGTCTCGAACGGTGAGCACGAGCCAGTCTTCGTCCACCGCAGCAGCGCCCAGTTCGATCTTGCCGTCTTTGGTAAACTTGCAGGCATTGCTCAGCAAGTTGGTCAGTATCTGCCGCAGCTTCTGTGAGTCGCACACGAGCTCTTCGGGTGCGCCGTCCAGACTTATGGAGAGCTGGTTGTTGGCTTTCTTGGCCTGGGGCTCGATGGTATCCAGCAAGGTCTTGACCAACTCCTCCAGATTGGTGGACTGAAAGTCCAGGTCCATCTTGCCCGACTCGATCTTCGACATGTCCAGCACGTCGTTGATCAAGCCCAATAGGTGCGCTCCAGAATTGCGGATCTTTTGCAGATCCGCAAACAGCGCGTCGTCGCCAGCATCCTCGGCGTCTTCCATGAGGAGCTCGCTGTAGCCGATGACGGCGTTCAGTGGCGTGCGCAGCTCGTGGCTCATGTTCGCCAAGAATTCGCTCTTGGTCCGACTTGCCGTCAATGCCGCGTCACGGGCCTTGATGAGCGCGCGGTTCGCCTCCTCCATGGCATGTTCGCGCCGGACCTGCTCGGTGACGTTGCGCTTGACGGCGAGATGATGTGTCGGTGTCCCGGTGCGGTCCTTGACCGGCGCGATCGTGGTCTCCAGGTGAACGAGCTGCCCATCGACACTGCGCGAAACGATGCGCCCTGACCAAACCCGCCCTGCCTTGAGCGTGCGATCCAAATCCTGGAAGAACTCGGGCGAGTGAGCATTGCTGCGAACGAGTTCCCCCGGGGTTTTTCCTTCTGCGACGTGGGCGGGGATCCCCAGCACCTCCTCGTACGCAGGATTGACGTACTGAAGCACAGCATTGGTCGTCGCCAGTTCGATGATGTCGCCTGCAAACTCGACGGCACGAGCTAACAGATGAACGCGAAACCCGGGAACGTCTTGCTCGATCAAGCGGGACACTCGGGCTGCCAACTCGCCTGGAACTCGCTGTGGAAGGACGATATCGGCGATGGCACGCGACGGATAGTCGAGTTCCGTCGGCTCGACCACAGCAACTACGGCGAGCTTGATGAATCGACGAGCGATCTCCTCAGCTTGCGCCGCGCCGGAGACCAGCACCACGCCAGACCCTGGCGCGTCACCTTCGTCAAACGCCTCCAGCTCGAAGTCGGCCAACGAAAGCTCTTCGCGCACATCGTCGATCAAGTTCGCTTCCGCCCACACCGTCGCTCTTGTCATCGGAACTCAAGTTAGCATCGAAAGCAACGCTGCCCACGATTGTGTGCCGCCTCGAGTCCTTCGATAGCCGTCGTCCGAGAACCTCGATGAGTGGTCCCGAAGCTCTTCCGCGACAGCTGCCGGCTGACGCACCCGAGCCCACCCTTGCCCACCCACGAGAGCGGCTAGAGACCACGCCGACGTGCCGACCGTCGAGTTGGATCCACAGCAACGAGAGACGAGTTTCAGGTGCGCTGAGGCACGGGCGTGCGGCGCAAGTTGGCGAGGTTCGTCACTTCCGCCAAACGCAAGTCGAGCTCTTTGGCGCTCGCGCTCTTGCTGAGGTATCCATCTGCGTGATGCTTCTGGCTGAGTCGGCGAAGCTCTGCCGAGTCCGTGCTGCTGTGGAAGATCACTTTGACTAGCGTGCCGCGCACCGCGCGAATCATCTCCGCAACCTCCGGCCCCTTCAGACCGGGCATGTTGATGTCCAACATCACGACGTCGAAGGCGTTGCGCAAGAGCAGCTCCATGACACCGGTTCCCGTCGTGTGAACGTACGTCGCGTACCCCAGACGCTCGAGCCGCCGCCGGGTCAACTCGGCGAATGCAACGTCATCATCGATGACGAGCACCCGACAAGCGGCGTCGCTCGGTATCGTGCTCATCAGCCAGACCCCGGCTCGATGCCGGAAGGCCGTCCAAGAAGCATCGATATCTTGGTTTTCAAACGACGCCAATCGACCGGCTTGGTGTCGTAGTCATCGCACCCCGCCGCCAGCGCTTTCTCTCGATCGCCGACGACGGCGTGCGCCGTCAGCGCCATGACGGGGATGCGCGCGTCTCTGGCTTTGATTGCACGCGTGGCAGCCCAGCCATCCATCACTGGTAGACTCATGTCCATGAGCACGAGAGCTGGGCGTTTCTCGAGCGTCACCTCCACACCGGTCTTGCCGTCAGTTGCGACCAACACCTCGTGCCCGACTCGCTCCAGACGACGACGGAGCATGTCCGAGTTCATCTCGTTGTCTTCGACGACCACGATGAGAGCCATGGGGTGAAGTGTAGCCCGCATTTCCCGCAGAACTTGCACTATCTCCGTTGCGCTGCACCTTCGGCATAGAGCGCCGAACTGTCGTCAATCAGCGTCAGCGGAGTGTCGCCGGAACAGAACGCCGGAAGAAAACGCCGGAAGAAAACGCCGGCCTGTCCCCGAGTTGCCGCCGGGATGTGCGCAAGGGCGCCCCG
Source organism: Polyangiaceae bacterium (assembly GCA_050301735.1). GTDB lineage: Bacteria > Myxococcota_A > Polyangia > Polyangiales > Polyangiaceae > SZUA-265. The sequence continues at coordinate 4,199 of JBNKZR010000316.1, read as the reverse complement.
CCAACGAAGCGCGACCCGAGAACATCATCATCCCGGGTCGTTGGCTGCACGAGGCCGCTGAGGTCGCACAAGCAGCTACTCCTACCGGCGGCGGGGGCACCAGCAACCTCAGAACGGCCACATGTGTATGGGCGTTCCCCACCCGCCCTCATTTACCGTGCGCCAGTCGAGGGCCGCTCCAGCGCCCCGCGGCAACGGGTCGAGCGCTACCGGGTGGGACTCAGTAGAAGGACAGATCGTCGACCGTGATTTCGAACGCGCCCTGCGACGGCACCCAAACATCTGAATCATCCTCACTGGGCACCCACTCCAGGTGGGCTGCAAACGCAAGCGCCCCGACCTCACTACCGTCCGTCGTGGCCGATGGCGAACCGTCACCGCCCACAAAGCTGTCAAACGGGACTTGTAAGAGCGTCCAATCGTCAGGCACTGAAAAGTCGTAAACGACACTTTCGTTGTCGGGCAAACGGATGGCGACCTCAGCGGTGCCAGTCGGTGTCGACCCCATGATCATGAACTGAATTCCCTCGTAGGCTGATGCGTCCATGCAGCCGTGCCACATGCCGAAACCGCCGCCCCAACCATCCGGTGTGCTGCCTGCTGCGGAGTCGTGAGCACTGACCGCGTAGCCGCTGCCGTCTGCGCCTTCGACGAACTCCAACGTGTAGTCGCCCGTTTTATCGTCGAGAGGGAACAGGCCACCGTAGATGGCACCCTCACCGTCTGCGTCCCCGTTGAAGTTGAACTCGTACGTGTCGGCGGCACCACCGGCGTAACCATCGAAGTTGGTGATCTCCGCATCGGTCACCACCGTGATCTCGCTGCAGTCCACTGCTTCTTCATCGGAGTCCGAGGAAGGCTCGTCTTCGGGCTCTGGCTCTGTCGCCTCTTCAGTCACCATCTCTTCGGGTTCGGGCTCCGGCTCAGGTTCCGGCTCCGCTTCCGTCACCTCGTCCTCACTCGATGAGTCATCAGCATCAGCGTCTTGAGCGACGCAAGCACTGGTCAGCGCCGCAGCGGCGAGCAGTACGAACCAGGGTTTTTCAGCAAGATACGATTGCAGTCTCATTTCGATCCTCATTGATTCCGCTTGGTATACTCCGCAACGAGCGCGGATTGGGAGTTGGCGACCCCGACAGCCGCATACTCGTCCCTTTCGGGCTTGGTTCGCAACGGGCTGATTCTGAAGGACTATTCTGACGATCCGGGAGTCGGGAGAACGGTGTACTCCGTGCCTATGAAGATGCGCAGTACCGGTCAATGGTATCCAATACTCGCCGACACTGCGCACTCTACGACACGAGGGTGGCAACCGGAGTAACCCTCCAAACGCAGATTTCCACTGTGCGCGGTGTGACGGGTTGACGGTCGTGGGGGCGGCTCGGCGTCCGCCGCAGAAAACGAATGCCTCCACCCGTGTGCCTGGCGCCCGTCGACGAGCGCAATGCCAGGTTCCGCGTCGCCGACGCGCTCATCGCTGACGCCGCGCCAGGCCGGCTGCTCGCAGGTCAGACACCGACCGTCGCGGGGCCGCTCTGCGCAGTATCGCCTGCGTTCAGCCGAAGCGAGAATTCGATCCCGTGATCCCTGGCCGGTCGTGCTTTCAGTCCTCTTGCCCGCCGTGGCGCACGGCCTCGACGACGAGCGCATCGCGTCCTGCGACACCGCTCACGACGTTCGGGCCCGGGGCTACGCGGGGTGCCGAATCACTCGAGTGACGCGGGACCGCCGCGACGCAGGACCTCCACGACGCGTGAACTCGACGCGATGATTCTCGTTCGTCGCGGGGGAACCCTTGCCGTCCATCAACACGGGTCGCGACGGCGCTTCGTCGTCTCATGAAATGCACTCGCAGGCAGCCGTTTCGAGCCCCGCGCTCCATCGGGGTACTCGGGTCGTCGCATGAGGTTGCAACACTTGGCAGGGCGACTGGAGCGTGCAACGTATCGCCCATGCAGAGGGAGCTCGCCCGAAGCGCAGAACCCAGCCACCCACCCCGCACGCGTCGCCACCAGCTTGCGCTTGGGCCTGCCGGAAGAGGCCTCGTTTGCTTGCCCCTGCTCCTGGGCTGCGTCGACGCTTCTGTTGTTGCAGAAACGGAAGAGGATGACTCTCCCGTCGCCGTGCAAGTGACGGTCGATCGTGAGCGGGTCCTGCGCACCGTGCCTGCGTGCGCCTACGGCATGCACGCCTCCGTCTACGACAACGCGATTCAGAGCTCGCTGCTGCCAGCGCGCCTGGAAGAAGCTGGCATCTCTTTGCTGCGCTGGCCCGGTGGTGGCTATTCTGACAACTACCATTGGGCGAGTCACAGCATGACGCCGTGGTATCCCCAAGCCCCTGGCCAGCGGCTCGACTACGGCTACCTCGCCCCCAACACGGATTTCGGCTCGTTCGCTGGAGTCGTGGAACGCGCGGGCGTGGGGGTGATGATTACCGCCAACTACGGGTCCAATTTCCTCGAAGCCTTCGAACGCGGGCAGTACGAGGCCCGCGGCGCGCTTTCCGACGGCCCGGGGGAGCCCAAGGAAGCCGCGGCATGGGTGGCCTACGCCAACGGTGATCCGGAGGATACCACGGAGATCGGCGTCGACTCGGTGGGCAACGACTGGCAGACCGTGGGCTACTGGGCGTCGATGCGCGCCGCAGATAAACTCGACGCGGATCCCAACGACGACCAGGATGATGACGACGGCTTCGACTTCCTGCGTATCTCGCGACCGGAGCCATTGGGCATCCGTTTCTGGGAGATCGGCAACGAGATCTTCGGGAATGGTTACTTCGGCATGAGCTTCAACCTCGACTTGAGCGTGCCCTACGACGGCACCCCGCGAGAGGGCAACGAGCTGCTCTCGGGCACGGCCTACGGCAAACGCGTCGTCGAATACATCCAGGAGATGAAGGCCGTCGACCCCGACATCGAGATCGGGGCCGTGCTCGGAACGCCACCCGGCGACTCCTGGGGTAACGCTTGGAACGAAGACGTGCTGCGTGAGTGCGGCAACTTGATCGACTTCGGCATCATCCACTGGTACCCCAACGTCGACAATCTACTGGCGGCTCCGGCTCAGACCATTCCGCGCACTTTCGAGGCCCTGCGCGAAACCTTCGGCGAGTTCGGCGGCGATGAGCCCGAACGCATCGGGGTGGCTGTGACGGAAGTCGGGCTCGGCCCGGAGATAGCGCGAGAAGAAGAGCTTCAACGGCTGAGCGGCTTGTTCGCCGCTGACACTTATCTCACCTACATTCGCCACGGCGCATTCAACGTGGACTGGCTCGAACTGCACAACGGCACCTTCCTGCGCGAAGAAGGCGACCGGCGTGGCCCCGCATTCCACGGCATTCGAGCGGCCCACATGATCGCCGACGCCGGGGAGCAGCTCATCGACGTCGAAACGGACGACCCCAACGTCCGGGCTCACGCTGGACTCGGCGAAGACGGCGAAGTGCGGGTGCTCTTGCTCAACGAGGGCGCGTACAGCGACGCGGAGATCGAATTCGATGGCGTTGGTGGGGCGCGGAGTGCCCAGCTCTATCGCTACGATCCCCAGGACCTGAACGCCGAACTCGAAGGCCCTGAGACGATCGAGCTCGACGCTCCTTTGGCACTTCCTTGGCAAACCCTCGCCGTGCTCGTCTTCGAGCAGGATTGAGCCCGAACGCCTTCCGTGCTGACGCCCTGACGAACTCGGCGCCTCGCCATCGCGCAGAACCGAGCGGTATCCGGAACACGCGCCCTCCCCTGACGAACACTCGCGTGCTCGTTGCGAAGAGGGCTGAGAAGCGCTGGTCAGTTCGGATCGCCGTAGATGATGCCACGCCCATGCGTGCCGACGTAGACGCGGCCGTACTTCTTCGGATCGCCGATCACGAGACCCGCCGTGCTGTACATGTGGCGGTCGTCGTTGATGCGCACCCAGTTCGCTCCAGCGTCATCCGAGCGGAAGATGCCTTCCACGTCGTTGACCTTGGCGATGATGTAGACCGCGGGGTAGTCGCTACCGTCTTTGGCTTTTCCGAAGCCGACGGCCTGAGCCTCGCTGACAGGCAAGAAAGCGTCGTAAGACTTGCCCGAGTCTTGGGAGCGGTAGAGGTCTTTGCCGGTGGTGATCCAGACGTGCCCTTCTTTGCCGGGCACGGTTTGCACCGAGAGCGGCGTCAGCGCGTACTCCGGGAGTATCGGCAGCGGCGTCGAGCTG
>JBNKZR010000315.1:0-9210 GCA_050301735.1 Polyangiaceae bacterium | reverse complement strand
GAGATCCCGGCGAGGGAACCTGCGAGATTGAGCACGGAGCCGACGGCGCCCGCGAGCGCACCCAGCGTGGTGTAGGTCAACAGTCGGCCACCGTGGTAGGCCGCGTGCACCGACGTTTGCGCGGACAACGTCCTCGATGATTGAAGCACGGGCAGGGCGCGCCCGTTGCGCGATGCCGCGCTGCTACCGTCGTCGTCGAGGAATCGGCTTCTGCCGTCTGCGGTCGTGGCAAACGCGACGATGCCACCGCACATGCCCGCGCAGTGCAGACTGCCCAAGAGGCTGGCTCCCAGCACGGACAGCAACAGAGCGCTCATGGCTCACCTCCGAGCGCCACGGCCGCATTCGCTGGGGGCAGTTCTCGCTGCGCCGTCCGGGTGCGGAGCAAGTTCAGGGCGAAACTGTTGGCGGCAAACTCGGCACGGTGCACGCGCGTGAAGGTGTATCCGTGATGGGTGACCAGTAGTCGGAATTCCCAAACCCCGCTTCGGCTCAGACGCAGCTTGCCCCGGTAGCGCCCTGCACCCTCATCCCGCAACGAAACGCTCTGGATCTCGGCGGCGTGGGCGTTGTGGAACGCCTCGATGGATACGATGGCTCCCTCGAGCGGCGCGCCTTCGGCGTCGTCGAGTTGCAGGCCCACGTTGTCGTCGCCTCCCTGTACCGACGCTGCTTCGAACGTCCAACTCACCTTCCAACCGAGGCGTTCGTTTTCGGCATCCTGCGCGCGCTTCTTATCCCAGTCGACGGCCTTCTGGTAGTAGTCGGGTTCGACGGCGAAGTTGGGATCGTTGGTGGAGATGACCACCATCGCTCCGACGATGCTCATCAAGAAGCCGAGCAGGACGACGGGCGCGTACGCCCAATACGAGCCCTTCTTCTTGGCCGCTTTGGGTGTCGGGACGCCGACGGGGGGCGAGTCTGGCTTGGGGGAGTTGGACATTTTCCGTTTCTCGTTCAAGGGCCGAGCAGCTTGTACGGCAGGCTCTGGTGGTAACCGCGTCCGTCATCGACCGTGACGGTGATCTCCTTGACGCCGTGTTGGAACAGGTCGCGGTCACACAGCACGAACGCTCCAGCCGTGACCTGCTTACCGGCATCGACCAGTACCGGGTTTTCGGGGGCAATGAGCTTGCTACTGCCGGCGTTTTCCAGACTCAGCTGGAAGCTGCGCTGCTCCTCCGAGCGGTTGCGGATCTTGATGCGGAGCTGATTTTGGATCTGGTCGCCCTGCTCGATGAAGGGGGCACCGATGCCGCGTAGGACGGTGACTTCTGCGGGTTGCGTCTTCTGGCGACCCATGAGCATCAAGGCGCTGAGCAGCACCACGAGCATTGCCGGGTAGACGAGCACCCGCGGTCGCAGCATCTTCGCGCGCTCACCGGTCTTGAAGAAGCCCTCGCTCGCGTAGCGGATGAGTCCGCGGGGCTTTTTTATCTTGTCCATCACGGTGTCACAGGCGTCGACGCACTGGGTGCAGGCGATGCATTCGAGTTGCAGCCCATTGCGGATGTCGATACCCGTCGGGCAGGCGATGACACACGCCTTGCAGTCGATGCAATCTCCCCCGCTACCGCGGCCCTTGCCGCGCGGTTCTCCTCGGCGCTCGTCGTAGCCGACGATCAGCGAGCCCTTGTCGAGTAGTACCGACTGCAAACGCGCGTAGGGGCAGATGATGGTGCACATCTGCTCGCGAAAGTAGGCGAAGTCGAAGAAGACCAGGGCCGACGTCGCCGCGACGATGATGAACGGGGCCGGGTGTTCGAAGGGGGATTGCGTCACCCAAATGCGCAAACGCTCGACCCCGACGAAGTACGCCAAGAACACGTTGCCGACGAAGACGGACAAGATCGCGAAGACGACGAGTTTGAGCGCTCGGCGTTTCCCGCCCCCGCCTTCGCGGTCCCACTTGAGTTGCTGCCCGCGAGAGCCCTCGAACAGGCGCTCGATGGGGCGGAAGACGAACTCCATGTACACCGTTTGGGGGCAACCCCAACCGCACCAAACCCTGCCGAGGAACGCCGTGATCAGGAAGATGCTGACGAAGATGCTCAGCATCAGCAACATCAGCAGAACGCCATCCGTGGGCAGGAAGGTCGTCCCGAAGAGGTGGAAATGCCGACCCGGTACGTCCAGCAAGACGATAGGCTTGCCGCCCATCTTGACGAAGGGCAGCACGATGAACAACACGATGAGCCCCCACGCCACCCAGAAGCGCCGCTTGTAGTGCTGACCTTTGTACGGCTTGGGTCGGATCCAACGACGGCTGCCGTCGTTGTTGAGCGTCGGCAAGACGCGCTCTGAGGGAATGGGATGACTCATCGAGTGACCGCAAAGGGGGGGAAAGAGAGTCTGTTCGTCATCGTGCGATGAACCTCACTCGTGGGTGGTGGCGCTGGCCGGCACATCCTTCGTGCCTTCGGCTGCGGCCCCTGGGGTTTTGGGTGCTGGCGCTTCTGGAGCCGGGGCAGCGGGCTCTTGGGGCGCAGTCGGGGCGGGCTCGGCAGCGGGGCTCGACGTGTCACCGGGTGCAGCTTCGGGCTTGTCGCCCGGCGCAGCTTCCGGTTTGGCGTCGGGCGCTGCGCCTTCGACCTTTGCCGTGTCGTCGCCTGCCATCAACACGGCGATCTTGGTCCCTTCCGGCGCTTTGCCCGGCACGTTGGTGTTGATCAAGGTGCCCACGAATGCGGCGAGCTTGCTGATCTCGATCGGCCGCAGCTGTCGTTTCCACGGCGGCATGCCCTTGGTCTGAACACCTTCGCTGATGATTTCGTAGATGTTCATCAGGGTCGGTTTACCGTGGATCCAGGAATCGTCGGTCAAGTTGGGGCCGATCAAGCCTTCGCCCTTCTGCTTGTGGCACTGGGCGCATCGCTGCACGAACAGCATCGCTGCGTCCGCCATCATCGCTTCGTTGGACTCGAGCTTGGCAAGCGACTCTTCGCTCAACTCCGTCCCCATCACCGCCATCGCTTCCTTCTCTCGCGCGGCGGTCAGGTCCGCTTGATAGGTTGCGGCAACGGACTCCCCGTTGCCCGTGATGTGGTAGTGCAGGAAGTAGGCGACCGCGAAGTAGAAGCTGCCCCAGAAGATCCACTTCCACCACTTGGGCATGGGGTTGTCGTACTCGCGGATGCCGTCGTACTCGTGGTTGAGCAGGAGATCCTTGTTGATGGCTGCTTCGTCAGCCGCGGTGCTTGCCGCTTTGTCTGTTGATTCGGTCATGGTTCAACCTTGCATTGTCCGCAGTTACGAGAAGTCCGAGTTCGCCGGGGCCTGCCGCCGAAAGGGGCCATCCTCGGTATCGCTTCGATCAGCGATACCGTCCGCAGGTCCGGGGTGGTCGTCTCCCTCGAGAGGGAGGCGTGAGGCGTGCTCGAGTTCCGTCTTCTTGCTGAAGAAGAAGAGGCGCGCAGCGATCGCCAAGAAGACGATCAAGAAGATGATGAGCGCCACTTCCGCGTAGGACGAGAGCCCCATCTTGCTCATGATGTCACTGAGCCGCATCGCTACCTCCGGACAGCGCCACCGGCGCCTTCTCGTTGTCGTCTTGAGGCGGGGACTTGTAGATGTCCGTGCCCAGACGTTGCAGGTACGCAATCAGAGCGACGATCTCCGTGTCGGCGAGATTGCCCGGACCGCCTTGCTCGATGATCTCGCGGTTGATCGTCGCCGCCTGCTCGCGTGCCATTTCTTCACCGCGTTTGATGGCTTCACCGTAGGGCACGCCCAACATGGCCATCGTGTCCACCCGGGGCTGAACGACGCTGTAGTCCAGCTGGTCCGTGAGCAGCCAGGGGTAGCGCGGCATGATCGATTGCGGCGTCGTGGAGGTTGGGTCGTCCATGTGGCGGACGTGCCACAGGTGCGGGTACTTGCCGCCGATGCGGTGCAAGTCCGGGCCGATACGACGGGAACCCCACTGGAAGGGATGGTCGTAGATGAACTCACCGGGCTTGCTGTATTCGCCGTAGCGCTCCGTTTCCGCATGGATGGGGCGAATCATCTGCGAGTGACAGTTGTAGCAACCCTCGCTGATGTAGATGTCGCGACCCACCAGCTCAAGCGGTGTGTACGGTTGCACGGAAGCGATCGTCGGGATGTTCGACTTGATCAAGAAAGTGGGAATGATCTCGAACAAGGAGGCGACCACGACGCTGGTCGTCACCCACAAGGTGAACTTCAGGGGCTTGCGTTCCCAGGTACGGTGCCAAGCGGCGCGAGCAAAGTACTGCAGGCGGTAGCCGAAGGTCGCCAGGGTCGGGTGAGCGGGAATGATGACGCGCGGTTCCGGCCCCTCGTAGTCGCCCAAGGCGGGCGCTTCGACGACGGGCACGTCGTACTCCTCGGGACGCGCTTTCCACGTCATCAGGATGTTGACCAACCCGAGCACCACGCCGGTCACGTACAAGGAGCCGCCGAAAGCCCGGACCCAGTACATCGGGACCAATTGAATCACCGTTTCTACGAAGTCGGGGTAGGCGAGGCGACCCGTCTCGTCGAAGGCGCGCCACATCAAGCCTTGGGTCACGCCTGCAGCGTAGATCGACACGATGTAGAAGAGGATGCCCAGAGTCCCGAGCCAGAAGTGCAGCGTGGCGAGCTTCTGGGACCACAGCTTGGTCTGGAACAGCCGCGGAGCGAGCCAGTACAACATGCCGAACGCCATGAAGCCGTTCCAGCCGAGGGCGCCCGCATGCACGTGGGCGATGGTCCAGTCGGTGTAGTGGCTGAGCGCGTTGACGCTCTTGATGGACAGCATGGGACCTTCGAAGGTCGACATACCGTAGAAGGTGATGCCGACGACGAAGAACTTCAGGACTGGGTCTTCAGCCACTTTGTTCCAGGCGCCGCGTAGCGTGAAGAGGCCGTTGATCATGCCACCCCACGAGGGCATCCACAGCATGACGGAAAAGACCATGCCCAGTGTCGAAGCCCATTCTGGCAAAGCCGTGTAGTGCAGGTGATGCGGGCCCGCCCAGATGTAGATGAACACCAGCGACCAGAAGTGCAGAATCGAGAGCTTGTATGAGAAGACGGGGCGATTCGCTGCCTTGGGCAGGTAGTAGTACATCAAGCCCAAGAACGGCGTCGTCAGGAAGAACGCGACCGCGTTGTGCCCGTACCACCACTGCATGAAGGCGTCTTGGACGCCAGCGTAGATGGAGTAGCTCTTGAATGGGCCCGCGGGGATCACGAGGTTGTTGAAGATGTGGAGAATGGCGACCGTGATCACCGTCGCGATGTAGAACCAGATGGCGACGTAGATGTGCCGTTCCCGTCGTTTGGCGATGGTGCCGAAGAGGTTGATGGCGAATGCCACCCAGACGACAGCGATGGCCAAGTCGATCGGCCACTCGAGCTCGGCGTACTCCTTGGACTGGGTGATCCCCAACGGCAGCGTGATGGCTGCGGAAACGATGATCGCCTGCCAGCCCCAGAAGTGGAACTTGCTCAGGCCGTCGCTGAACATGCGCGCTTTGAGCAGGCGCTGACTGGAGTGGTAGATGGCCGCGAAGATCGCGTTGCCGGCGAAGGCGAATATCGCTGCGTTGGTGTGCAGTGGTCGCAGTCTACCGAAGGTGAGGTAGGGCAGGTTGAAGCTCAACTGCGGGAGGACCAGCTGTAGCGCCAGGATCAGTCCGGCAAGCGTCGCGACCAACGCCCACACGGCGGTCGCGATTGCGAACTTCCGGACAACGGCATCGTCGTAGGAGAACTTTTCGAGTCGAGTAGACATTTTGGCTCGCGCTTAGGCAAAAGGTGTGCCCGCGATTTGGTCGGCCCTCTCCAAACTATCGACCGCGACAACCGATCGCATCTGCGCAGCCGATAGTCCGTCGACGCCCCCACAATCACGGAAATTCCGCGTCTTGGATGGCTACCAACGCCGAATCTGCGAGCTTTCTTAAGGGGGACACTCTCACTGCACCCCGGCAACACGCAAGCTTTGCCGCCGCCACCCCATTAAGTGGCATTCGTTTCGGTTGGCGTGCGCGAGGCGCTGTGCGCCGTTCGCTGGCTTCAGCGTCTCATTTCGAGACCGCCGGAGTCGCCTGCTCCTGGTCCGCGCGCCAAGTACTCGCGTTGCACTTCTTCCATCAGATTGTTCATCTCGACGGGTTTCGCCAACGTTTTGGACACGAAGTCTGGTGGGGCCTCGCCGACCGCCCTCTTCAGTTGGGGGCCGTAGCCAGAGACGATGATGACTCGCAATTGTGGGTCGCGGGCGCGCAGGCGCCGCGCTGCCTCCAAGCCCGTACCGTCGGGAAGGCGGTAGTCGATCAGCGCCACGTCGGGCAGGCCGCGCTGATTCATGGCTTCGGCTACCGTTCGTGCAACGACCGGTGAGAAGCCACGTTGGCTGAGGGCCTCGGCGACGTTCTCCGCTAGCTCGGTGTTGTCTTCGACGACCAGCACCTTGCGTTTGTCATGCGCGAACTCCTGCACCGCGTCGAATAGGCGCTGCATGTCCAGCGGCTTGAAGAGCACCGCCAAAGCACCCAGCTTTTCTGCTCGCTGTGCCGCGTTCGAATCCGCGTACGCCGTCATCAAGACGATGGGGGTCGGATCTGCTCGGTCTCGCAAGACCTCGATCAACTGCAGGCCGCTCTGTCCTGGCAGTCGCAAGTCCGTGACCATGCCGCCGTAGCGATGCGTGTCGAGGCGAGTCAGCGCCTCTTCTGCGGAGGGGCACACGTCGACTTCGTGCCCTTGGCACTCGAGGATCTCCGCCAGATTCTCTGCGAGCTCAGCGTTGTCCTCGACGAGCAGCAACCGCACCATGGGACGGTAGTGTAGTGGGTAAATGGCCGGCTCGACAACCCGCCTTGGCGCACCTCGATGCTGCCGCGGGGCCGGCCCGGATAAATCACACGGCCAAGGTGGGGAGCCAGAGGCGGAAACACGCTCCTGGCTCATCCCGTCTCACAAGCGTCAACTCTCCGTCATGCCCTTGTGCGATCTTGCGGCACAGCGCCAAGCCCAGGCCGGTGCCATGGGCGTGAGTGGTGAAAAGCACCTCGAATATCCTCTCATCCATGTCCAGCGCGACGCCTGGGCCGTCGTCCGCCACCAAGAGTTCGACACCTCGTTCGTCTCCGCCGGCGCTGATGGTGATGGTGCCATCCTTTTCCATCGCCGTGATGGCGTTGTCGACCAGGTTGGAAACGACCTGCTTGAGCTGCTGAGCATCGGCACTCACTGACAAATCCGGGGCGATGTGGATCTCGACCTTCACGGACTCCGGAATCGCAACGGATTCGAGCCCGGCGTCGACGATGGCTCGGATTTTCGTAGGCGCCTTGTTGGGTTGCCCATCTCGGGCCATCTCCAACAGACCAGAGATCGCGTTGCCGCAAGCGGTGACCTGCGTAGAGATGCGGGCCAGGTGCTTGTCCAACGTGGCGTCAGCCAGCTGCAGCTTCGAAAATCGCGCGTCGAGCAAGTAGAGAGACGATTGCACGATGCCCAAGGGGTTGCGCAACTCGTGGGCGATGGAGGCCGCGAGCTGACCGATCGTCGCCAGGCGCTCGTTGTTCCTCGCGCGCGTCACCCAATGCTCGCGATAGCTGTTGAGCATGATCGCCAATTCGATGTCGAGTATCTGGTGAACGGCTCTGCTGGTACGCTGGCGCAGCTCCTCCGGCTCGACGCGGGAGTAGACCACGTTGAGGAGACCGTCGCGGATTCGGTTCATCGCCGAGAACATGAAGCGCTCAGGTAGTCGGATCCGAACGTGCACCTCTCCGATGCGCGAGCGCGCGATGAGGTAGTCTTCGTCATGAGGGCCGAGCAGGGTGCTGTGCAGCCAACCGACGAGGGTCTGCTTGAGTCGTTTGACCTGGGCCTCGCCTCCGGAGATGGCCCCCTGTGCCTCACTGTGCTCCTGAATCGTGGTGTAGAAGTCGTCGACGATGTCTTCGAAGCACGGCTCCGCCACAGCGTGTAGGTGAACCAACGCGCGCACGGACTCGTCTCCGAATCCGACGTATTGCTTGAGGCCTAGCAATTCTTCGTAGGTCATGAATGGACTCTAGCATCGCCGCTTCCCAACGCGCGGCGCAACTCTTGCACACGGAGTGGGTCGAGGCCGCTCTGGACTAACGCTGCTTGCGCGAGCTAGCACCGTGGGGATGCAGTTCAGCTCCACCCTACAGCGAGGTCGCTTGCTCGAGCGCTACAAACGTTTCCTGGCAGACGTGCGCCTCGACGACGGGCGTGTGGTGACTGCGCACTGCGCGAATCCAGGTTCGATGCAGACTTGCCTCCAGCTCGACGGGCGCGTGTGGCTGAGTCATCACGCCTCCACCAAGCGCAAGCTACCCTGGACCTGGGAAATCGCGGAAGTGGAGGGCACGCTCGTGTACGTCAACCCGGCCCGCGCCAACGATCTGAGTGTGGAGGCGATCAAGTCCGGTGTCGTCGATGAGCTGCGGGGGTACGACATCCTTCGCCGTGAGGTGCGGTTGGGGCAGAGTCGCATCGACATCGCGCTGCACGGGGCTTCTGGGCGCTGCTACATCGAGGTCAAGTGTGCGACGATGACCTTGGGTGGCGGTCGCGCTGCGTTCCCCGACTCGGTGACGGCGCGGGGGCGACGACACCTCGAGGAACTCGCGCTGGCTCGTCAGCAGGGGGCGCGGGCGGTGTTGCTGTTCTGTGTCGTGCGCAACGACGCTCGCAGCGTCGAGCCCGCAGAACTCATCGACCCAGACTACGCTCGCACCCTGCGCCAAGTGCAAGCGCAGGGGGTAGAGGTGTTGGCCTATGGCTGCCGGGTAAGTCCGGCGGAGGTGAGGGTCGACCGCGCCATGCCAGTGCTGCTGTGAGCTTGCCGTCCGCCTGCTCTGGGCGGAGCACGAGCGTCAGCCGCGCTGCCCTGGCCAAAGGGTCGGTCGTCCTGGAAGCCTTTGCATTTCGTCTCGGCGGCGATTGCCCGTTTCATGAGCGGCGGAGCTGGCATACACAACGGTTCACATGGACGACTCGTGGGACGATCCAGAAGAGGCGACGGGGATCTTCGATCCGTCGCGTTCGGGAGCGGAAGACCGCTGGTACATCAGCCGCGACGGACACACCAAGGAGCCCGTGACGGCCGGACAGATCATCGATCTGTGCACGACTGGAAGCATCAACGAGGGCACGCTCGTTTGGCGCGAGGGGTTATCAGATTGGTCGCCACTCGGAGAAGTCCCGGAACTCGCCCAG